>JBBILY010000247.1:0-2350 GCA_037444705.1 Chloroflexota bacterium | reverse complement strand
AACTGCAATCTGATCTCTGACATCTTTCTAGCCACCTGACACTTTAACAAAAGAATAGTTGATCGGCAGGAGAACTCCGGTTAAAGTAGTTCTTGCTACAGAAATTACTTCCCGGAGGAGACCCATGCCGACCAACGCACTCTATCATACCTGGTTTCAACGGCTTCAGGAATTGCGCCCTAACCAGCGAATCACACAAATACGCAACTTCGTTTGGCTGGTCATCGGCATTTATCAAAGCCGCTCGGTCAGTACGAGCCGGATTGCAGGCAAGATCCCTGGCTTGGCCAAGCTGGTCAGCACGACCCGACGATTGAGCAGGTTGTTGAATAACCCTGCCATTCGAGTTCGGGAATGGTATGAACCCATCGCTCGGCAGTGGCTGGAAACACAGTTCCACAATCTGGGTGAAATCCATTTGATTGTGGACGGCACCAAGATTGGTTTCAGGCATCAACTCTTGATTGTGTGCCTGGCCTATCGCAAAAGGGCGATCCCCATTGCCTGGACATGGGTCAAACATGTCAAAGGCCACAGCAGTGCCTGGAAACAGTTGGCTTTGTTGGCGTATGTACGCAAACTGATCCCCAACGGAGCTGCCGTTTTCCTGGTTGGAGATTGTGAATTTGGCCCTGTTGCGGTCTTGCGTCAATTGGATCAATGGCATTGGTTCTATGTCTTACGTCAAAAATCGGACACAATGATCTGGTTGGAAGCTATCAGAGACTGGCGAACCTTCGGGAGTTACATTCAAAAACCTGGTCAAAGCGCTTGGCTGGGCCAAGGCTATCTGACCGCCAAAGAGATTTACCCCGTCAGTCTTTTGGTCCATTGGGAGGTCGGTGAGAAAGAACCCTGGTGCCTGGCCACCAATCTCCCGGATCGAAACATGGCACTGCGCTTCTACCGGCGCAGGATGTGGGTCGAAGAAATGTTTGGCGATCTCAAAAGGCATGGCTTTGATCTGGAAAGTACTATGTTGCGTCATTTTGAGCGTTTGTCTCGCTTGACCCTGGCTGTGGCACTTTTGTATGTCTGGTTGGTCTCCAGTGGAACCCGCACCATACGCACTGGTTTACGCCATTTGGTTGATCGTGCGGATCGCAGGGATTTGAGCATCTTCCAGATTGGCTTACGCTTTATTGAAAGGTGTGTGATAAATGCCCTTCCATTTCATATTACCCTGGTTTCCTACCGATGAAAACAAACTGTCAGGTGGCTAGAAAAAAGACTGTCAATTATATTTTCATTAAGGATAGGTTAATAATCGTTTAAGTTAACTGCATATCGAGTGCTCAGGGTTTAAAGGCATAGTCTCATTTGCGCTTGATAGGGCTTACAATCCCGATCACCGCTATAAAGGCCACTGCTCGCATCGCCAGCACACACGCCCCTGCCGCAATGCGATGAAGGGTTCGTGGCAAGAGGCTGGTGAAAGGTGTGCACTTAAAAGTTGTCAGGCAGGCCGCCTTCACCCGAGCCACCTCAAATTGCGGTGAGCGTTGGGGGCAGAGCATCCCCACCCAACAAATCTGTCAAGCCAGGTTAAACGCATTGCGGTTATGATAAAAGCATGGCTGATTGCGCCCAATGCGGCTTCAGTAATCCTGTGGGCATGCGCTTTTGTGGCAATTGTGGTCGCCCCCTGACATTGCCCAGCGGTGAACCACGGCTCCATGCTACTTATTCAAGTAACGCCCCTGCGGTTCCACCCACCGAACAAATGGGGGTGATGATGGGAGCAGACCTGTTGGAGCGCATGCGCGCCGCCGGCCTGGAGGCGGCCGGGCAGCAACGGCATGTCACCGTCTTGTTCGCTGACCTTGCTGGCTATACGCAACTCACCGGCCAGCTGGACAACGAAGACCTATATGACCTGATGGGACACTTCCTGCGGGCCTTGATCAACGAGGTCTACCAGTACGAAGGCATCGTAGATAAACTCATCGGCGATGGCTTGATGGCTCTTTTCGGCGCCCCCATCGCCCATGAGAATAACGCCGAGCGCGCCTTGCGGGCTGCCCTGGGGATGCAAGCCAGCCTGGCCGATCTAAACCGCCGCGTCTGCCAGCGCCTGGGGGTGGAATTGCACCTGCGGGTAGGGCTGCATAGCGGCCAGGTGATCGTCGGTGGCCTGGGCGCTAATATGCTCATGGACTATACCGCCATCGGCGACACGGTCAACCTGGCACATCGTCTCGAAGAAGCCGCGGCGCAAGACACCATCCTGGTCAGCCAGGCCGTTTATCGCCAGACCTGTTCCCTGTTTGACTTTGAGAACCTGCCCCCGCTACACCTGAAGGGATTCCCTCAGCCTGTCCAGGCTTACCGTCTACTCGGCCCAAAACCC
>JBBILY010000246.1:0-2042 GCA_037444705.1 Chloroflexota bacterium | reverse complement strand
CCGAAGAGGACCATTTTGATTCATTTGTCAAGGAACTTTGAGAAAGCCATCGGCGGCATCGTGAGCGATGGCCGCTTCGGTGCCATGGGCTACAGCGCCATCCACCTCGACCACGAGGCGCGCTTCACGGCTGTAAAAATCAGCGATGTACGGACCGATGGGATGTTGGCGGCGGAAGGTAAAACCGATTTGACCGTTGCGCAACTGTGACCAGAGTTTCCGCTCAGGAGGTGTCATCTCTCGGCGCAGCTCTTTGCTCCGACCTCGCAGTGCTTTGGGAATGCCAGACCAGTCCCTCTGTCCGCCCAGTGTGCGCGGGCGAGGCTTAGCCAATACTTGATGATCATCAGTCAGCCAAAGCACGGCGTCAGAAAGGGAGTGACGGATGCCGACCATCCGTCCCTTGAAAGGACGATGGATGACGCCCAGGACACGATGAGGTGTTCCATCGTGGGTCAGCACCCAGTCGCCGGCCTGGATGGCTTCGATGGGGATAAGGGAGGCCCCACCCCAACCCTCCCCGCTGGCAGGGAGGGAGACTGCCCCACCCCAACCCTCCCCGTCAACGGGGAGGGGGTCTGTGTGTTCCCCTGCGCGCAGGGATAAATCCTCATTTTCTTCCCCCCGTGTGCGGGGGGATTGAGGGGGGCTATCCCCCCGTGTGCGGGGGGATTTAGGGGGGCTATCCCCCCGTATGCGGGGGGATTTAGGGGGGCTATCCACTCGCCCCACCCGCGTCCCCTTGCGCACGCACCTCGGATCAAACACCAGATCGCCCGGCTCGGTGGTCATCAGGATGCAGCGCTCGATGACTTTGGTATTTTGACTTGTTCCAGTGCGGAACGAAATCACCGCCACAAAATTCTCCCTCCCAAACACCTCATCCAAGAGACAGCGCACCAGGTGCAGGTTCTCGTCGTTAATCTAGACGAAGATCGAGCCGCTCTCCGTGAGCAGTTCGCGCGCCAGCAGTAGGCGGTCGCGCAGGTAGGTTAGATTAGAGTGGATGCCCAGTTTCCAGGTGTCGCGGTAGGCTTTGATTTGCCCTGGCTCGTGGGTCAGGTCTTTGCCTTTGTCCTTCACATCGCGGCGGTCGAGACGCGGCTGGAAGTTGGAGGCGTACTTGATGCTGTAGGGCGGGTCGATGTAAATCATCTGCACCTTGCCAGCCATGCCTTCTTTGGCCAGGAGCGAGTTTATCACCAGCAGCGAATTGCCCAGGATCGGGCGATTGGCCAAGCCGACCTCATGCTGATCATTCACTGCTCGATTGTCTTTCCTGGCCATCTTCTTTCCTTGCGGTCGTGCTGCCCAATACGGCTTAGATTACATCCCCTCATACAAGCGGCGAATGGCCCATTTTGCCAAATTATGATATCTTCCGCCTGATTGCCAGAGGCCACTGTCTCAATCCACATTATATAAGAAACGCTCCCCAAGTCAACCACTGATGATCTCTCCAAATGGGATGGTCTAGTTTTCGTCTCCCTAGCCCCAAAATTTCAGGATTATGGTAGAATGTGACCGCTTCAAGCCCCCATCGTCTAGCGGCCCAGGACGCGGCCCTCTCAAGGCCAAAACAGGGGTTCGAGTCCCCTTGGGGGCACACAAAAAACCGCCAATCTCAGGCGGTTGTTTTATTTAGGCGGGGACAATTCCCGACGCCCCTTTCTCCAACATCTCACCAACTCCTAATCCAAAGCCACCAAAACTTACCTGGGCTGATGCCAGGAAACTGGCTATAGTTTTGCCAGAAAACCTCTGGCACGAGTCACTGCATGCACATCTACTGCCTGGGCCTCAACCATCGCACTGCCAACCTCCGCCTGCGTGAACGCCTGGCGTTTAGTGACGCTCAGGTTCGCGCGGCGCTGACACATCTGGGAAGGGGCAATGGGCTTACGGGGGTGAGCGAGATGGTCATCCTCTCCACCTGCAATCGGGTGGAAATTTACGCCGTTTCCCCTCAGTTATCTTTCGAAGCCCTTGAAACCTTCCTCGCTGCCTGCCACCACCTTCCTCCCGAAGAAATACGCCCCTTT
>JBBILY010000245.1:0-2060 GCA_037444705.1 Chloroflexota bacterium | reverse complement strand
GTGGGTGACTCTATTGATCCATATTTTGCCACCATCGTTCGCGGTGCTGAAGATGTCGCCCGCAAGTATGGCTATCTGGCAATAATTTGTAACTCAGACCGTGTCCCGGATATTGAATTGAATTATTTACGCACACTGAATAGTTATCAAGTGGAAGGTGTCATCTTTGCCGGAGGTGGTTTAAGAGATGAGGGCTATCTAACCAAGGCGAAAGAGACTCTGGAGGCGCTCTACAACCGAGGCGGTGCATGTGTCACCCTGGGAAAACACCTTTTCCCTTCGCTTCAGGTAATGGTTGATAATGTGGAAGTTGTTATCAGCGCCATAGACTTCCTGGTTAACCTGGGGCATCGCCATATCGCTTATATCTCCGGGCCGGAATTGTTAACCACCACGGAACTGCGACTGCAAGGGTATCAGCAGGCCCTGCAGAAGTATGGCCTCCAATTCAATGCGGACCTGGTCATTGACGGCGATTATAAGTTCGATTCAGGGCTCAAGGCAGCCCAGGCGTTGCATAAATTGTCCCCGCTTCCCACGGCGGTGTTGGCTTCCAACGACATGATGGCCATTGGATGCCTGCTAGGCCTCAAAGACCTGGGGTACAAAATCCCTGAAGATATCAGCGTGATGGGAATTGACGATATTCCCATTGCCAAGGTAACTGACCCTCCACTGACCACAATTGCCATCCCGCTCTACAACCTTGGGGCTGTTGGCATGGAAAGCCTGATCAAAGTACGAAACAAAGAGATAGAGCCAAACGCCACGATAACCCTTCCGCATCAGTTGGTTGTCCGTAAATCCACTGCCCCTCCCAGAAAAGGGACTGATTGACAGGGAGGTTGCACATTGCCATGAAATTCGGATTCATACCTATCGAAGGCGGTGCTTACTACCCCCAATACCTGGAACAGGTGGAGTTAGGTGAAGCCCTGGGCTTTGATTCGGTCTGGTTAGAAGAACATCATGGGGTTAAGGACCACTACTGGCCATCACCACTTCTGGCACTGGCTGGAGCGGCAACGCGCACGGAGCGCATTTCCCTTGGAACTGACATTTTGGTCGCGCCATTTTATCACCCGGTACGCCTGGCAGAGGATGTAGCCTTACTGGATATCATCTCGAAGGGTCGCCTTATTCTGGGTATGGCCATTGGGTACAAACCGGATGAATTTGATTTATATCAGGTACCCTTTACAAAGCGCGGAGAACGCTTTGAGGAAGCCTTATGCCTGATGAAGCAACTTTGGACACAAGATGCGGTCACCTTCGAGGGCAAATACTACCAGGTCAAAGGACAGCGCATTGAGCCTAAACCCTATCAACGCCCTCACCCTCCGCTATGGCTGGGAGGTTGGGGAAAATTATCCCTGACACGTGCCGCCTTTTTGGGACAGGCCTGGATCCCCGGGCCAACCGCTGACCTGGCAAAACTCCTGGAGGCGCAAAAAATATATCACACAAAACTGGAATCCATGGGCATAATGCCTGGTAGCAGGCCTACACCGCTTACGCGCGATCTGGTTATCGCAAAAACAGATGAAGAAGCCTGGGAGATGGCCAAACGGCATCTTTCCATCAGTTATCGCGACGAATATGCCACAGCAACCTGGTCACATCCGTTGTTAAGTGGCGGAGGGAGTGCCTCCATTGAACAATTTGAAGATTTTAGCAAAGATCGCTTTTTGATCGGCGATCCAGATACGGTCATCCAACAAATCCAGCGGTTCGAACAGGCTTTTGGGGTAGACCATTTGATCTGCCGCCTTTATTTTCCTGGGATGCCTCACGACTTCATCTTGCAAGAGTTGAAATTATTTGCTGCGGAAGTGATCCCCGCCTTTAAGGGAGAAGGCAGATGAAGATCAGCCTGATCACTGACGAAATCAGCGACGACCCTGAAACTGCAATTGAAATTGGCGTGGAATGGGGAGTGCGGGATTTTGAATTGCGCGGCTTCTTTAGTCAGCGCGTCCCACAGTTTTCAGGATACCAAAGGTGGCGCCTACGAGATGCTTTGGACAATTTCCAGGCGCGTATCATCGCCATCAGCCCAG
>JBBILY010000244.1:0-2152 GCA_037444705.1 Chloroflexota bacterium | reverse complement strand
AATCGGAGCCGGCCCTGCGGGGTTATTTGCCGCCCGCCATTTAGCCACAGAGGGGGTGCGGGTGGTTATGCTCAATCGCGATATCAAACCCGGTGGCCTGGCAGAGTACGGTATCTATCCTACCAAGCATAAGATGAAAGAGGGATTGCGCAAGCAGTTCCGCCAAATACTGCAGATGCCTCAAATAGACTACTATGGCAACATCACGATTGGCGAAAAAGGCGACCTGAGTCTCAATGACCTCAAAAACGCTGGCTTCCAGGGGCTGCTGGTCACTGTGGGTGCCCAAGGTACCAAGTGGTTAGGGCTACCCGGGGAAGACTTGCCCAAAGGCGTTTACCACGCCAAGGACCTGGTCTACCACTATAACAAACTACCTCCCTACAGCCAAAAAGAATTTTACATCGGCCGGAGGGTGGCGCTCGTGGGCGCTGGGAATGTGATGTTGGATATAGCCCGCTGGCTCATTCGCGAGCAAAAAGTGGACGAAGTCATCGCCGTCGTACGGCGCGGTCCGGCTGAGGTGAAGTTCGACAAGAAAGAAATGGAATCGGTGATCGCCAACCTGGATGTTAAAGCCCTCGACGAAGAAATTGCCCGCGTCGCCCCGATCATGCAATCCATCGGACAGGATGTCCAGGCTGCCAGAGATTACATCCTGTCTGCACAAGAGAAAGCCAAAGAACCCGTCTCCGAAACCGTATTTCGCTTCGATTTTCTAGCCTCTCCCACACGCATACTCGGAGATGCCAGTGGCAAGGTCATCGGGCTGGAAGTGGAAGAGAATACCCTTGTCCCAACCAATGGAGACACTAAAGCCAAAGGCACTGGGGTAAAACGCGTCTTGGACGTGGATACAGTCATCTTCTGCATCGGTGACCGTGTGGATGAAACCTTCGGTCTACCTGTACAATGGAACGCTTTCGTCAAGAACCCCAATCCGCTCTTCCCCGTAGATGGTAAATCTTATGAGGTCTTTGATCCCGCCACAAACCAACCCATCCCGGCGATTTTCGTCGCCGGCTGGTCACGCGAAGCCAGCAGTGGGCTGGTAGGTGTGGCGCGCAAAGATGGTGAAAACGGCGCTCAGGCGGTTTTGCAATATCTGCATACCCTACCTCCGCAACCCAATGTAGAAGAAGTGCTGTATAACCTCAAGCAACTTTTCCACAAAATCGGTAAACCCATAGTCACCAAGCACGACATCCAGAGATTAGAAGCCATTGAACAAGCCGAAGCGCAGCGGCGTATGCTGGAAGAATTCAAATACAGCACTAATGAAGAGATGCTGGCCGCGATGGGGTTGACCCTTAGCCCGGCCTGATCTTCCCCATTGACTGAATTTTGAAAACAATCCCTCTCGCCTGGAGAGGGATTGTTACTTATGCCTTACGTGTTGGATATGGGATGATCATTAAAAAGCCAAAGAGGATAATCGCTTCGCCAACCATGACGCCACCTGCCTGCCACGGCCCAAAATAGGGTATCTTTGGAAAGGTATGATTGCCAAACCCCAGTAAATCTGCCATCCCACAAGCCACCGCTATTAGATAGCCCGTGCTCACCAGGCGTAATCCGATATCGGCGATGATAGATTTCTGTGAGCCGTTCCACAAGGCGTTAAGGGTTACATACCCTCCCAAACACATCATCGCCAACCACAAGAGAAAGACCGCGATCTTCACAAACCCAGTCACTGGGCTACGATCCATCCCAAATAAGGCCGGATTGACCCCGAGAAGATAAACGACCAGACCCAAGATTGTAACCGTGAGCCCCAACCTCAGGCGAAAATGATTGATCTTTTTTTGAGGCGCAAGGCTATAGACATTCATAGGCTCTCAGGTAATGAACGCTGTAAAAGCGCTTTCCAGTTCTCTCCTAAAATCGCCGCGATCTCAATATCAGTATACCCCTTTTCTGCCAGCAGGAGGGCCAATTTTTGTAAATCCGCGATGGTGTCCACCTCCATTGGCGCGGATTGCACACCAAAGCCTCCGTCAAAATCACTGCCCAGGCCTACATGGTTAGCGTCACCGGCCATCTGGCAGATATAATCCACCTGAGCCACAACCCGCTGTAAAGTGACTTGCTGGCGTGGGTCACCTCGTCGCCAACCGGCTAACAAAAAAGGATTGACCGGCACAATACC
>JBBILY010000243.1:0-2211 GCA_037444705.1 Chloroflexota bacterium | reverse complement strand
GCCGACCGCTTCGCAGAGCTGGCGAACTTCGGTGATGCCGGCGGCCGAGAGCGCCTCGCAGAAGGTGGCGGAGGCGCTGCAAGGGCTCAAGATTGACCCCAAGGATATCCAGACCAGCAACTTCAGCATCTCCCCCCAACAACAGTATGACCCGACGGGCAAATTGATTGGGGTGCTGTATGTGGTGGATAACACTGTTTATGTCACCGTGCGCGACCTGAGCAAATTGGGCCAGGTGCTGAGCGCTGCCGTGGATGCCGGGGCTAATTCAATCAACGGGGTTCAGTTCGATGCCTCGGATAAGAGCCAGGCCCTGAGCGAAGCCCGCAAAGCCGCGGTCGCCGATGCCGCAGCCCAGGCCAAGGAAGTAGCCGAAGCCGCCGGCGTGTCTTTGGGTGCAGTGCAGACCATTAACGTTTATGGAGGCGCCATTCCCATGCCCGTATATGAAGCCAAAGCCGTTGGTGGTGCAGGTGCCCCTGTGCCGGTTTCGCCCGGGCAACTGGTGCTATCGGTAGATGTGAATATCGTCTATGAAATTAAATGATCCCTGGAGGCTTTGGTGGTGTGAAGATTGCGGGTTGGTTCGAGCCGGCGGGATAGTTCCTGGCTAGAACCCCTTATTCTCGACTCGAACGGGTCACTTTGCGGGCGAAGCGATCTCTTACAGGGTGGCTTCGCTCGCTGGATTCCCGCAGACGGCAAACGCGTTTCAAGTTTGAGATAGGAGGGAGGCTCATGCAGACGCCCCTAAGGCCGAGGATGGGGTATAAGCCTCGGTGTAGACCGCTGGCGCGAAGCGCTTCTCCACGGTTGCCCAGGCGCCGCGTAATTCCCGTAAGACCTGTAAGGCTGAGGCGTAATCCCCCTGGCGGATGCAATCCAGGCACCACTGATACAGGCTGAAAAGCCCGGCTGCGGCTTCGGCGTAATCGAAATTGAGCGCATCCCGCAACAGGCTGATGGCCCGCGTGGCGCGCCCAAAATCCTGCGCCTCGCAAGCCTGGATCGCCACATCGTAAGCCATCACTACCAGGCGAATGGGGCTGGCGCCCATCACTTCCTGGGTGCGATATTCCTGGGTTCGATAAGAATTCTGGGTCACGTCTTGCTCCTTTCAGGCTTCGCTCTCATGTTCAGGTTGCATCATTTTCTTTTACTATCGGACAAAGGGCGACGGACTTGAGCCTTGGGCCGTAAAAAGCGCCTAAATTCTGGTTGGCACGGGAGGTTTATATGAACAATTGCAGTAATTCACCCGGGTCTATCTTGGCCATTTCCTCTGGCGGGATGGTGCGCACCACTTTGCGGCTGGTGCGATCCAGGATCAGGATGGTCACATCCTTGGTTTCAGCGTCAATGACGAACTTCAGGTGGACATCTGCCATTTGGAACAGGGGCCTGTTAAGGCTTAACTGTGGCTGGCGAGGCTGAAGTGCTCCCCCTGCCTGCGCATGAACCTGCTCAGGATGAGAAGCCAGGGCCTCGTTCGCCTGGCTCAATCGCTCCACCCCCTCCAGCCCTATCCTGCCAATTCCAGCAATCCCATGTTCAGACATCGGTTCCTTCCTTCCCAGCCTCGAACCTCCTTGTTCAAGTGCCGACGCCTAAAGCCTTAGACTCAGACATAGCGGTTAACGCTGCCATAGATCCCAGCCCATAATTCCTGATAGTAAGCCAGTCTTTGTAACTGCGCTTGCATGGCGCCGTATTGATCTACCAGATATTGTTCGCGTTCGGCCAGGCGCAGGTTCATCTCGGCGATCTCGCGATTCACCTCCGAGATCTGATCGGCGACCAGGTTAACCGTGGTGTCCAGATAGCCGCTTGCACCGTTCACCCCGGTGAAATGGCCCAGAGTTGTGTATAAACTGTCCATAACCTGGTCCATCAGGGCTACCACGTCGGTATAATGCTCGCTCAGGGCGGTCTGCAAGGCCTGGCGGTCGCTTACCCTCAGTTGCAGATTGTCATCAATGTGTAAACCAATCTGGCGCAGGCTCTGATATATGCCATTGGTGGTGTATTGGCGCATAACACCGAAAATCAGGTTCAGGCGCAGTTCATTGAAGACGTTGTCGTCGGCCAGGCCGTGGATCAGCAGCAGCGGGCGGTGCGGATCGGCGTCGTCCACGAACGAGATGGGCGACGACACGCGGTAGGCCTCGGGTTGGTCGTCGGGCATCCCGAGGTAGCGCTCGGTGTAAGCGG
>JBBILY010000242.1:0-2280 GCA_037444705.1 Chloroflexota bacterium | reverse complement strand
GCCGCCATGGCTCTTTCGGGAGCAGTGGCAATCGAATCGTTGTACCAATCAGCCCCATGCCAGCGGCGCACGAATTCCAGGCGGTGGGGCACACCCCGAAAGTCACGGACGCCTGTTCGCATTGCCTCAGCGGATAAACCTGCTGCCGCGGCGATGGCGCAGGCTGCCAATACGTTTAACAGGTTGTGCGCGCCGCGCAATTGGATCTCCGCGCGAGACATCAACCATACCTCTCGATAGCCGTCCCACAAAACCAGGTCTTGATCGCGCAGATAAGTGCCAACAGTGGATTGATTTTTCTCCAAACCAAAAGAGACCAAATGCCCTTTCACTCGCTGCGCCAATCCCCAAGCGCCAGGGTCATCGCGGCCAAGGATTGCCACATCGGCTGGGGTTTGATATTCTAAAATGCGAGCCTTGGCAGCCAGGTAGGCCTCCATGCTCCCATGGCGATCCAGATGATTGGGCGTCACGTTGAGCACCGCAGCCACCTGAGGCGCGCGCGTCATGATTTCCAATTGAAAACTGGATAATTCCATCACCGCCAAGTCGTCGGGTTGCATTTCGTCCACCAAGGCAATCAAAGGCGTTCCAATGTTGCCGCCGACAAATACGCGTCGGAAGCGGCCATCAGCCCTTTTAGAGCGGCTGTCTTCGTCAGCCATCCGCCCTACCAGGGTGGTTGTCGTGGTCTTACCCGCTGATCCAGTGATACCAATCACCGTGCAAGGAGCAGCCTCCAGGAAAACCTGTGAGTCGTTAGACAGAGGAATACCCCTCGCCAGCTCTTCCTGAATGAGCGGCAACGAGAGCGGAACGCCGCCAGAAACACACACCAGGTCCACCCCTTCCAGCAATTCCAGGGGGTGACCGCCACATACCCAATGCAGGACGCCGTCCAGGTCTTTTAGCGCCTCTTGACTGAGACGCAATTCCTCTTCTGGTCTGCGATCGTTGAGGGTCACCTCAGCTCCGCGTTTGAGTAGATAGCGCGCCAAAGCCGTCCCTTGTCGGGCTGCCCCTAAAATCAGCACTCTTTGACCACTCCAGTCTCTCACGCTATCCTCATCCCTAGATGCCTGAGGCATTCGAACGGACACCGACATATCTAAACCACTGCTAAGGCGACGCCGATCATGGCAGATAACAGGCTGATGAGCCAGAAGCGTTGCACCACCTGGGTCTCACTCCAGCCCGATAATTCGAAATGATGATGAAGCGGGGCCATCTTGAACACCCTTCTGCCCTCACCATATCTGCGACGGGTGTACTTGAAATATGCAGTTTGAATGATCACACTTAAGGTTGTGCTCACCGGGATCACGGCGATCAAGGGTAAAAGTACCCATTGCCCGCTCATCAATGCTACCACTGCCAAGGTAGCGCCCAGGGAGAGTGCACCCGTATCGCCCATAATTAATTGAGCCGGATGGACATTGAACCATAAAAAGCCAAACAAAGCGCCTACCAGGGTGAAGCAAAAGCGCGCCAGGAATATCTGCCCCTGAATCACGGCAATCGCTCCATAAGTGGTAAAAGCCGTGGCTGCAATCAGCCCGGCCAAGCCATCCAGACCATCAGTCAGGTTCACTGCATTAGACATCGCCACGATCACAAACACCGCCATTGGGATATACCAGTACCCCAATTTGACCTCGCCTTTGATACCAGGTAAATATGCCTCTGGCACATCCAGGTAGTATCTCAGCCCAATGGCTGCCACCAGAGCGAAAAGCACCTGAATCAGAAACTTGGTGCGAGCGCGCATTCCCTGGCCTCGGCGGCGACCTCGGATACCTTCCCAATCATCTATAGCTCCCAACAAAGCGTATAACACCATTACTCCCATCGGCAAGAGCACTGAGCGTCCCAGAACATTAAAACCGATCAATGAACTGGCATTCAAGAGGGTGGTGATAAGCACCACAGGCAGAATGATCAGCACCCCACCCATAGTTGGGGTACCCATTTTGGTAATGTGCCGCTGGGGGCCTTCTACACGGATAACCTTGCCAATACGAAAATGGCGCAGTACCCGCAAGAGTGGTGTTCCCCAAATTACCGTCAGCATAAAACTAATCCAGGCTAAAGCCAGGGCCACCGAGGCTTGAGTCATGCCGCATACTCCAGGGCGGTCACAATTCGTTCCATCCGCATGCCTCGCGATCCTTTAACCAAAACCACATCCTGTTCTTTAAGATGATGGCGCAAATACTCAATTGCCTGCTGAGCGTCCTCCAAAACCGTAATCGCTGTATCTTCTAAGCCGGCCCGGCGGGC
>JBBILY010000241.1:0-2318 GCA_037444705.1 Chloroflexota bacterium | reverse complement strand
ACCCCTTGGCACCCCCCCGCATCCGCAACGGCCATAACATTCCCCAAACCGGAAACGGCTTGGTGATCTCCTCAAAGGTATAGCCGGTCATACCTCGCTGACCGGGGGTAACGGGTTTGAAGACTTTGACAGGCATCACTTCACCCCTTCAAACATATCAATCCGATCTTCCGGGGCTAGGGTTACAATGGCTTTCTTATAACCGCTTCGCCGCACCAGTAATCGCCGACTGCGGGCGCGCCGCGAACGCTTGGCGGGCACATTCACGATGTTCACCCGCAACACATCCACATCAAATAGCGTCTCCACTGCATCTTTTACCAGTGCTTTGGTGGCATCGGCAGCCACCTCGAACACATATTGATGCAACTGGCTGTTGAGATAATTCGACTTCTCCGTCACGATCGGGCGACGCAAAACGTCATAAATGGTTGACATCGCCACCTCCTACCTAACCCAAATGTGAAACGACCGCATCCAATGCCTTTAATGGCATCAGAATCTTCTCGTAACCTAAAAGGTCGCGGATGTTTAAATAACTGGCCAGCAAGGTCTTGGCATCGGGTAAGTTCCTGGCAGAACGGACAATCACCTCGTTATTGCCATCCCCTTCAGGGAGCAAGATCAAGGCGCTGGCTTCTCCAACCAGGCGATCTAAAGCCTGAGCCATCAGGCGCGTTTTAGCCTCTGGCAGTGTGATCTCATCCACGACGACGATTGCCTTTTCCGCCGCTTTGACTGAGAGGGCTGAGCACAAGGCAGCGCGGCGCATCTTACGTGGCATCTCCAGGGTGTAGTCGCGCGGCTTGGGTGTATGCACCTTCCCACCGCCTACCCACTGCGGAGCGCGGATAGAGCCCTGTCGGGCGCGCCCGGTGCCTTTTTGGCGCCAGGGTTTACGACCACCACCAGAGACCTCACTGCGCCCCTTGGTCTTATGGGTACCCAGGCGTGCGTTGGCCATCTGCCGCACAAGAGCCTGGTGCATCAGATCCAGGTTAATTGGGGCTTCGAAAATCCTCGCCGGCAATTCCACCGTGCTGACTTTCTGCCCCTCCATGTTTAGAACATCTACTTCCATGATTGCATCGCTCCAATTCGCTTCGGGATTTAGCCCAATTGGCTAGTCCTTGCGCGCCTCTTTAATCATCACAATGCCACCACGTGGCCCCGGGACCGCACCCCGCACACCTAAAAGGTTGCGTTCTCCATCCACCAACACCACTTTCAGGTTCTGCACCGTGACACGCTGGTTACCCATATGTCCCGCGCCACGCGAACCTTTATAAACGCGGCCGGGCGTCGTGCCTGAACTGCGCGCACCAGGTGCACGGTGGCGATCGGATTGGCCGTGCGTCTTTGGCCCACCGCGAAAGTGATGACGTTTCACCGCGCCGGCAAAACCTTTGCCTTTGCTGGTTCCGACCACATCTACCCGATCACCCACAGCAAAGACCTCGCCGACGGTCAACTTGTCCCCTTCCGCAACCTGCGGGTTTTTATGGCGAAACTCACGTAAAAAGCGCAACGGGGGCAAGTTGTTGCGCTTGAGATGCCCTAATTCCCCGGCGGAAAGGCGCTTTTGCTTTACCTCCTCAAAGCCCAGTTGGACCGCCGAATATCCATCCACTTCTGGACGGCGCACCTGGGTAACATAGCATGGCCCAGCTTCGATCAGGGTCACAGGAATCGCTACACCTGCCTCATCGAAAATCTGGGTCATGCCGATTTTCTTGCCAATCAGCCCTTTTAACATCTCTATTTTCTCCTTCATCGTACAGTTTCGGGACTGTCAGCCTGGGCATGGCTGCATCATCCCTGACCGCAATGCAGTCAGTCAGCCTGCCGCCGAACAATGGGCATTTCGGGTCGACGCACAGGGCTGCTCTTGCATTGCCTGTTTTTCAGCGTCAGGTTGTTCGAACCTGAGCCTGAGCAAAAACCTAAATCTTAATCTCAATATCCACACCGGCTGGCAGATTCAGGCGCATCAGCATATCAATCGTCTTTGAATCCGGATCTAAAACATCAATCAGCCGGTTGTGAGTGCGAATTTCAAAGTGCTCGTGCGAATCCTTATCAATAAAAGTCGAACGGCGAACGGTATAGCGTTCAATCCGCGTTGGTAGTGGCACCGGGCCAACCACCCTCGCCCCGGTGCGTTCAGCGGTCTCAACAATGCGCTTGGCAGATTGATCCAGAACGCGGTGATCGTACGCTTTGAGACGAATGCGAATCCTCTGCTTAGCCATAGTTCACCTAATCCAGGATCTTGGTGATGACGCCCGCGCCGACCGTCAAGCCGCCTTCGCGGATGG
>JBBILY010000240.1:0-2419 GCA_037444705.1 Chloroflexota bacterium | reverse complement strand
GGGTGGGACTGAGTACCCAGTCGTCGCTGGATTTGAGGCTGCCATCAGGGTTTACCGCGCGCGGACGCAGGGCATTGGTAAAACATACATGGGGGCCGACGAAAACCCCGTCTTCCAGGGTCACGCCGTGATAAATCGAAACATAATTCTGGATTTTGACGTTATCACCGATGGTGACCCCCGCGTCCACATAGACCCCTTTACCCAGGATACAATTGCGCCCAATGGTGACGCCTTCGCGCACCTGGGCATGATGCCAGATGCTACTGCCATCGCCAATCTGGGCTTTTTCAGAAACTTCAGCAGTTGGATGAATGCGGATCGCCATAAGACCTCGCTGAGAATTAAGAGAATGGGTGATGTAACGCGTTATAAACGATCACCTCACCAAGCATTTACAATTGGGCGGAGTAATTTGTGAACTGAAGACCTCGCTGAAGAAGAGCCATTGCGTCTTCATATTCCCGTGCTGCCAGGGAGACGAGAGCCGCTACTTTTTCCTCATCCTTGCAGTGCAGCCTCTTGCCACGCATCGCTTCGATTTGTAGAAAAGGATGGGCATCATTCAGGACCACCAGATCTATCTCATCAAACATCAACGCATCCTGCAAGTCGCTGCGCAGATCTGCCAATTCATCTAAAAGAGGCTTTTGCACAAAGAGCACTCCAAAATCTATATCGCTCCTCTCCTGAATGATCCCTTCTTGGGCTGAGCCAAAAACCCATACTGCCAGGACATTCTTATGGCGAGAAAAGACCTTCAGCGCCGGTGAGAAGTCAATCTGCTGCATAACGGCGGATCTCTAGAATGAAACGTTGAAAATCATCTAACCGCCGATTAACAATGTCCACCAGAATGGCAGGATCAATGTGTTCGTAACGATGCACAATGAAATTACGAAACTGTACCATGCGGCGGTAGGGCTCTTCTGAAGAAAGTGCGCCTAATTCCACGCAACGTCTAATAGCTTCGCTGCCAGTGGTTGCAGGCGTCAGTCCTTTCAAAGAAAGCACACGTTGACAGATGTCAATCATCCCCTCTACAGCGATTTGTAAATTGCGCTCAACAGCGCGCTGTGTACGCCAGTCTTTCTCCAGGTCTGTAACGTTCAAATGCCCTAAAGAGCGCAATTCCTCTAACACCTGTTCAATAATTTGCAGTTTCTTCAGAAGTAAGCCATTTTTCATTACCTCTCCATTGGCATTCTCGCTCAGATTTTTGGTTCGTAGAGTCACTTACCTAAAACGGTAAAGTACTTATATCACCTTCCCTAAACTCTGGTAAACTCATTATAAGTATAACCCAAATCTTGTATGCTTCTGCGAATCTTAACCTGGGAGATGGATGAACAATGCAGCCTATCTTAGTGATTGACCTGGCCTCGGGGGAGATTGAGCATTTAGATGTCCCTACTCATTGGGTAAATGAATACTTGGGAGGAGCCTCGCTGGCAGCGCGGCTGTTATATGAAGATTTGAGGCAAGATCTTGATCCTCTTTCGCCCCAGGCTCCATTGCTTTTCATGACTGGGCCCCTCACCGGAACCGCCGGTCCTGCAGTGGGGCGCTTTGTCGTTTGTGCTCGCTCCCCCCATACCGGCCTTTGGGGCGAGTCCAATTGTGGCGGCTTTTGGGGAGTCGAACTGCGCCAGGCGGGTTTTGATGGTTTGTGGATCCGTGGATGTGCCTCACACCCCGTCTATCTATGGATTAACAATAGCCAGTTTGAAATTCGCGATGCCAGACACCTGTGGGGATTAGATACCTATCAAACCCAGGCCGCGATTATTGATGAACTTAATGCAGGCATTGTGCGTGTAGCCACAATCGGCCCAGCGGGGGAAACCGGCATCCCTTATTCGTTAATATTGACCGACCATGGTCGTGTTGCCGGACGCACCGGCATGGGAGCGGTGATGGGAGCAAAGAACCTTAAGGCAATCGCAGTTCGGGGACGAGGGGAGATTCCCCTGGCTGAGCCAAACACCTTTTCCGCGTTACGTTCGGAAGTCAATCGTGCCCTACGCCAGGATGGGGTTACTCAGGCATTAAGGGCTTTGGGTACAGCCAATGCTGCCGATTATTTTGATTATTTAGGTGAAATGCCCAAACGCTATTTCCACAGGGAAGTGTTCGACGGTGCCACGAAGATCTCGGGCGCCAGCGTGGCAGAGACGATCCTGGCAGGGGTGAGTGCCTGCCATGCCTGCGTCATTGCTTGTGGGCGAGTGGTTCGCCTGGAAGACGGCGTTAGACGTAAGGGTGCAGAATATGAGACCCTGGTAGGTTTTGGGCCTAACCTGTTACTGGATGATCCTGCTTTTGCCACGCGTATGGGCGAGTTATGTGATCGCTACGGTATGGATAGCATCAGCCTGAGTAATACCCTTGGCCTGGCATTTACCCTATATGAGAAGGG
>JBBILY010000239.1:0-2506 GCA_037444705.1 Chloroflexota bacterium | reverse complement strand
CCTGCGACTGGCTTTCAACCAGGCGACGCTGGCTACGGTTCTAGAGGTGGAAGGTAAGATTGTGGGATACCAGATCAGTACACCAACCCCTATTGGTGCTCACCTGGCGCGCCTAGCTGTTCAGCCTGAATTTCAGAGATTGGGTCTGGGGTATGCTCTCGTGCAGGATTTGCTGTCAAAGTTCAAGCAGCGCGGTGTCCACAGCGTAACTGTGAATACCCAGCATAATAATCTGGCATCTCTGGCGATGTATCAGAAAGCAGGGTTCAGGCGCACCGGCGAAGAATATCCCGTGTATCAATATCACGCGTAAATAATCTCGTGAACTCTATTCGGAGAGGCAGGGTATGGTGGCACGGAAAGAAGAGGCTTATTGGAAGACCCTGGACGGGATAACCTTATATGCTCGTCTCTGGCGACCAGAGGGGGAGAGTAAGGCTGTGGTGTGCCTGGTGCATGGGTTAGGAGAGCATTGCGGTCGCTATGATCATGTGGGTGAAGCCCTGGTCGAGGCTGGGTTTGCCTTGCTGGCTTATGATTTGCGTGGCCATGGCAAGTCCGAGGGAGCGCGTGGGCATGCCCCGCAGTTTGAATCTCTAATGGATGACATCGCCCTGTTATTGGATCAAGCCGAACAGCGATTCCCGGCCAGGCTTCGATTTCTCTATGGCCATAGTCTGGGGGGCAACCTGGTGATTAATTACGCCTTACGACGTCAGCCATCTATTGCTGGTGTGATCGCCACCGCTCCGGCTCTGCGTACCGCTTTTGAGCCGCCTGCCTGGAAGATTAGCCTGGGGAAGATCATGTACCGGCTTTGGCCGGGGCTGGCTATGGCTAATGAGCTCGACATCCAGGGCCTATCCCGAGACCCAGAGGTGGTGCGAGCCTATAAGAACGATCCTTTAGTCCATGATCGCGTCTCGGCGCGTTTGGCGATGGACTTGCTTCAAAGTGGTGAATGGGCGTTGGCCCATGCTGATAAATTTCCTTTGCCTCTGTTATTGATGCATGGAAGCCAGGATCGGTTGACTTCTGTGGCTGCCAGCCGGGATTTTGCCGCCAGGGCAGGCGATCGCTGCACGTTAAAAATCTGGGATGGTTTCTACCATGAGGTTCATAATGAACCCGAAAAAGACGAAGTAATTGCATTTATGGTGGCCTGGCTCAATAATCGCCTGTCTTAGAGCAACCTGGACAAAAATTTGCCCTCATGGCAAAATTCACCCCACGATCCCAATTTGAGGAGATTCCATGGCTAAGAAACGCTCCGAACCATTTAGCAAACGTCAACTGATTCGTGAGCAACGTTTGAAACGTCAACGCCAACAACGCTTATTCGCCATTCTGGCTATTGTCGTTGGGGCTTTGATTGTGACAGGATTGTTAATCGTGCCATCTCTGCGTAACGCAGCGGCTCCGGTGGGTGATTTTGTGCGTATCACCCCGATCAGCCGACCTCAGGCGGACGGGACAGCCCTGGGCGATGCCAATGCGCCCGTATTAATTGAGGTTTGGGAGGACTTTCAATGCCCGGCCTGTCAGAATTTTAGCCATAACGTTGAACCTCTGGTGGTGCAAAATCTGGTGGAGACAGGCAAAGCCCGTTATGTCTTTCGCCATTTTCCCTTCCTGGATGATCAGGCAGTGACCAAAGAGTCTGACCAGGCAGCCAATGCCAGCATGTGCGCGGCTGAGCAAGGCCGCTTTTGGGATTATCACGATTTGCTCTTCGCCAATTGGAACGGGGAAAATGCTGGTGCATTCAGCGACAAACGTCTGGTGGCTTTTGCCGAAAGCCTGGGTCTGGATATGGAGAAATTTAACGCATGCTTCAAGGAAAATCGCTACAAGGATCAAATTGACAAAGATCGTGCGGATGGCACACGCGCCGGGGTGACCGGCACCCCCAGCGTGTTTGTTAATGGCAAAATTGTCTCTCCGGGTTTTGTACCCTCTTATGATGACATCGCTAAGGCGGTTGATGAAGCCTTAAACACCCAGGGGAATTGAGCAATCTAGCCATTGGGAGTAACCCAGAATGCTGATCCATATTGGATCAGCATTCTGCTATTAAGGCATAAAATCACTTCTTGTGAGGTGTTTAACCCAGCCCCAGAGCAGTGAGGATGGCGACAATTAGGGGGGCAATGATGAGCGCGGGTAAGAAGTTACCCACACGAACGGGTTTGATCTCAAGTAGGCTTGAGACGGCGATCCCCAGTAGCAACACGCCACCGACAGCGGTCATCTCATTCATCATGGCCGGGGTGGTGATGGCTTGCGCTTGAGCTGCCAGCAGGCTCAGCCCGCCTTGATAGACGAGGATAACCAGGGTGGAAAACAGCACGCCCACCCCGAGAGAGGAAGCAAAGGCAAGGGAGGCGAAACCATCCAATACAGACTTGATGGCCAGCAGGCTGTAATCGCCGCTCAGACCATCCTGGATCGAACCCAGGATGGTCATTGGACCCACACAAAAAACTAACGAGGCGGTGAGGAAGCC
>JBBILY010000238.1:0-2511 GCA_037444705.1 Chloroflexota bacterium | reverse complement strand
ATACACCTGCGCCTCGCGCACGCGGCGGGCGATTAACTGACTGGTTTGGGAACCGAAGTCCAGGATGGCGATGGCATCCATCGGCGGTGGTCCTCAATCCTCTTCGAAGAAGATCTGGTCCCCTTCCATGGCGCGAATGCGCGCCAGGGAGACCACCGGCACACCCAAATGGGCAAGCGCCTGCCGTCCACCTTCGAAGGTCTTTTCGATCAAAGCGCCAACCCCGACGATCACCGCCCCGGCCGTCTGCGCCAGGCGCGCCAGCCCCAGGATGGTGGCCCCAGTGGCCAGGAAATCGTCAATGATCAACACCCGTTCACCCCCAGCCAGATATTCAGGGGAGATGATCAATTCCACCATCCTGCCTTTGGTGTGCGAGGGGGATAGGGTCAGGTATACCTGATCGGGCATGGTGATGGGTTTGCTTTTGCGGGCATAAACCACGGGCAGTCCCAGGTGCATGGCGGTGGTCAGGGCAGGCGCGATGCCGGAAATCTCGGCTGTGAGCACCTTGGTGGCGCCCACCTGCTGGAAGCGCCGCGCCAGTTCCCGTCCACAGGCGTCCATCAGGGTGGGGTCCACCTGATGGTTGATGAAAGCGTCCACTTTCAGAATGCCGTTGCCCAGGTTTTTGCCTTCGCGTAAGATCCGTTCTTTGAGAGCCTGCATCTTCCACTCCTAGGAGGTAGTTGCCTGGATTCTACAACGCCTTGCAGGAAAGGCAAAGGGGAGAGTGTGTTAGAATAGAAAAATGATGAGGTTGATTCTGGCTTCTAATTCACCCCGCCGCAGGCAGTTACTGGAACTTTATGGCTGGCCATTTCAGGTGATTGCGGCCGAGGTGGATGAGCGCCCTCTGGCAGGTGAAGCCCCGCGGGATTATGTGCTACGCCTGGCTAAAAGTAAGGCAAATGCCGTGGCAGCCCTGGCGCCTGCGGGAGCCGTTGTTATCGCCGCGGATACCACCGTGGTGGAGAGCGGAGAAATCCTGGGTAAACCGCTAGACGCGGCCGAGGCCGAGAGCATGTTGCGCCGCCTGCGCGGCCATACGCATCAGGTATATACTGGCCTGGCTATTTTGCATGTTGATGATGGCCGTCTTCTCTGCGACTGGTGTGTAACCGAGGTGCCCATGCGCGCTTATTCCGACGAAGAAATGCGAGCCTACATCGCTTCAGGTGATCCGTTGGACAAAGCCGGCGCCTATGCCATACAGCACCCGGGCTTCCAACCGGTGCAAGCTTTGAGCGGCTGTTTTGCTAACGTTATGGGTCTGCCGGTGTGCCATCTAACCCGCACGCTGAGGAAACTGGGCTTGACCCCTGGCAAAGATGTGCCCCAGGCGTGTCAGGAGACTCTCCATTATCATTGTCCCGTTTTTATGGAAATTCTGGGAGGAGATCGAGCCGGCCTGGCCGCTCGCTCTTAAGTTTTGCCTGTGATGCTCAAGCGCTTCCCCTGGATAGCCCTCTTGGTGTTGCTTTTGGCGGTGGGATGCGGTCGCAACCCTGAGCGTGCTCCTACCCAGGAGCCAACCCCATCACATACCCCTGGACAACCAGGCGTAAGCACTACCCGTGTGCCCGATGCCAGAGCCGCCGCCCGGGCTTATCTGGAAGCCTGGAAAGGGGAAGATTACGCCACGATGTATGCCTTGCTCACCAGCCTCAGCCAGGATGCAATCCCGCGTGACAAGTTTGAAAAGCACTATCGTGGCATTGCCACCGAGATGGCCTTGAGCAGCCTGGATTATGAGATCCTGTCTTCCCTGGTGCAAAGCCCCACCAGCGCCCAGGTGGGCTATCGCGTGACTTTCCACAGCACACTGATCGGAGACCTTCAGCGTGAAACAGTGATGAACCTGAGCCTGGAACAGGGCCGATGGCGGGTGAAGTGGGATGATACCCTGGTCATGCCTGAACTGGCAGGTGGCAACTATCTGGGCATGGAGCGCTACATCCCTGCCCGCGCCAATATCTATGATCGCAATGGTCATGCCCTGGTGGCTCAGGCGGATGCCACCGCTATCGGCCTGATCCCCAACCAGATTGACCCTGAACAGGAAGAAGCGCTTTTCACCTGGCTGGTGCGCTTGACCGGCCTGAGCGCAGAAGAAATTCAAGCCCGCTACGCCAATTTCCCTCCCGGCGTAGACTGGTATTTACCCCTGGGAGAAGTTTCTGCAGACGAGATAGCCAAAAACCTGGATGTGCTTTCAGGGTTTAGCGGCCTTGTCTTGCAATCTTACAAAGCCCGCTATTATTTCGACGGGGGCATCGCCCCGCACGTGGTGGGCTATGTCACGACCATTCAGGCCGGGCAGGAAGAAGAGTATCTGCGCAAGGGCTATCGTCTGGATGAGCGCGTGGGACAAGCAGGGCTGGAGAAGTGGGGGGAGCCTTATCTATCGGGAAAGCGCGGCGGCGCCTTGTATGTCTTTAATTCTCAGGGACAGATCGTCACCCGCCTGGCTGAGCAACCTGCGCAGCCCGCCCAGGCGATCTACACCAC
>JBBILY010000237.1:0-2622 GCA_037444705.1 Chloroflexota bacterium | reverse complement strand
ATCTGCGTGGTAATAATTTCATAGAGGCGTTTCGAACATTTAAAACCATGTTGCGCGCTTTACCCCACCCACCCCAGCCCGGCCAGAGACGTTTGCGCCTGGCCGTCATGAATTCCGGTGCCCCCGCCCCAGGCATGAACACAGCAGTGCGCGCTGCAGTTAGATTAGGGTTGGATCGTGGGCATATCATATTGGGGATTCAAAATGGATTTCAGGGCTTCGTAGAAGGGGATATATTCGAATTAAATTGGATGAGCGTAAACGGTTGGGCTTCTCTGGGAGGCTCAGAATTGGGAACCAATCGCAAAGTGCCTGCGGGCAGCGACTTCTACCACATCGCCCGCGCAATAGAGACTCATCAGATCGAGGGATTGTTGATTATTGGTGGTTGGGCAGGATATGAATCTGCCTATCGACTCATACAAGAACGAAATAATTTCCCCGCCTTCAACATCCCTATCGTTTGCTTACCAGCCACAATTGACAACAACTTGCCCGGTTCTGACCTGAGCATTGGCGCTGACACCGCCTTAAACAACATTGTCCAGGCTGTGGATAAAATTAAGCAATCAGCCGTAGCAGCCAGACGGTGCTTCATTGTGGAGGTAATGGGACGTTATTGCGGCTATTTGGCCTTGATGAGCGGTCTGGCTACGGGCGCCGAACGCGTTTATCTTAATGAAGAAGGAGTAACCCTACGAGACCTCCAGGCTGATGTTGAATTGCTGAATGAGGGATTTCGGCGCGGGAAACGCTTGGGCTTGCTGATACGCAATGAACTGGCTAGTAGCGTTTACACTACAGCCTTTATGAGCGCCCTCTTTGAGCAGGAAGGAGGGGGGTTATACGATGTTCGCCAGGCTATATTAGGACACCTGCAACAAGGTGGAAATCCATCTCCTTTTGATCGCATTCAGGCCACGCGGTTGGCAACCCGCTGCATTGAATTTCTCATTGAGCAGGCCGAGAAAGGCTCCACTTTCAGCGCCTTCATAGGGCTACAGGGGAAGGAAATCAAATTCCACGACCTCGAAGACTTTCCCCGAATGGTGGATATGGACAAACAACGCCCCAAGGAACAATGGTGGATGAACTTACGCCATATTGCCAAAGTATTATCCCGTCCCGCCCCCTCGCTCGATTTCGAAAGGCGTTAAATAAAACTATGGGATATCTAAAAACTCTGGGCGCGCCAGCAGTTCTTTCACCCGCTCAATTTCAGGCGCCCACCACGCATCTCCAGGTTGATAAGGCACCACCTCTCTGACCTTTAAATAGGCTGCTTCCACCCCTTTTCCCATCCGAGCCTCGGGCATCAACCTCAGGCGCAAGTCAAGCGCTCGAGCGGCACAATAGACTTCGATTGCCAGGATATGCGACACATTCTCCAACACACAGCGGGCATGGCGTGCGGCAGTCATGGAGTTCGCATTGTGATCTTCCTGTTCCGCAGAAGTGGGTAAGGAGTGAATCGAATCGGGCGATGCCAATGTTTGATTTTCCAAAGCTAGAGAAGCCGCGGTATATTGTAGCATCATCATCCCTGAATTGAGCCCAGCTGCCTCTGGATGATCCACTAACATAGGGGGCAGGCCGTTGTTTAACCGCCCATCCATCAAGCGGAAAATTCGCCTTTCGGATATGGCTCCCACCTCTGCCAAAGCAATCGCCAGGAAATCCATGGCTAAACCTACAGGTTCGCCATGAAAATTCCCGCCTGATATGACCTCGCCTGGCCCGAAGAACAATGGGTTGTCTGTAGCAGCGTTAATCTCTCGCCTGATTATTTGTTGCACAAAGTCTAATACATCTCGTGCCGCGCCCTGCACCTGAGGCCCACAGCGCAGTGAATATGCATCTTGTACCCTCCCTGCCGCGTCTAAAAGAGTGCTTCCTTCAGTCAGTCTACGAACCTCCCCTGCTACCTCGATCTGACCAGGATGGTGGCGAACCTGATGTACGCGCGGGTCAAAAGCAGAACTAACGCCGAGCAAGGCTTCCAGGCTCATCGCCAGGGATAATTCTGCCACTTTCAACCAATGCGCTGCGTCAAACACGAGTAAAGCGCCAACTGCAGTAGAAAAAGTAGCACCGTTATTGAGCGCCAACCCTTCTTTAGGGCCAAGAATCAAGCGAGGAATGCCAGCTCTTTGCATCGCTGCCTTACCCGACACACACTCCCCTTGATAATCAGCCATGCCAGATTCGTCCTCCGCATCCCGCTCATCCCTCGAGAGCACCAAAGCCAGGTGAGAGAGCAAAGCCAGGTCGCCCGAAGAACCCAGCGAACCTTGAGAAGGTATAATCGGGGTAACACCCCGATTGAGCATTTCCAATAAAATTTCCACGATTTCAGGGCGCACGCCAGAATAGCCACTGGCGAGAGTGTTAGCCCGGATCAGCATAGCTGCACGCACAACTTCAAGAGGCAGCGCAGGGCCTGTAGCAACCGCATGGCTGAGTATCAGGTTGCGGTTGAGTTCAACGGTTTCTTGTGGAGATATGCGCCGTTCGGCAAAGATGCCAAAACCAGTGTTAATTCCATAGACTGGCCGGTCTGAGAGGACAATTTCCCTCAACCACCGATTCGACTCTAACATGCGCTCTCGAGCAGTTGCATCC
>JBBILY010000236.1:0-2623 GCA_037444705.1 Chloroflexota bacterium | reverse complement strand
ACATCCTGCACTCGGGCTTTGAGTTGGGGGAGCGGGGCAAACAGCGCTGCCGGATCCAGGTTGCCCTGCACCGCCACCTCATCCCCCAGGATTGCCCAGGCCTCGTCCAGGGGGATGCGCCAATCCAGGCCAATCACATCCCCGCCGGCGTCTTTCATGGCTCTCAAGAGCGAGGGATTGTTCAGTCCAAAGTGGATGACCGGCACCCCCATGGATTGAGCCGCGGCCAGCACCTGGCGCGAATATGGCTGGACGTACTCCCGATAGTCGTCAGGGCTGAGGGCACCCACCCAGGAGTCGAAGACCTGCACCGCTTGAACTCCAGCCCGGATTTGCGCCCGCAGATAATCGGCGAGAGCCTGGGATAACTTCTCCATCAAAGCCCGCCATACCTGAGGGGCAGTGTACATTATCTTCTTAGTCGTGACGAAATCGCGCGAGGCGCCACCTTCGATGGCATAGGAAGCCACGGTAAATGGCGCGCCTGAGAAGCCAATCAGGGGGATGTTCCCTAATTCCCGCCGCAGGATGCGGATGGTCTCTAATACATATCCCAGATCAGCCTCGGGGTTGAGCGGGCTCAGACGGGCGACGTCCTCCAGACTGCGAACAGGTTGGGCGATGTGTGGCCCCTCACCGCGGACGAAGTCCAGTTTCAGCCCCATCGGGATCAGGGGCAAGAGGATATCGGCAAATAAAATGGCTGCATCTACTCCCAGGGCGCGCACTGGTTGCAAAGTGACCTCGGCGGCGATTTCAGGCTGGCGTATTATCTCCAGCAGGGAGTATTTTTCCCGCAGGCGGCGGTATTCAGGCATGTAGCGCCCTGCCTGCCGCATGAACCACACTGGGGTAACCTCCACCGTCAGCCGGCGGCAGGCGCGCAGGAAGGGGCTGTCTATCTCCATAATGCCAGGGTCTCCTCAGGGGGGTGATAGATGGCGGTGTGCACCGGGGTGTCGCGCAGGGTGAAGCGGCGCACTTCGCTGTCGCGCAGGTCGTTGACCAGTTGCGAAAAGCGCAGTAGATCATCCATCTCGTAAACTACGACGAATTCCTGATCCTGTAAGCCAAAGGAATAGAGCAACAACTGGCAGATGTCGGGGTATTGCTTGCCGATGCGAATGTGCTCGTTCATCATCCCCTGGCGCGCCTCGCGGCTCATCAAATACCACTCGCGGGTCTTTACAAAGGGATAAATCACCAGATACGGTTGGCGCTCCCCGTTCAAGGGGTCAATTTCCTGGGCCGAGCGGCCCCTGGCATATTGGGAAGGGCGGGTGAACCCCCACAGGGTAGAGACGGGCTGGATAAGATGGCGATGGGGGCTTAGCGCCTGGGCGAAGCGTCCGAAGAAAGCCGCGGCGTCTTGTTTGCCCTGGATGGGCAGGGCGCTCCAAACCAACAGGTCAACCCCGCTCTCAGCGGCTTGATAGAGTTCTACCCGTTGGGCGGTCGAGCGCAAGGCGGCCAGCCAGTTCTGGTGGAAACTTTGGCGCTCCTGCGAGGCCAGGCCCCAGTAGGCGTCTGTGAAGGCTAGCAGGGTGAAATGATTGAGGCAAGGCGCGATTTCTTCAGGCATGGTGTCCTCTCAGGGCGGTGGGTAAATAGGCACAGGCAGGGTCAGTTTCGAGGTAGTCTCCGCTGAGGCCATAGGCACGCCCACGCTGGCCGCCACACACCTGGCGAAACTCGCACACGCCACACTTGCCTTTGAGGCGCTCTGGATTGCGTAAATCTTTGAAGAGCGGGTGGTGGCGATAGACCTGCACCACATCGTCGGTGCGCACATTGCCAGCGGTGATGGGTAGGAATCCCGAGGGCTGGATTTCGCCGATATGGGAGATGAACAGGAAACCATTGCCGTCGTTCACCCCGCGGGTGGGGCGGTTGAGGCCATCGGCATATTGAAAGCCGGCGCCTTGAAACGTGACCGCCTGGCCTTCGCCGACCTCAGCGCGGCGGCGTTGAATGGCAACGCGGCGGTACATGGGGGCGGCGGTAGCTTTGATGTCGAACGGCGCTGACCTGGATAAATCATAAAGCCAGTGGAACAGGCGCTCGTGTTCCTCGGGGCTGATCATCCATTGTGCCTGAGCGCGGCCGGTGGGCACCAGGAAGAACACAGACCACTGCACCGCGCCCACTTCCTGGATGAAAGGCACCATCTCAGGCAGGCGCGAGGCATTGTGGCGGGCGACGGTGGTGTTCACCTGAACGCTCAGCCCTACCTGGCGCGCAGCGTGCAAGATGCGCATGGTGCGTTGCCAGGAACCTTTCACCTGGCGGAAGCGGTCATGGGTATCGGCATCGGGGGCATCCAGGCTGAGAGCGATGCGGCGGATGCCGGCCTCTTTGGCGCGCTGCAGGCGCTCACCTGTGGGTAGAGCTGTGGCGGTAGGGGTGAGCGAACAGCGTAAGCCGCTTTCTGTGGCGAAGGCGATCAGGTCGAACAGGTCGCGCCGCATCATAGGGTCGCCGCCGGTGAAGATCAGGATCGGGCTGCCGAACTCTTTAAGGCGGCGGATGAGTTCCAGGGCTTCGTGGGTGCTCAACTCCTGCGGGTGAGGTTGATGTTGGGCGTCGGCGCGGCAATGGACGCAGGCGTAGGCACAGGCGCGCG
>JBBILY010000235.1:0-2656 GCA_037444705.1 Chloroflexota bacterium | reverse complement strand
CGTGCGCGTGATCCCTTGGCACGCCTTCTGGCGATGCTGGTGGTGGCCGTGCTCTTCCTGCCTGGCATCGTCATTTATCTCATCCTACGCCCCCCGCGTACCCTGGAAGAAGAGTATCAGCAAACCCTGGAAGAAGAAGCCTTGCTCCAGAGCCTCGAGGAGGCAGCCTTGTGCCCTGGGTGTGGGCGCCGCGTGCGAGATAACTGGATTGTCTGCCCCAATTGCCATACTAAACTTAAAAAGACCTGTCACCAGTGCGGAAAATTGATGGAACTGCCCTGGAACTTATGCCCGTATTGTGGCACACCCGCACCTGGCATGCGCCGTGAAGGGCTAACTCTGGACGAGGCTCTGCGCCCCTTATCCATGGAAGAGGAGGCCTCTCCTGAAGATTGAGCGCCGCAAAAGAGAATCACGGGTGTGTCGCCCTGGTCAGGCGAGCAACACACCCGCTTTTTTCATTATCTCCGTAAGGCATCCCAACCGGCATAACGACCCGAATCGCCCAACTCCGCCTCGATGCGCAGCAACTGATTGAACTTGGCCACGCGATCCGAGCGCGCCGGCGCGCCGGTTTTGATTTGCCCCATATTCAGTGCCACCGCCAAATCGGCAATCGTAGTATCTTCGGTCTCGCCAGAACGATGCGAGGTCACCGCTCGCCAGGCGGCGCGCTGACAGGTTTCCACCGCCTCGATGGTCTCGGTCAGGGTGCCAATTTGATTCAGTTTCACCAGCAAAGCGTTGGCGGCCTTTTCGCGGATCGCTCTGCGCACCCGTTCAGGATTGGTGACCAGGAGATCATCGCCGACGATCTGAATTCGATCGCCCAACTCCTGCACCATCCATTTCCAGCCTTCCCAGTCATCCTGCGCCAGGCCGTCCTCAATGGATACGATCGGATATTGCTCCACCCAGGACTTCCAAAAAGCCACCATCTCCTGGCTGGTCAATTGGCGACCTTCTTTACGCAGATGATATAACCCGCTCTCTTCTTCGTAGAGTTCCGAAGCGGCTGGATCCAGAGCAATCGCCACCTGCTCACCAGCCTTATAGCCGGCCTTTTCGATGGCTTCCAGGATCATCTCCACCGCCTCAGCATTGGCTTTAAGCGCAGGGGCATAGCCGCCCTCATCCCCCACCAGGACGGTGTAGCCGCGGTTTTTGAGCACCCCCTTTAAGGTGTGATAGATTTCAGCCCCCCAGCGCAATCCTTCAGAGAAGGTTGGCGCTCCTAAAGGCATGATCATAAATTCCTGAGCATCGGTGGATTGCCAGCCAGTATGCACACCTCCATTAAGGATATTCATCATTGGCACTGGCAGGATATGGGCATAAACCCCACCAATGTAGCGGTAGAGCGGCAGACCTAGAGCGTTAGCCGCCGCTTTGGCCACAGCCAGGCTTGTGCCCAGAATGGCATTGGCGCCCAACCTGGATTTATTGGGTGTGCCGTCCAATTCAATCAAAGCCTGATCAATTCCCTTTTGATCGGTGGCATCCCACCCCAGAAGCAGATCAGCGATTTTTTCATTGACGTTCTCCACCGCTTTGAGCACGCCCTTCCCCAGATAGCGGGTTTTATCCCCATCCCGCAGTTCCAAGGCCTCATGCACGCCGGTGGATGCTCCAGATGGCACCGCGGCGCGCCCCCAACTGCCATCGTTGAGCACCACCTCGACCTCAACAGTCGGATTGCCACGCGAGTCAAGGATCTCGCGCCCAATTACATTTTCGATGATGAGTTCCATAGCAACACCTCGTCGCAGTACAGGATAGTTTCCTCCTTGACGCGTGTCAGTAAGTATACCTCAACGGCCATCCCTGAGCCAGAGGCGCGCTTAGCCGTGTGCATTCAAAAGTTGCCATTTTCCCGGCCCCACAGCGCACTACCCTTCCAGGGATTGTGCACAAGCCCTGCATCATTTCATGAAAGCCTCTGCGGGACTAACTATCTATCCGCTCAAGTGGGCATGTTCAATTGGCAGTGCAGATCCGAATTCGCAAAATGGCTGCGAAATGTGGCGCAAATCTCCGATTTGCGCGGACAAGTCGGAGACTTGTCCCATACCGCGGGGCAAACTTCTGATTCGTGTAACCAGGTCCTGAGTTTTCGGATAGACATGAGTCGGCTTTTAGCCGCCTTTCAAGGGCTGAGCAGGGGATTTATCCCCCTGCGGGAAACAGATTGCCTGACAGCCTTTGCGTGCACACGGCCTAGCCTCAGACAAGATAGAGCCGATGGGTTTTTATCGCCCTAGCCCGGGCTCGGTTGTTGACTAACCGCCTGTAATTGATCCACCTGGATACCTGTCCGCTCTCGCACTGCCCTTAGGAAAGCCACAAAGAGCGGGTGAGGGCGGTTTGGCCGCGACAAAAACTCGGGATGGAACTGTGTCCCCAGCATAAAAGGATGATCAATCAATTCAGCGATCTCGACCAGACGCCCATCTGGCGAAAGCCCTGAATAACACATCCCCGCCTTTTGCAACACATCTCGATAGGCATTATTGAACTCGAAGCGATGCCGATGGCGTTCTTGAACAACGTCTCGCTGATAAGCCTGGGCAGCCTTGGTGCCTGGCTGTAACTGACAGGGGTACAACCCCAGGCGCATGGTGCCTCCGAGGTCGGAGTCCTCGCTGCGGCGCTCCAG
>JBBILY010000234.1:0-2671 GCA_037444705.1 Chloroflexota bacterium | reverse complement strand
CAACCTGATCCAAGCCTCTCCAGCGCTTTGCTAGAACTGTATCAGCTAATTGCGCCCCTCTACGATCTGATGGAAACCTTGCCTGAACGGCGTTTTGCGCCCTGGCGTCAACGCCTGTGGTCTCTTGTCACAGGCTCCCGGATTCTGGAAGTGGGTGTGGGGACAGGCAAGAACATGCCTTACTATCCTCCCAATAAAGAAATCACGGCCATTGATCTGACTCCAGGGATGTTGGAACGGGCGCAGAAGCGGGCGAAAGCCCTGAGCCTGAAAGTAGAGTTATGCCTGGGAGATGTTCAGACTCTGCAATTCCCCGATAAATATTTCGATGCCGCGGTGGCTACATTTGTATTCTGTTCGGTGCCTGATCCGTTGCTCGGGCTTCAAGAGGTCAGACGGGTGCTTAAAGAGGGGGGACAGTTGCTATTGCTAGAGCATGTGCGCTCTGAACATTCCGTGTTGGGCTGGTTAATGGATCTTTTCAACCCATTGGTGGTGCGCCTGATGGGGCCTAATATTAACCGCCGCACAGTAGAGAATGTACGGCAGGCTGGTTTCGAATTGGAGGGTGTGGAAAACGTGGGTATGGGGGATATTTTCAAACTGATCATTGCCAGGGCCAGACATTGAGCATATTTCTCGCTTAGCCCGCTTAACTTTCTTTCACTTCTACAGTAGTGCCTCCGGGCCAGGGAATGGTGATGTCGCCCGCTTCAAATGGCACAGGTGGCTGCGACCAGCGTAAAATCCACTTGGCGTCTTGTGGGCGGGCATTGACGCAGCCATTGGACATGGGTTCGCCAAAGTTATTGTGCCAGAAGGTGGCATGAATGGCCACGCCGCTGCCCATAAAAAGCGAGACCCATGCCACCGCCGGCAGGTCCCAGCCCCCGCCGGTAGTGCCGCCGCTCATGTGCAGGGAGAACAACTTGCGCCAGATGGGGAAGCGCCCCACCGGCGTAGCCCACTTGTCCACCGCATTGCCCCAGATATCCCACTTGGCCCCGGATGAAATGCGGGCGAAATAGACCTCACGCTTGCCTTCATAACAGGACAGTGTCTGATAGGTGACATCCACTAAAATATGTTTCTCTTCCACTTCAGGGTTAATGGGGGTTAGTTCTTCTGGCGTAAGAGGGCGGAACCCTTCGGCAGCCGCCCAGAAAATGTCCCCATAACTGCCATACCTCTCGTTGACGCGATACCACACCTGCCCATCCCCCGCTTCTTTCAATTCATCCACCCAGGTGACCTGGCCATAGTACAGGCGCGGCGAGAGGTTATTCTCTAAGCGGTATTTCAACCAGGGGGCGCGGGGCGGTGGATTGTCCAGCAGCAAGTCCACATAGGGTACAGTGACTTCCACCCACATGCCCTTTCCCTGGTTGTTTTGGGGTAAGTCCCTGGCTGCTGGGTTGGGATTGTTGAGCACCGGCTGCAGATAGGGTGACCAGATGTAGCCATCTGGGGTCTCCACCCAGCGCTGGTTCGTGCGGCCTGGGTTGCGACCAACCACCTCGCGCAACCAGGGTACCACGGCGTCCTCATACAACACCCCCAGCGTGGGGCTATCGGCGTCTGGGCGAGCCTTGATCTCCACCTTACCCACGTTCACCCGGCCCAGGCGTTCGCCGCGGGGAAAGTCGGGCAGGGAAAGCCAGCGTCCAATTGGACGAAGTGCCAGCCCGCCTAGGCTGAGGCTGGCGATTTTGAGGAAAGCGCGGCGGGAAAGTGTGTTCATGATACCCCTAATTTTATCAAAGTTGGTTCGATATCCAGTATGAGCAAAATCGCCTAGTGTGCACTCAAAAGTTGTCATTTTCCCGGCTTGCGGCCGACCACCCATCCAGGGACTGTGCGCACGCCCGGCATCAGTTCATGGAAGCCTCTGCCGGGCTAACCCTCTATCCGCTCAAGCGGGCATGTTCACAATGTGGCGCAAATCACCGCTTTGCGGGGACAAGTCGGTGACTTGTCTTACACCGCGGGGCAAACTTCTGATTCGAGTAACCAGGTCATGAGTTTGCGGATAGGCCTGAGTCGGCTATTAGCCGACTTTCAAGGGCTGAGCAGGGGATTTATCCCCTGCGCGCCATGCCTGCTGCCTGCCAACATGGTCTTGCGTTATGGCTTGTCTGAAGGATTTATCCCCCTGCGGGCCATGATGGCTTTATATTAGGCTCGTTTGAGCATTTAACAAGATTTATCCCCTGCGCGCCATGGACTGCCTGCCAACGTGGCTTCACATTATGGCTCGTTTGAGCATTTAACATGATTTATCCCCCGCGAGCCTTTATGTGCACACAATCGCCTATCCCTCGATAAGTCCAAGAGGGTGATGTTTGTCCCTGAGCATTGTAGAACCTCACAGGCAGAATGTGTCGAAAATCATGAGCAGAAATGCTCATGGATGATACGCCATTCGGCGCTGTTTTTAGTTGAGAAATTGGATAATATAATCCGTGAAAATAGTAACAAATAAACTATCGCATTCAAGGAGTAGAATATGGCCACTCAGACTTGGCAACAAAAAATTAATTTCAGTGATCCACCGCTCATCGAAAATCTGTTTGGCAGCACCCGCTGGGCGTGGCTTTGGCTGATCGCCCGTTTATACGTAGGCTATGTCTGGCTAACTTCCGGCCTGGGGAAACTCAGTAATCCTGCCTGG
>JBBILY010000233.1:0-2706 GCA_037444705.1 Chloroflexota bacterium | reverse complement strand
AGTGACTTCATCCTCATCAAGGATTTCCACCCCATTTTCTAGCAGGTAATGCAGGAGAAGGCTATAACGCTCAGCGGTCTCGTCCCTCTGTGGCTCGACTTCGAAAATATCCTCCATTGTCAGATAGCCCTGAATGCTGGCTTTTTCGAGCAGGGCTGCAAGCACCTCATCGCCCGATGGATGATTATGCAAATAAGCCATATTCCTCCCTCCTTGAAACGGGCAGATTGTAATTCTTGAGCGCTAATCCTGATCGAGTAGCGACTTTAAAATGCTCAGGCGGGGATCAACCCTATCCTCATCATGGTTGCAGGTAACTTCGTTAAGGTTCTCGCCACAGATGGGACACAGCCCTTTGCAGTCTGGCTTGCAGAGTGGACTTATGGGGATATCTAAAAGCATATATTCTCGAACCAGAGGGCTCAGGTTAATGTGTGCATCCTCTGGGAGCAACAGGCCGGAATCGGTTATGGAGTTGCGCGAAAAGGCGTAAAGTTCGGTAAAATCAATGTGGAGAGGCAGAGGAAACAAGGTCAGGCAGCGCACACACTCGGTTTGCACGCTGGCTTGCATTTTAACCTGAACCAGAAGGCCTTGGGCTGTGCGGGTGATATGCGCCGAACCCACCAATCCGTTCAGGTCCAGGTCTGGGACCAGGTGGATGGAAGGTGCGTCAAAATAAAAATCCCGGCTGGAGCCAACCGCTTGATTGATCAGGAAACCGACATTCAGCCGGAGCAGGTTATAAGATGGAGACACAGACGTAATGCGATTAAGTGGATTGAATAACTTACTGGTTTGAAAAAGTATAGCATAAATGATCACCAAAGTCAAGTTATTCTAATTTTATTGATAATTTATAAAATTAAGGTAAATTAAATAGACAATATTGCCTAAGGTTCTAATTGCCAGCAGTAATCCTGGAAAATTACGCGAGATGCTGGACCTGTTAAAAGGGTTACCGGCCGAATTCGTCACTCCTGACCAGATAGGCCTGCATCTGGAGGTTGAGGAGCATGGAGCGACATATTCGGAGAACGCCGCTCTCAAGGCGTTGGCTTACGCCCAAGCCTCGGGATTGCTAAGCCTGGCCGATGATTCTGGGCTGGAGGTGGATGCTCTGGAAGGAAAGCCTGGCCTGCGCTCGGCGCGTTTTTCACCCGAGGCAGGAGCGAGCGATGCCGATCGGCGGGCTTATCTCTTACAATGTTTGCGGGATCAAGCCCGTCCCTGGCGGGCGCGCTTTCGCTGTGTGGTGGCTATTGCCACGCCCCAGGGTCAGGTCTATTTCTCGGAGGGCTCTTGTGAGGGGGAGATTATTCCCGATGAACGCGGGCAGGATGGCTTTGGATATGATCCGATATTTTTGATTCCCGAACTTGGCCTAACCATGGCTGAACTGGATCTGCGGACTAAAAATCGCCTCAGCCATCGAGCCAGGGCACTCCAGGCGGCTATTCCTACGCTCACAAAATTGTTAAGGAGCGCCGCATAGGTTTCTTCCGCTCTTGGATTATCATAATGCCAATGAAACGCCATGAAGTTCCCCCTGTTGTGACCTGGATCGCAGTTTTGTTGCGCTGGCTATTCTTGCTGGCAGGAGTGGTAGCTCTTGCCTTGAATCAGGGGATGACCCTGTATCTGGTGGTGGTCGTCCTGGCGGGAGGGGTGTGGAACATCGGTTTGACCCTGTTGGCTATGTTTAGTCAACCTGTGCCAGCCCATTCTTATCTCAACGTTATTGGCGACCTTGTCCTGGCGAATGGGCTTTTTTTCTTCAGTGGCGGTATGGAAGGTAGCATCGTATGGGCTGGGATTATGCCGTTGATCTCGGCTGCTCTATATTTTCACATTCAAGGGGTGTTACTGGTTACTTTAATCAATTTGTTGGCCCAGGGGCTGCTTGAATTGCCCTTCGAGGATGGTTTCACCGTGCTGCTTTTCCTGGGCTCTATGCTGCCAATTTATTTGGGTGTTGGGTTGTCTTTCGGATGGCTGTCCCAAAGGATGGATGGCTTACTTGAACGCCTTCAGCGCGCTCAGATGGTCGCCCGTCGAGAAGCGGAGCGCAGCGAGCGTGAGCGGAGCAGGCTGCTGTATAAGTTGATCGCTACCCTGAATGCTAGCCTTAACCATCAGCGGGTTTTAGAGACCGCTTTGGATCTGGGCTATAGCGCCATGGCGGCTTATGGGGATCAGGATAGCCGAATGGTGAGTGGTGTGTTGCTCTACACCAGGGCTGAAGGCAGGGAACCAGAGTTGCATGTAGAAGCAGCGCGGCGCTTTACCCCCGCTGACCTGCGCGTGAGTTTGCCGGGAACCTCAGGGTTGATTGGCCAGGCGATTGATGCGGGCGAGTCAAGACTCGGGAAGTTGCTCAGCAAAGATCCTGAGTTAGGGCATATCGTTGCCTTGCGCGCCTGTCGCTCGGCCTATTGTATCCCTTTGAAGGCGGGCTTGAACACCTATGGGGTGTTGTTATTTGCTCATCCCGATGAAAATTATTTTACAGTTGAGCGGCGCGAGATCCTGGATATTATCGGCAGCCAGGCCATGGTTGCTTTGCAGAATGCGCGTTTGTATCATGAATTGGAGTTGGAAAAGGAACGTGTGGTCGAAATTCAAGAGGAGGCGCGCAAGAAGTTAGCCCGCGATCTACACGATGGCCCGACCCAATCTGTGGCGGCGATGGCCATGCGCGTCAAT
>JBBILY010000232.1:0-2718 GCA_037444705.1 Chloroflexota bacterium | reverse complement strand
GGCATTATTAACCCGTGAACAACTCGAAGAACGCCTGGCCGCTCTCCATCAAGCCAGCATGGAACTGGTGCGCGACCTATCCCTGGAGACGGTGCTGGAGCGGATTGTCCACCTTGCCCGCCAACAGGCAGAGGCCACTTACGCTGCTCTAGGCGTGGTGGATGAGAACGGCAACTTGATTAAATTCATCCCGGTTGGGATGACGCCTGAGGAGGTGCGCCGTGTTGGACATCCACCTACGGGGAGAGGCTTGATTGGCGCTCTAATGAAAGAGCGCCGCCCTATCCGCATCCCAGATGTGCAATCCGACCCACGCAGCGTGGGCTTTCCACCAGAGCACCCTGTGATGACCTCATTCCTGGGGGTGCCTATTCTCCTGGGAGATAAACTCCTGGGGCAAATTTACCTTACGAACAAAGAAACCTCTGCCGAGTTCACCGAGGCAGATGAACGGGTGATTGAAACCCTGGCCGCCTATGCCGCCATTGCGATCAATAATGCCCGCCTGTATGAAGAACTACTCTCCCGTGACCGCACCCTGCAACAGCGCAATGAAGACCTGGCTTTGCTCAATAACATCGCCGCCGCTCTGGCCAGTTCTCTGGATGTAGATGAAATCCTTAATCAAACCCTGAACCGCGTCATCTCCTATTTGAACGTTGAGGCTGGGGAAATCTTCCTGCGCGAAGAGAGCGAGAAGGTTTTGTGCCTGGCTTTACATCGGGGTGAGTATGCCGATGCGTTCTTAACCCGTGACCGTTTTCGCCTGGGCGAAGGCTTCATTGGTCTGGTAGCCCAAACTGGACAACCCCTGGTGACCACGGATTTAAAGAACGACATGCGTTATCTGCGTCCAGCGGTTGTTGCTGCGGGATTTAAAAGCATGGTTTGTATCCCCCTGAGCGCCCATGGGAACATCGTAGGGGTGATGAGCATCGCCAGTCGCCAGGAACGCACTTTTGATGAACGCGAGATTCAGTTGCTCACCGCCATCGGCTCTTGGGCTGGCATCGCCATTGAAAACGCCCGTTTACACCGCCAGGCACGCCGTCTGGCCATCCTCGAAGAGCGAGAACGGATTGGCATGGATCTACACGATGGCATCATCCAGTCCATCTACGCCGTCGGCCTGGCTTTGGAATATGCCCGCGTAGCTATTGAGGACGATCCCAAGCAATCTCAACAGAAGATTGAACAAGCCATTGAGGGCTTAAACAAGACCATCCGTGATATCCGCGCCTATATCCTGGACTTACGTCCGCGCCAGTTCGCAGGCAGCAACCTAAAAGAAGGCTTGCAACGCCTGGTGGAAGAATTCCGCACCAACACCTTGGCAGAAGCCTATTTAACCGCACCTGACGAAGGTGTGAGCAACTTACCCGCCTCTCACGCCACCGCATTATTCCATATATGCCAGGAAGCCCTGGCCAATGCCGCCAAGCATTCTCACGCCCGCCGCATTGACGTGCATCTGTGGGCGACTAAAGATCGCGTGCTCTTAGAGGTCTCGGATAACGGACAGGGGTTTGATCTGCGTAAAATGAGCGTCACCCTGGGGCATGGGCTCTCAAATATGCACATCCGCGCCCGTAAAGTCGGGGGCGATGTTGAAATCACTTCTGCCCCAGGGGAAGGTACCACGGTCCTGGCCTGGGTTCCCCGTCGCGAGTAGATGGAACTCATCTCCAGCCGAAGCAATGAAAAAGTCAAACAGGTGCGTGCCTTGCGTGAGCGGAAACAACGCCAGGCAAGCGGCCTCTTTTTGATTGAGGGCATCCATCATGTCGGCGATGCCGTAGAGGCTGCCAAGGCTGCAAAACTCTACCTGGTTTCCTTATATTACGCCCCAACTTTGTTGAAAAGCGATTATGCTCTGGGATTGATCCATGACCAGGCAGCCAGGGGTGTCCCCTGTTACGCTCTCAGCGCCGAGGTTTTTCAGAGCATTGCAGATAAAGAAAATCCTCAAGGGATCATCGCTATAGCCCGCCCGCGTCAATTTCAGTTAGAAGACCTGAGCCCTCAGAACTTCTCATGGGGAGTAGCCCTGGTTGCGCCTCAAGACCCAGGCAATATTGGCACAATCCTGCGTACAATAGACGCCGTTGGAGCAAGCGGACTGATCCTGTTAGAAGGTGGTGCGGACCCATATCACCCTGCCTGTGTGCGCGCCAGCATGGGGGCCTTATTCTGGCATCCGCTCGTCTCGACCTCATTTTCTGATTTTAGCCAATGGACAGCAGAACACGGCTACCACATCTATGGCACCTCCGCCCATGCCCATACGGACTATCGTCAGGTGGATGCCTATCGGCGACCCTTGATCCTGCTCATGGGAAGCGAACGCCAGGGTCTCACACCTGAACAGGCAGGATTATGTCATCAATTCCTGAGAATGCCTATGCATGGGCGTGTAACTTCGCTCAATTTAGCGGTGGCGACAGGTATAATGCTTTACGCTATCCTGGACCGTCTGGTTTAAATAAATACAGGGATCGGGGCTTCATCGGACGGCCTCAATCCCTGAATTGCAATGCCCCCAGGGGGATTCGAACCCCCGTTTTAGCCTTGAAAGGGCTGCGTCCTGGTCCCCTAGACGATGGGGGCGGGCCAGGCGATTTTACCACAAACTCGCCTGGCAGAAAAGAGTCTGTGGGCGCAATGACATGGCTTTCTCAAAGTCGCGAATTACTGGTGACAAGCAGGGCGAAAGCCTGG
>JBBILY010000231.1:0-2725 GCA_037444705.1 Chloroflexota bacterium | reverse complement strand
ACTGGCTGCGGATGAATGGGTGCTGGCGGCCCAAACGCCCCACCTGCTCGGCAACGAACCGGCCGTAGGCCGGCACTTCGGCGGCTACCTGCTCGGCGCTGGCGATGAACACCCGCTGCACACCGTCCTGCTGTTGGGCGAGGCGGGCCAAACGTAGTTCGCGCGCCAGCAGGGTCTGGCTGGTCCAGGCGGTGCCCCAAAACACGCGCGTGGCGTTGGTGGAGGCCGCCATGGGAGCGATGTCTTTGTCGAATTTGGCGATGCTCACGTCTTGAGCCTCATCCACTTCCAGCAAGATAGAGGCAGTCGCCCCCACGATGTTGCTCTCGGGCGCGCCGGAGAGGAAGAAAATGCGCGCTGACCCCACGCGGTAGATATAGCCCGATTCTTTCTTCCAACGCCCGCGGGTAAACCAGTTGCGCTCCAACACCCGTTCCAGACGGCGCATGGCGTTGAGCGACTGGGGCTTCCAGGTGGGCGAGACTTTGACGATCTCGGCTTGCGTCTGAGAGAACAGGGTCAGCAGGTAGGTCTCGATTTGCGCCTGGAGTTCGTTCTTGCCCGATTGGCGCGGGAAAAGCACCACGAAAGTGTCACCGCGACGCTGGATGACCGCTTCAGCAATGGCGCGCGCCACCTGCTCTTGATAGGAGCGCAGGCTCAGACCCGAAGCGTAACGGATGAAAAGCACCACGTCTTTGAGCAGCAGTTTGAGCGCAGAGATCAGATCGGACATCCAGGGGCACCGTAGCGTCTCAGCAGCCATAGCCCAGGGGCTTAATAGGCGGCGAAGAAGGAGCGGATTAGCGCCACTACTGACATGATGGCAGAGCCGCCGGAAGTCAGCCCAGCCCAGGTCTTAAACTGGGTCACGCCCTCGGAATTGAGGCGCAAGCGGCTTTCGTGGTCTTCGGCTTGCCTCTCGATGGCGCTGAGGCGGTGGCCATAGAACTCGCGCAGGTGCTGCATCTCAGCTGCCAGGGCGTCAAGGCGCGCCTGTTGCAGGTCCAGGGCGTGTTTGAACTGTTCAGCAATCAGGGCAACCTGGATTTCATCGCTCATCGAGGCCCTCTTACTGTAGGACAACTGCTAGCAGTTGTCCAACTGGGCCTCGGGCTCCAGTCTGGGTTTACCCATGGCACTTTTCACCTCCTAAACAGAAAGTTCCCATTCTTCCATGACCTCCTGCCAGGCGGCTTCAAATTGGGCGTTGAAGTCGCGCAACAGCGGGCAGGTTTCTTGTTGTAGACAGCGCCGACAGTGGCGCATCATAGGGCGTAATCTGCGCAAGGTGCTGGCTAACTGGTGCACCTGGCTCATGGCCTGGTGGGTTTGCTTCCAGACGGGGCAACGCGTGGCGCTCATCGCAGCCCCATCTCGTGGATCACTTCGCCCAGAGCCTGGGAGAGAGCTTGACTCACGCCCTGGCTCTCACCACCCAGATCCTTTTGAGTGCGCAGCAGGCGCGCCAGGCGCGCCGAGGCCGCCCCCAGCGTGTCCAGCGTTTCCGACCAGGCAGCCAGGTCCAGTTCGGCGTCTGAGGCGTGCTCGAAGACGCGGCGGATGACCAGGCGCAGCATGGCGATCTCGTCCTGCAGACCGTTAGCCAGGGCGGCTTCCAGGTCTGCCAGGTCTTGTTGGCTCAGATGGCGGGTGTAGAAAGTGGGTTGGGTAGCTTTGCCCCGCCGTTTTGGAGAAGCATCCATCTCTCACCTCCGCTATCTGGGGTGCCCTTGAGCGACACCCCGAACTTAAACGGCTCGTGTTCACAACAATCCAACTCAGGATATAGAATATTTGTTCTATTTTCAAGGGGTTAAAGGTCGAATCCCCCAAAATTTCCCCCATAGGGGCACGTTACAACGTGCCCCTACGGCTGGATATCTTCTGGCGTTGCCTACGGTGAAGGGGTCGTTTCAGGCGCGGCCGTGGGTTGCGTGAGTTGCTGCAACTGTTGCTGTGCTATCTGCATATAATTCAAGACTTCCTGCGGCAGGGCCGGCTCGGTGGGCACCAGGTCGAGCCAGTCATCGCGGATGTCCACCTGAGATTTCTCGCGCAGGGTTTTCAACCACTCGTCGAACTGCTGCTGACGATATTGTTCATACTGGCTGTCGTTGAGCGGGCGCTCTTCGTGCCCCAGAACCTGAATAATGTGCCAGCCGTAAGTGGTCTGCACGGGTTTACTCACGATCTCGCCCACCTGCAGGGAGAAGGCGGCATCCTCAAACTCTTTGACCATCTGCCCCCGTCCAAACCAACCCAGATCGCCACCATTGAATTTGTTGCTTTCGTCGGTGGAAAATTCAGCTGCCAGTTTATACCAGTCTTCCCCGGCTTTGAGGCGCTGCAGGATGACATCGGCCAGGCTTTGCTCGGCCACCAGGATGTGCCGTGCCCACACCTGTTCTTGTTTGGGCTGGACACCCAGTTCTGCCAGCACCGCCTCCATCACTTTACGCCGATAGAGCTGGCTCTCGGCCACGTAGCGCAAATCCTTTTCGCTGAAGTCAATCTCGCCCTTCAGGGTCTCCAGATACTGTTGATAGCGCCCCTGATAGGCTTCGTAGGTGTACTCAGTGGGCGTGGCCGTAGGTCCACTGGTGGGGGTGAGACTTGGGGTTAGGGTTTGGGTGGGGGTTATCGCCAGAGTGGGCGTAGAGGTGGGTGTGGCGGTTGGGTTCAGGGTTGGTGTGGCGGTGAACGTCGGGGAGATCGGAAGAGC
>JBBILY010000230.1:0-2879 GCA_037444705.1 Chloroflexota bacterium | reverse complement strand
CCATGCGGCCACATTGGCTCAAACATATACCCATGAAATGGCTGGTTTTGTTTGGCCAGGTTTCGCTGTATTTCTTTGTGATTCACATCGTCGTTTTTGGGTTGCTTGGTAGAGCAACGCGAGCCTTGGGGTTACCACTTCCGGCGATGGTGCAGGTATTTCTGGTCTGGATGGTCGGCCTGGCTATCATATTACCGCTTGCTTCAATGTATCGCTCTCTACGCAAGCGCTATCGTATTTTGCGGTACTTATAAAGTTGAGGTTTTCAAGCCGGGGTAGTGGGTAGCGCATGTGGGATACCTTTCGTCTGGGGTTGATCTTTCTTGTACCGCCGTTTGCCAAAAAATGGTTATTGCGGTGGTTCTATGGAGCCAAATTGGGGCGAAAGGCGAATATAGGCTGGTTTTCGGCTGTGAGCGGAAAACATATATGCCTGGGAGATTATAGCGTGATCCGTCCCCTCACCATTATCAGCCTCTCAGGTGAAGTTCAGGTCGGTGATTATTCGGAGATCAGCAGTTTTACCCTGATATATGGGTCAGCATCTCTCAAGGTTGGCAATTGGTGTTATATCGGCCCACAGTCTTTGCTAAATGTTGATGAAGATGTGGAAATAGGTGATGAATCGGCTCTGGGGCCGCGCTGTATGGTTTTCACACATGGCTCGTTTTTGCCTTACACAGAGGGATATTGGGTCAAACGGGCTGGTGTGCGCCTGGGTAGAAGGGTTTGGTGTGCCGCGGGCGTATTTATCCACCCAGGGGTAGAGATAGGCGAGCATACGTTCGTCAATTCTCGCGCCGTAGTGACCCAATCACTCCCTCCTGGATCGGTGGCTGAGGGGAACCCGGCGCGGGTCATTTATCCTATTGAAAGGTTAATTCGCAAACCGAGCCAAGAATACCTCGATTTAGCCATGCGCAAGGTATTGCATGATTTTGCTGAAGTAGGGTTGAGGCGAGAATTGCGGCTTTCACCGCAAGCCATTCACGGAGAAGAAAGCCAGCTTTGGTTTCGGTGGCGGGGCGTTCCATATCGTGTTATACTCATTCCTAGCGCTGGGGATGTACCTACATTGAATAATTTAGAGGCGGGTGAAAAGTTGATATATTTGATCAACCGCCCCAATTGGAAGCCGGGCGAAGGAGCGATGGTCTTTGACTTGTCATTGAGGCAAACCAGGTACACCTCAGATCCGATACACACGAGTTTACGTCTGTTCATGCTCCGTTACTATGGGATCCGCTTTGTTGATCGGTGATAAGGACAAAGAGATCTTGTCTCGGCTGTGAATTTAGTGAAAAGGATGCTATTATGCTGAATTGGCAGGGTCGCGCGTTTATACTGGTGCTCCTGGTTACGGGGTTAACAGCCTGCCTGTCTGCCTCAGGAACTCAACCTGTTACCCACGAAGCCAAGATAGATACCGCCATGGTAGCGGGAGTTTCCGTGGTGACTCCGCAAGAAACGCTTACGCCATTAGCGCCGACCCATACGATGGAAATAGTGGCCAACGCTTCCCTGCAGGCTACTGCTACTGTTAAGAGTGGGGTAAGCGGGTTGACGGGAAGCCAAACTTCTTATTTGCCCCTGGTTGCAAAGGGTCAGCAGGCATTTCAAGGTGGTTCGGATTGGTCGCAACTGGCGTACTCACCTCAACACACAGGGTATGTCCCGACCGAGGTCAAATGGCCCTGGAAACTGAAGTGGATTTGGAATGGGCCGGCGGGCGGTGGGGATGCAGGTCCGTCTGCGGATCATCTCCGATTGCCTAAGGGCGTGCAACCCATTAGCGGGGGTGGCAGACTCTATGTAGGTCACCAGGACGGGCGGGTTCGCGCCATTTCAGAAGCCACTGGCCAGTTACTCTGGGTTTCCCAAAATTTGGGAGGGGCGATCGTCAATGCTGGAGCGCATGATCCTAGCAGTCAAAGCGTCTACTTTGGGGCACAGAATGGTCAGTTTTATATGTTGGATGCCAGTTCCGGCACTCAGAAGCGAGTCGTGAACCTGCGTGGTCAAATTGATATGGCGCCGCTTCTGGCAGGTGGAACGGTTTACATTGGGTCTCGCAGCGGGATTTTATATGCCTTAGACAAGAACACGCTGGAGCAGCGTTGGTCGTATACCGCAGGGGCGGCTTTGATTGCATCACCGGCTTATTCTGAAAATTATGGTGGATTGATCATCCTCCTGGCGGAGGATAAATCGGTGCATGCAATAAGCGCTGGCAATGGTAACTTGCGCTGGCGGGTGACAGTTAATGCTGATGTTGATCCCGTACGCAATACCGTGTTTGCGGATACCTTCCCAGTTGTATCTGACGTAAATGATGTCGTTATCGTTCGTTCTTACCTGGAATGGGATAAAATCTGGCAGCCGGATGGAGGGGCTCCGTCTACCGTGGCTGGTATCCGCAGTTTCCTGACCCAAAACCCAACGTATCAATCCTTTTTTGTCCTGAGTTTAGCCAATGGGGCTGTGCGCTATGTGGCTCCTGTGATGTTAGGAGGCATTGGCAACGGGGGTGATCTCGAATCGGTGCCTCCTCAGGTGGTGGTGAAGCGCCTTGCGGATGGGACGGAGGTGGCTTATCTGCTCTGGCGCAACGGGCAAGCCTGCCTGATTTCCAATTGTGATGGGCGCGAAGACACCACGTTGGGCGAAATGGACTTGACCACCGGCAACATCCGTTTTGTTCAGGATTATAAGAATCAGGGGACGATGCGATTGCCCACCGATGAGCAGAGTCCACTCTCCATGGCGGGTGATATGCTCTTCTACGCCCATTGGCAATTGCTGGGGGCAGTGAAAGTGACTGATCGTTCCTCGAGTTTAGGAACTGGCTATAGCAACCCGATCAGAACGCAAGAGTTAAC
>JBBILY010000229.1:0-2922 GCA_037444705.1 Chloroflexota bacterium | reverse complement strand
TCCCTGGCCGCGCCACTGACCTGCGCACCCTGGCGCAGCCGGCCAGGGCAGGGGACTTGCGCCACTTCTGGCTGGAGAGGTGGTGACCCCCCTTGACAATCATTTAGATTTAGCGTAAAGTAGTCTCGTAAGAGACTACTTTTTCTCTCGAAAGGAGGCAATATGCCTGAATATGTGGGTATTCGGATGCTCAAAGCCAGGGCCGGGGAGATCGTTCGCAGCGTTCAGCACGGAATGCGCTACGTCATTTCGGTACGCGGGAAGCCCGTGGCTTTGATTATTCCAATCGAACCGGTCTCGCCACCGACGCGAGAGGACGCCTGGGATAATCTGTACCGAGTGGGTAGCCAGTTGGAATGGAATACCCCTCATAGCACCGAAGAACTGTTGGATGAGGTGAGAGGATGAGCCCGGTAACGATAGATGCCAGTGTGTGGCTCAACGCTTTTCGCCCGCAAGAGCACGGCAGTGATGACAGCCTGGCTTTTCTGGAAAAAATCCGTCGCAGCCATGAACCGATAATCTCTCCCACACTTTTATTACCCGAACTCGCCGCGGCTTTGGCGCGAGGCGGAGAAAGGCGAGAAAATGTCTTGAACTTTGTAAACAGTGTCAAGGCTTTACCGCACCAGGTTTTAATTGCGCTGGATGAAACGACTGCCCAGGTAGCTGTTGACCTTGCAGAGCAGTGTAAACTGCGGGGAGCAGACGCTGTGTATGCTGCGGTAGCATTCCGTTTTGGGGCTATATTGGTCACCCGTGACCATGAACAACTGGACCACCTGAAGGGAGTAGTTCAAGCCCATTTGCCCAAAGAGGTGCTATGAAGACAGCTTTTGTTTTCACCCCATTTGCCCTCATCCTGCTGACCGCCTGTGCGCCCGTAACGGCGCCCACGCCCACATCTGCGCCAACATCCACGCCCAGCGCCACGCCGTTGCCCAGCGCCACCCCTACGCCCACCATCACCCCCACCGCCACGCCGACGCCCATCCCCACCCTGCCGCCGCAACATGGTTGACGCATACACATATATATGTGTATAATTGCGTTGGAGATAGATGATGGAGCAACATCTAGAACGAATGCAAATCCTGTTGGAGCGAAACCAGCGGCAGCGCCTGGCTAAACTGGCAAGCGCCCAGAAACGCAGCCTCTCCAACCTGATCCGAGAAGCTGTTGATCGTTACCTCGAACAAGATGAGCTGCGACGTGCGCATGCAAAGAGGGCAATTGAACAGCTCAGGACGGTACGTAATTCCTTATTGCAATCTCGCCGCGGCCAGCCGATGGAAATAGACGTAGCAGGGCTTATCCACCAGATGCGAGAGGAGCGCGCCGATGAGCTGGATGGACGAGTGTTTGATCATTGATGCCAGTTTTGCCGTGCGCGGCGTGCTGCCGCTTCGTCATAGCGAAACGATTGCCGAGCGGTTGGAGGCATGGTTCGAGACCGGGATGAAGATCACCGTTCCTGGTTTGTGGTTGCTGGAAGTGACCTCGACCGTCCATCGGCTGATGATGCTACGGCAGATCAGCGGCGAAGAAGCAGACGCTGTTTTAGACGCCCTTTTAGGCCTTCCATTGGAGGTTGTTCCAGAGGATACCGACCTGTGCCACAAAGCCTTTGTCTGGGCAAACCGTTTAGGACATCTGGCTATTTACGATAGCGTCTATCTTGCTCTGGCTGAACGGCTGAATGCCGGGCTTTACACCGCGGACAAGAAACTTTTCCACCGTTGTCAGCAAATTGGAGTATCGTTTGTCAAAATGCTCGAGTAGCTGTGCGCAAGGTTTCCTTTTGCTATCCTTTTCGCCCTTGTTCACCTCACCTCCTGCACTCCCCCTCGTCACCGCACCGACGCCATGACCACCTTTGCACCATAACTATCTCAACCCTCCTGGTGGCTATTCCCCCTTCCTTGACCTGGGCGTGATCACCTCTAAGAACGGGGGCCGCCTGCGCCAGATCGCCGGCTACGGCTGGCCGAAACTGATCGGGTACCACCTGACGACGGATAGCAAGACCCTGCAGCAGGGAGAGCGACGGCTTCCCTTCAGCCGAATTCTCCCATAGCGGATCACTCCTGTCACCGCCGACGGCATGGGCAGGATTTGGGTCGTGGAGGTGGCTAGCGGCAAACTGATCTGGCACTTTGTAGCTCATGGGCAAATGATCACCTATATCGCCTTCTCCCCTGACGGGCGTTTCCTGGCGACGCCTGGGCGGGATGGCTTCCTGCGGGTGTGGGGGGTGTTGCCCGAGGGCTTGCAGAAGTGAAAGGCGCAGCCACTTGCGCCTGGCCTGATTTCCTGCTAGATTATCTCCAGACGTTGCACTCTTAGCCCGACCTGGGTTTGGTCCCCGCTGTACGCCTACGTTGCGTCTGCGCCCAAGCCTGTGGGGCTGGGGTGCTTTTTTTGTTTAACGGAGGTGTGCATGAGGAAAGTCTGGATATTGACAGAGCTTGTGCTGCTGATGGGGTGTCGGAGTGCCCTCACCCCTACACCCCTTGCCCCCGCTAGCGGGGGTTGGGGGGCTGGGGCAGGGGGTCAGCCGACCCCCGTGGCGGGGGTGGCCTATTACCCCACGCCTGAGCCTGGCGTGGTCAAGGCGATCCTGGCCCAGGTAGCGGCCCCGGTGGAGGCGTCCTATCGAGAGGTGCTGGGCATCTGCGGCTCAACGGGCAACTCCAGCGGGCCACACCTGCATTTCCAGGTGCAGCCCTGGAACGCCACCTGGGGTTGGATGACGGTTGACCCCAGCCGCACCCGCCTGCCCGGGGCGGAGAGCTGCCAGTGGGAATCCCTGCGCAGGTTGCCTTAGGTGGCGTAATGGTTAGCTTCGTTGTGCTACTCTGGCTTTTGGCCTGTGCCATCTTCGACCTCAGGCGGCGGGAAGTGCCTGACTGGCTGACCCTG
>JBBILY010000228.1:0-2934 GCA_037444705.1 Chloroflexota bacterium | reverse complement strand
GTTTGGGCGGGTTATTCGGCACCACCCTACGGGCTGTGGTCATCGTTGGCCTGGGCTCGTGGCTGTTCCATGTCAAATATAGCGTAGCGAGTTTTCCCCAGTTATTCGCGGTTTTCTTCCTGTCCATGGTGGCCTTGTATGGGATGGGGATGATGTCTGCCTCGGTGTTTCTCCTGCTCAGCCGCGAGGCCTGGCACCTTTCCAACCTGGCGCAAGAGCCGATCTATCTGGTTTCGGGATTTTACTTTCCGATCAAGAGCCTTAACTTCTGGGTGGCAGTGGTAGCTTCCTTCATCCCGCTCACCCTGGGCCTGGATGCGATGCGCCAACTGGTCTTCCCCTCCGGCGGGACTTTGGGGTTTTTGCCGCTGGGGGTTGAGATGGGCATTCTGGCGATCCTGAGCGTGGTTTTCCTGATCGCAGCCAAGGTGCTGTTGGATTATATGGAACGTCTGGCTATTCGCGAAGGGCGCCTGACCGAGAGCCGGCGTTAGGAGCATATCCATGAGTGTGAAAGAACTCAACCAGAGCGTTTTCCCCCTCTCTAACCTCCCCCGCCTGCGGGTTTTGTGGCGGACTTTTCGCATCTCGGCCTGGCTGGGCTGGCAGATCGAGTCGAACTGGGCTGATCCCTTCCTCTTTGCGGTCTACTCCATCGTTAAACCTCTGGCTGGGGCGGCCATCCTGGTGGTGATGTATAGCGTTATCACCCGTGGGAACTTTGACTCACCCCTCTTCCCTTATATCTATCTGGGGAATGCCTTTTATATTTATGTCGGTCAAATTATGACCGGCATCTCCTGGGCAGTGATTGATGACCGTGAGCATTACAAGACGCTGAAATACATCTACGTCGCACCGCTGCACTTTCCCACCTACCTGCTGGGGCGGGGGGTGGCGCGCTTTCTGGTGTCTTCCATTTCCGTGGCGATTACCATCCTTTTCGGCGTCTTGTTCTTCAAAGTGCGTATAGACCTGGCGCAGGTGAACTGGGCTCTGTTCCTGAGCGCCATCCTGGTGGGGGTGTTTATGCTGGCGATGATGGGTCTGATCCTGGCCGGGATGATGTTACTCCTGGTGCACCATATGTGGGAATTGGGCAGCGCCGTAGCGGGGGCATTATACCTGTTCAGTGGGGCGATCTTCCCTCTGGACGTTCTGCCCCCATATCTGCAGCCGCTTGGATATTTGATGCCCATCACCTACTGGCTGGAGGTGTTGCGACGCTCTCTGGTGGGAGAGGTGGCCCAGGCTTTTCCCACGCTATCGAGCCTGAGCAATGCCCAATTGATGGCTGTTCTGGTTACATTAACCCTGGTGTTTGCCTTGATCTCGATCTTCACCTTTCGCTGGTGCGAATGGCGGGCGCGGGAGAAAGGCCTGATTGACGTGGTGACCAATTATTAGGGAGGGCACAAATTTGTCCAGGCAGACCCAAACGGAGACCATTTATATCGGGGTGACCCAGGCAACACCGCTGGGGGCGATTTGGGTGGCGATAACCCCGGCCGGCCTGGTGGCGCTCGAAATTGGGGGCGATCAAGAGCAATTTATCAGCCGCCTGCGGAGAGCCAGGCCGGATGGCGCGGTGATTTTTTCCCCACAAATGACCTCTGAAGCCACACGGCAGGTTGAGGAGTACCTGCAGGGGCGGCGACGCCAGTTCGACCTGGCCATTGATTGGCGGGGCATGCGCCCCTTCCAGAGGCAGGTGTTGCGCGCCACTCAAAATATTCCCTATGGGCAGGTGAGCACTTATGCTGCCATCGCCCAGGCTGTGGGGCGGCCTGGGGCAGCCAGGGCGGTGGGACGGGCAGAGGCCACCAATCCCATGCCTCTGGTCATCCCCTGCCATCGGGTTATCGGCGCGGATGGCGGCTTGCGCGGCTACGGCGCCCCTGGTGGTTTGCAGACTAAAGCCTGGCTTTTACGTTTGGAAGCCGAGACCACACACACAATTTGATCCGAGATTCAATCGGCGCTTAGGGTGACCTGCCTGATGAGAGGTTGGCGCATCGCGGCGCGACTTTTGTCCATCGAGAGGTGCATATCCTGATGAAAATTAAAGATTGGCTGGCTTTTGGCTCTCTGGGTTTGATCTGGGGTTCTTCTTTCCTGTGGATCAAAATTGCTGTGGGGGAGATTGGGCCTTTCCTTTTGGTAACCTTGCGGCTTCTGTTTGGCATTTTGTCCTTGCTGGTGGTGGCCGCCATTTACCGTCCCCAGTGGCCGCAGCAGCCCTCTATCTGGATGGGCTTAACTTTGCTGGGGTTGACCAACAACGCCTTGCCATATTTACTGATCTCCTGGGGGGAACAATATGTCGATTCGGCGGTGGCGGCCATCCTTAATAGCACCTCCCCGCTGTTTACCATGGTGCTGGCGCACCTGCTTTTGAGCGACGAGCGGATAACGCGCAGTCGTTTGGTGGCACTGCTGGTTGGATTCCTGGGGATCGTGATCCTGATGGGGCGAGATGCTGAGGGCGCCTTGAGCGGTGGGCAAGGCTGGACGGTGAGCGTGCTCGTCGGGCAGGCGGCGGTATTATTGGCGGCAATCTCCTATGCCTTCAGTTCTGTGTATGCGCGGCGGGTGACCCAAGAGGTGGCGCCGATCTTGCGCGCCCTGATCCCTCTCTTGGGGGCCGACCTGATCATGTGGAGTATTACACCGCCTATCGAAGCGCCGCTCAGGCTGCCGCGCTACGCGCTCACCTGGATGGCGGTGCTTTGGTTGGGCGTCATGGGGGTGGGTGTGGCTTATCTGCTTTATTTTTACCTGCTTCATTCTGTGGGGCCGACGCGCACCATCCTGGTCACCTATGTCTTTCCCCTGGTGGGAGTGCTTTTAGGCGTCATCTTTCTAAGGGAACACCTGGACTGGAATCTGGGGATAGGGGGAGGGTTAATGGTGGGGAGCATCGTTGTGGTAAAT
>JBBILY010000227.1:0-2956 GCA_037444705.1 Chloroflexota bacterium | reverse complement strand
CCTCGCCACCCAAGACGCCCGCCTGGATGGCCGCCCCAATGGCGACCACCTCATCCGGGTTGACGCCCTTGTGTGGCTCTTTGCCAAACAGTTTGCGCACCGCTTCCTGCACCGCCGGCATGCGCGTCATGCCGCCCACCAACACTACCTCGTCAATTTGATGGGGTTCCAGGCCGGCGTCTTTCAAAGCCTGGTGCACCGGGCCCAGGGTGCGCTCGATCAGGTCGGCGGTCAACTGCTCCAGTTTGGCGCGAGTTAAGGTCATGACTAGGTGCTTGGGGCCGCTGGCGTCGGCGGTGATATAGGGCAGGTTGATCTCGGTTTGCAGCAGCGAAGAGAGTTCAATCTTAGCCTTTTCGGCGGCTTCCTTCAGGCGCTGCAAAGCCTGGCGATCCTGGCGCAGGTCAATGCCGTGTTCTTTCTTGAATTCGTCGGCCACATAGTCAATGATGCGCTGGTCGAAGTCGTCGCCACCCAGGAAGGTGTCGCCGCTGGTGGCGCGCACCTGGAACACGCCATCGCCCACATCCAGGATGGAAATGTCAAAGGTGCCACCGCCCAGGTCATAAACGGCGATGACCTCGTCCTTCTTCTTGTCCAACCCATAAGCCAGGGACGAAGCGGTGGGTTCGTTGATGATGCGCAGGACTTCCAGGCCGGCGATTTTGCCGGCATCTTTGGTGGCGTTGCGTTGGGCGTCGTTAAAATAGGCCGGCACGGTGATCACCGCCTGGGTTACTGGCTCACCTAAAAAGGCCTCGGCATCGGCTTTGAGTTTGGCCAGGATCATGGCCGAGATTTCCGGCGGCGAATACTCCCTGCCCTCCAGGACCACGCGCACATCGCCGTTGGGGGCCTGCGTGACCTTGTAAGGCACACGCGCCATAGCCCGCTGCACTTCGGGATCGCTGAACTTGCGCCCCATGAAGCGTTTAATCGAAAAGATGGTGTTTTCGGCGTTGATCACCGCCTGATTGCGCGCCACCCGCCCTACCATGCGCTCGTGAATTTTGTTAATAGCCACCACCGACGGCACCAGGCGATCCCCTTCGGCCGAGGGGATGACCATTGGCTCGCCGCCTTCCATGACGGCCACCACAGAGTTGGTTGTTCCCAGATCAATGCCTATGATTTTTCCCATGTTATCACCTCATTAACTGGCCACGCGCACCTGAGCCGGGCGCAAGACCCGATCTCCCAGGCGATAGCCTTGTTTAATAACCTCGATGATCTGACCGCTTTCGAGACCGCTGTTTTCTTCGCGCACCACCGCCTCGTGATAGAGGGGATCAAAGAATTGACCTTCGGCCTGAATAGGGGTGACGCCCTCAGCCTCCAGGATGGCAGAAAGTTTACGGTAGATCAATTCGATCCCATCTGCCCAGGCAGCTCCGTCCCCTTGCTGTGGGCGGTTTTTCAAGGCACGTTCCAGATCATCCAATATTTCCAGGAATTTCAGAATGACGCTGGCAGCCGCGTTTTGATACACCTGGGCCTGATCGCGCTCGACGCGTTTCTTGTAGTTGGAGAAATCCGCCCGCGTGCGCTGCCAGCCCTCCAGATACTCGTTGGCTTTAGCCTGCCACTGGCTCAATTCATGGCGCAATGCCTCTGCCTCCTCGGGGGTTATCGTGGCTGCTTGCTGCAGGGCTTCTTCGCCGCCCGCCGGGCTGGCTGCTTCGTTTTGGGTAGTCTCTTGTTGCTGAAGGTTTTCATCGGTCATCGTTCCTTCACCGCTCCTCGTTACTGCTTCAGGTTTATGCCATCTCCTCAGCATGCAGGTCAACGACCAGATCGCTGAGTAAGCCGGCTACATAACGCACAGTGGAGATAGTTTGTCCATAAGCCATGCGAATCGGCCCCAACACACCCAGAGCGCCAGTCGCCAGGCCGGGTGCCCCATAGCGCGCCAGCACCATCGAGCAATCGCGCAACTCTTCCCAGGTGCCTTCGCCGCCAATCAGCACCTGCACGCCTCCTACGGCGCTGGTCAGCACGGTCCGGCTGATCAGGTCTTGCAACAGGGAGCGTTCCTCCAGGATCCTCAGGGCTTTGCGCGCCACTTCCACCTCGGCGAACTCAGGCTCGAAAAGCACCTGAGCCAGGCCATCGCGATACACCTCACCGCCCAAGACATCCTCCGAGCGGCGCATATCTTCCACCACTAGTTTGCGAATATCCTGCTCGAGCGCATCCAGGGGGGCGGAGAGGTTGGCGATGGCGTCGGTGGTCAGTCCCTGACACAAAGCGTTAAAGCGCGAGGCCACAGCGCTCAGGCGCTCTTGTGAGACCGGCTCAGCCAGGCTGAGCATTTGCTGCCGCACCTCACCCCCCACCAGCACCAGCACCATCAACACCTGCCGCCCATGAGTAGCGATCAACTCCAGGTGCTTGTAACGCGCCTGCTCCGGGTGGGGCGCGGTCACCAGAGAGGCGGCTTGAGAATGCTGAGCCAGCACCGAGGCGGCCAGGCGCATCCAGCGATTGAGGTCGCGGCCAGCCTGGTAGAACTGGTGGGCAATGGTGCGCTTGGTGTCCAGGGGCAAATCGGTGTGCCCCATGAGTTGGCGCACAAAATAGCGATAGCCCTCCTCGGTGGGCACCCGTCCGGCCGAGGTGTGCGGCTGACGCAGATAGCCCATCTCGGTCAGCGCCATCATCTCATTGCGCACCGTGGCTGGGCTGACATCCAGGTGATAGCGTTGAACCAGGTGCGCCGAGCCTACGGGCTGGGCAGTCTCAATGTAATCGCGGATGACCAGAGCCAGAATTAATTTTTGTCGTTCGCTTAGATTGGTCATATCCATCTCACTTAATTTTAGCACTCTCGATACGAGAGTGCTAAAATGCTATTATTGATAATACCACGCCCCTAAAAGAACGTCAAGAAAACCCCTGCTTCAGGCATGGCTTTCTCAAAGTCGCGAATTACTGGTGACAAGCAGGGCGAAAGCCT
>JBBILY010000226.1:0-3003 GCA_037444705.1 Chloroflexota bacterium | reverse complement strand
CGCGTTGGAAATAGACTACACTGGCAAGGCTGACAATGATGAGGGGTACAGCGATCGCACTAAGAGCCATGACCGAGGTAGGCAGATTCAGAATGCTCTCGTCAGGCAACATCCGCTTCAGGAGGGTGCCCAGAGCACGTCCCAACGTCTGGACAAAAGCGCCAAAAGCCCCAGAAAGTTTACTCAAGGCTGGGCGGAAAACAGAGCGGCGCTGTGCTCGTCTCAGCGGTGGCGTTGGCGGGCGCTGCTCTGCCGTGGGCGAGGCCGAGGCTTGTGAGCCTAGCGGCGAGGCCACCTCCCCTAGTACAGGGCTGGCAGGCGCCGCGACAGACTCTGCCTCTGGAGGTGCTGGCATGGCTTCCGCATCAGCGACCGCTGCCTGTGGAGGGATAGGCGGGCTCTCTATTTCTTCAGTGGATGGCTGTATTTCTGAGGCGGGGGTTACAGGCTGTTCAGCCGCTGCAGGCTGAGGTTTAGGGCGCAACACATAAATCTTGCCCGGCCCGCTGGTGGCCTGGATCAGCACCGCGTTGAGTTCGGCTCCAACCTGACTGAGCAAACGCCGCCTCAGCGTCTGCGGCCCCTGGCCGTGCATGCCGCTCAGGGTAGTCTGATTCCAGGATGGGGGCAATTGCGGCGTGAGGAGCAAGGTATCGTTGGGGCCCAGGCTGGCCTGAGCGTAATGGATAGGGGCTACGCGTCCCAGGCCCAGACCGCGCCGCGGCGGCAGTGGGTCACAGAATTGCTGCACCCCCTCGGCATGGATCAAAAAAGCCTGCACTGGGCCGCATAAGCCCAGGTAGAGGCGTCCCTGGCGCACTACGATCACCGTGAACAACCCCAGGCTTTGCTGACCACTGCTGGCAAGGCGCAGATTGCGTTCTAGTAGATACTGATTCAGGCTTTCAACCAAATTGCGCATGGCTGCGGTCACCGAGCCAGGCGTTTTGTAGTAAATTTGGGCCAGGCGCTGGAACAGGTGTCGCTGGTTTTCAGAGGAAAGGGGAGCGTTACCTTCCAGGGTGAGGTACAGGATCAGGCGATCCATCTGACGGCCACGGGCTACACGCCGCGGCGGCGTGGTGGCATATAATCCAGGCAGTTCAAACTGATTCTGGCCCTGGGAGCGAACGAGGGGTAGTATGTTTAGATCCATAGATTTGTGGCCACCCGTCAAGTGGACAGGATTTTAGAGTGATTATACTGGTAAAATGCAGATTATTGGGATAGGCTATCCACACCCCAAAACAGGCAAGGTTTGAACACCGCTCGACCTTCAAATGGGAATACCATCACCCAAAACGAGATTATCTCTAAAGAGGCAAAACATTGAAATTCATGCCAGAAAATCTAACCCTCGAAGTCGTGCGCTCCGCTCAGGAATTCGACACCCTGGCCGATGAGTGGAACGAATTATTAAAACACAGTGCAAGTCATGTGCCATTTCTGCGCCATGAGTATTTGAGCACCTGGTGGCGCACCCTGGGCGGAGGCGAATGGCCGCAGGGCGAATTGTACATTGTGACCGCCCGCCGTCCTGACGGGACTCTTTCAGGCATTGCCCCCCTGTTTTTCACCCATAACCGTGAAGGGGAACCCGCCCTGATGCTGATCGGAAGTATTGAGATCTCCGATTATTTGGATGTCATTGCCTCAGCCGATGACCTGCCAGAGTTCATCCAGGCATTGCTTGATCATCTCGAAGGAATCGAATCGCCGCCCTGGAAAGTGCTGGACCTGTATAACCTGCTGGAGAGCTCACCCACTCTGACGGCATTGCAAGCCGCAGCCGCCCGCAAGGGCTGGGAATATCACCAGGAGACCCTGCAACACTGCCCTTATATCCCTCTCCCAGGTGATTGGGAGGCCTATCTGGCAGGGATAGATAAGAAACAACGGCATGAGATCCGCCGTAAATTGCGCCGCGTGGAAAGTTTGGGCTTGCCCGTGCGCTGGTACATTGTGGAAGACGAAAGCAACCTGGAGAGCGAGATTGATGCCTTCCTGGCATTGATGGCTCAAGACGCGGCCAAAAAAGCGTTTCTGACGGATGTCATGCGCTCTCAGATGCGCGCCGCGGTATGGGCAGCCTTTCGCGCCGGCTGGTTACAACTGGCTTTTCTGGAAATCAATGGAGAAAAGGCAGCCGCCTATTTGAACTTCGACTACGCTAATCACATCTGGGTCTACAACTCCGGGATAAATCCGAAATTCAGCCCCCTCTCACCAGGATGGGTGCTGTTGAGTTATCTGTTGAAATGGGCCAACGAACATGGGCGTCAGGCATTCGACTTCATGCGCGGGGATGAGGAGTATAAATACCGTTTTGGAGGAATAGACCGCTTTGTCGTGCGCCTGAAAGTCCGCTCGAAGGGGTGATTTGACGCAGGCAAGTGCCAGTGGCGCGGCGAGGAGGGAGGCGAGAGAACCGCTTTGCCCCAGGTGGGAGGCTTAGCGGTAGATTGGGCGCGGCATGCCCCAACCGCCAATGGTCACCGTCTCTGGTTGGTGAGTCCAAATGCCGGGGATGGCCTGATTGCAGCGGGGACAGGTGCCCTGGGCGGTCAGGTGATATTCCTGGATCACATATCCATAGCGGCGGATGAGCAAAGCCCGACAGTGGGGGCAGTAAGTGTTCTCAAATTCATCCACATACCCGGGCAGGTTGCCGGCATAGACGAAGTTTAGCCCGGCTTCCACGCCGATCTCCGCGGCGCGCATCAGGGTGCGCACCGATGTAGGAGGCGGCTCGGTCATTTTGTAATCGGGGTGAAATGCGGTCACATGCCAGGGGATATCGGGCGAGATTGAGCGGATAAACTGATCCGCATCCATCAACTCTTCTGCACTATCATTGAAACCAGGCACTACCAGCGTCACCACCTCTACCCACAAGCCCATTTGATGGGCACGGCGGATGCCATCCAGCACATTTTGGAGCACACCGCCCAACTGGCGATAGGCGCGGTCCTGCATGGTTTTCAGGTCCATCTTGTATCCTAC
>JBBILY010000225.1:0-3029 GCA_037444705.1 Chloroflexota bacterium | reverse complement strand
TTACCGAAGAGGACCATTTTGATTCATTTGTCAAGGAACTTTGAGAAAGCCATCGTAACATAGGCCTCTGTCTAACCCCCTCCTGGCGGTCCAGCAACCGCGATTCCCAATCTGTCTGGGTGCCAGTAGCGTTGCGCAGTCACCAACACCTCTTCCACGGTCACTGCCCTCACCAAATCTGGATAGCGCTGATAATAATCCAGGCCAAGGTTATACCGTTCCAGATTTAATAAGGCGCCGGCCACACCCTGGTTCGACTCAAAAGTTAATGGCAACCGCCCGATGAAGTTAGCCTGACTATCCGCCAATTCTTCATCAGAAACTGCCTCGCTCACAAAGCGCTTGATTTCCTGGCGGATCAGGTCTACCACCCAATCTACATTAGCCGGGTCTACTCCCGCAGAGATACTCCACGGACCCGGACCTATGCCACCACTCAGGCTGCTATAAGCATAATAGGCCAGGCCGGCCTTCTCACGCACCACATCCCCAATTCTCCCCATCATGCCAAACTGACCCAAGATACTGTTGCCCAGTGAGGCTGCCATAAAGTCAGGCGAGCGTCGTGGTGGTCCGGCTACCCCCATAACGATATCTGCCTGAGATTTTCCCGGGATAATCACCCGCTGGACGTCCACCCCATTTAAAGGAGTAAGAGGCGGAAGCGAAGGTGGCGGTGGCTGTTGGGGATTCTTCCAATCGCCCAAAAATTCGGCCACACGCTCTACCGCGCGCCCGGGTTCTACAGCTCCCACGACCACAACCACCATCCCTCGAGGCCCAAAATGACGACGATGAAATTCCACAAGATCGGCGCGAGAGATTGCCTGTAATGTTTCAGGATAGCCGTCCTCTGGGCGACTGTAAGGATGACCTTTATAAACGATTTGATCGAAGGTTAAGGAGGCCATCTCACCTGTATCCTGGGCGCGTATAGCCAAACCGGTCAGGAGTTGTGCCCGCAATCGTTCGACCTGATCTTCAGGAAATACCGGTTGCCGTATGGCTTCAGCCAGAATGGACAGCAACAGATCTAAATCCTCCGCCAGGGCTTTGCCCCCAAACCCGATCGTATGCGTACCGCAGTCAAAACCCAAACCGGCTCCCACCGATTCTAAAGCGTCATAAATGGCTTGAAAATCATGCTGGGCAGTGCCGCGCATCAACGCTGCCGAGGTAAAGTCTGCCAATCCCAACTTCTCATCCGGATCGAAAATAGAGCCTGCCTGGATATATCCACCCAGCGCTACAGAGGGGCTGTTGAAGTTCGCCCGTGCTAACACTACGATCCCGTTGGGGAGTTCAACACGGGTGATGTCCTGTGGGCCAGGGAGAGTGTTCAGCCAAGTAGAACCTGCATTAGCGCCTTGATTCCGCTTCCACATCGGATGATTCATGCCCCTTTCTCCTCTAAGTCAGATGGGAGATAAACCCCAACTACGCGGTTGTAGTCACGCAAATAAACCTGGGCAATGCGCTGCACTTCTTCTGGTGTGACAGTCTCCAAACGATGCAGATAGTTTTCAAACCAATCATAGGAGGCAAACATCTCCGAAAATCCCATCCAAAAGGCCTGGTTGGAGATGCTCTCGCTACCATAAGCAAATAAAGCCCGCGCTTGTTTGACCGCCCGTGCGACTTCCTCGGAGGGCGGAGGGGCATCCTGGATGCGTTTGACCTCATCAAACGTCGCCAACAGAACTTCTTCCACCGAGCGCCCTGGACGAACAATGATTGTGATCGTATGCAGGAAAGGATCAATGGTTGCCTGCAACCCTCCATGAACACTAACCGCCAGTTCTTTCTCCACCAGCGCACGGTAGAGTCGCGAGGTCTTGTTAGAAATGCCCCCTCCAAACATATTGAGACTGCTGGGACCAGTCAGCAGGCTATCCAACACCGTAAACGGGAAGAAGTCTGGATGAGTAGCGGCTGGGGCATGGTGAACCACTTCCAGGTAGGTCGTCTCATCCGGGCCCTCGACCATTACCCGCCGTTCTTCGGCTTGGGTTGGTTCAGGGGGTATATGTTGCTCGGGCAAAGGGGCCGAAGGGATTGGCTCAAATAACTGACGAACCCGATGCAACATCTTATCAGTGTCAAAATCCCCTGCTATTGCCAGCACAGCATTGTTCGGTACATAAAACGTCCGGTAATGGCGAAATAGATCATCGCGCTGGATTTTTCGTAAATCCTCGGTTTCGCCGATCACCTCGTGGCGATATGGGTGTAAGCGAAACGCGGCAGCCTGTACCGCCTCGCCAAGGCGAAAAAGGGGTTCATTTTCGTTACCCTGGCGTTCCGAAAGGATGACCTGGCGTTCTGCTTCAACCTCATTCGGGTCGAAGACGCTATTGACCATGCGATCTGCCTCTAACCGCAGGGCTAAATCAATCTTGTCGGCAGGCATGGTTTCAAAGTAGGTGGTCCAATCCATGAAGGTAAAAGCATTCCAATAGCCCCCGTCCCGCGAGATGGCTTTATCTAACACAGTCGCCGGGAACTGGGGCGTGCCCTTAAATTGCATATGTTCGACCCAATGGGAGATACCGGTGATCCCTGGGGTTTCATTCCGTGAACCCACCCGATACCAAACCCAGTGGCTGATGATGGGAGCCGTATGTATTTCCTTCAACAAGACCAGCAAACCATTGGAAAGCCGAACCCGTAGAATTTGGTCACCTGTCATGTATACTCCTATTCGTAGATATTTCCGCTATGACTGGCATCAATAAGATCAGTATCAGGATGTCTCTGCTACTTGAAACCAAAATGATAGATACAATGAGCAATTGTAATTTACAGGGTGTAATTATAGACGGTAACTATAAAATAGCCCAGAGAGCCAGACTGCAAGGGTCAGGGGGGAAATTTATCCTTCCAATTTGTGCAAATTTGTACTTGTGCATTTCCCGTTCCACAAATATAATCAAGACTAGGCAAATTAGCATTGTCCGTCTAAGCCAGAGAAGGAGGAAAGAATTGAGCACTGAAAGCCCAATCCAATACATTGTAGCCGTAATCGGAGC
>JBBILY010000224.1:0-3035 GCA_037444705.1 Chloroflexota bacterium | reverse complement strand
CTCGCCCAGATCTACGGTGACACGGGCGCGTTCCAGGAACTCGCTGGCCTGGCGATCGCTCCAGCGGGCATAGTTCTGTCCACCCGTGGTCTGCGCCTGGGCCCAAAAGGGGTATGGATCGGGGTCGGGGAAGCGCGATAAATTGAGGTCCACCAAGGCTGCCTGATAGGTGCGCGGCTCCAGGTAATTATCCACCAATTCGTCATAAGTCAGCGGCACAGGTTTGACCTCGATCCCCAGTTTAGCCCAATCGGCCTGGATGGCTTGAAACAGGGCGCTATGTAAGGGGTCATCGGGATAAACCATCTCGAAAGAGAGCGCCTGGCCATCTTTTTGCCGCACCGCTCCTCCCTCGGCTGGGATGGTGTAGCCGGCTTTCTTGATCGCCTCCAGGGCCGCGTCAGGGTTGTATTCCAGATGCTCAATCCCTTCGTAGTACGCCCAGGAGCCGGGCAAGATAGGCCCATCGGCGACAATCGCCTGCCCGTTTAAAATACGGTCCACCAGGCGTTGGCGATTGATGCCCATTAAAAAGGCGCGCCTCAGGCTGGCATCTTGAAAGAAGGGCAGTTTTGCATCATCGAGGTTGAGGAAAATCAATGTCAACTGGGGTAGTCGCCCGCTGTACAGGCGCAGGGTGGGAATTTTTAACGCCTCGCCGAGGATATCTGGAGTCACCTGGCTGATACCCAGGACTTCACCTCGACGATAGGCTTCCAGAGCCATTGGAGCCTCTGCGTAATAGCGGAAAACCACCTGGTCCAGGTAAGGTCGGCTACCGTAATAATCCTTAAAGGCTGAAAGCACCACGCCCTGAATGCTCCCATTTTCAGCGATCAGGCGCTCGAACCGGAAGGGTCCGCTGCCAATCGGATGCAGGTTAAACTCCGCCTCCAAGAGATCGGCGGCGGGGATGGACCCCAGCAAATGTTTGGGTAATACGCCAAAACTCAAATAATCGAGGAATGGGGCGAAGGGTTCGGGCAAGCGAAACTGCAGGGTCTTCTCATCCAACACTTTGACTTCCACCTGCTGCCATAAGGCGCGCAGGTCGTCGGGAATAGGCAAGTCCTTACTGCGCAACAATTCGACTGTGAAAGCAATATCGTCACTGGTGACAGGCTCACCATCATGCCAGACGAGTCCAGAGCGCAGGGAGAAATTATAAACTGTGCCGTCTTGAGAAATGCCCCAGGATTCCGCCAGGTCGCCCTGGGGCAGGCCGTGATCATCGAAACGCACCAATCCGCTATAGAGCAACCGCACCAGATCGCGATCTGCCTGGTTATAGAAATCCAGCGGCGGAATGGGACGGCCAAAGGCGCCAACGATCGCCTCAGTGTACACACCACCCGTAACAGGAGCCACTGTATTCGTCGGCCGCAGAGATGGCGGCTGTTGCCCCAGGAGCAGCACGCCAATCACAGCCAGCGCCAATATGACGATCAGGATTTGCCAACGCAGTTGTTTCAAAGTTAACCAGATGTTGGGGTTTGGGTGTCCAGGGTCAGGTATGAGATTTTAGGGGGGCGGGGTTACGCCACCGGCCTCGCCCGCGGTGACATTCCCCGGCGCTTGAAACCCGACCCAGGCTACCTGAAAATGTTAACATCTAACCCGTGACGATCACTGTAGCAATTGCCAGGATGAAGAACAATACACTCAGGACAATGGTCACACGGAATAAGATTTTTTCGATCCCACGGCGGGCAGTGAAGATGCCGCCGGTATCCGCGCCGCTCAACCCGCCCAAGCCGGCCCCCTTACTTTGCAAGATAACGCTACCAATCAGGGCGATAGACGTTATAATCAGCGCAATGTCTAAATAAGTTTCCACAATATCCTCCGAACCGCTCGTTCAAGAATTCAGCAGGCGGATTATACCTTTCGTTGACAGAATAGTCAAATCGTCCAGCCTATGCACGAAGTTGTCGTCAATCTCCACATGCACACGCGTTATTCCGATGGACATGCCAGTCACGGTGAGATCATCCAGGCGGCTCTCAAGGCGGGGTTAGATGCCGTCATCGTCACTGACCATAACGTGTGGGTAGGCGGTCTCGAGGACTATTATCACCAGGGCGAACGCCGCCTGCTGCTCCTGATAGGTGAGGAGATTCACGATGCAACCCGCCAGCCTCAAAAGAACCACCTGTTAGTCTTTGGGGCTGAGCGCGAACTGGCACCTCTGGCATATGACCCCCAGTTATTGGTGGATAGCGTGCGGCGAGCGGAGGGGCTGGCTTTCATCGCCCATCCCGTTGATCCAGCCGCACCGGCGGTGGGTGAGGGCGATATTTCCTGGGTGGATTGGGAAGTGCGCGGCTTTTCTGGCCTGGAATTATGGAATGGTTTTTCCGAGTTCAAATCTCTGCTCAAAACCAAACTTCATGCGATTTACTACGCCTATAACCCTCGCAGTATCGCCCATGGCCCGCACCCGCAAGCCTTGCGTAAATGGGATGAATTGTTGAGCCAGGGACAACGCTTGGTGGCTATTGGCGGCTCTGATGCTCACGCCCGCCCAGCCAGCCTGGGGCCCTTGCGGCGCGTCCTCTTCCCATACGAATTTCACTTTCGCACGATTAACACCCATCTGCTTCTGCCAGAGCCCTTGAGTGGTGAGTTTAGCCGAGACCGCCGTTTGATTTTGCAGGCGCTGGCGCAGGGGCATGCTTTTATTGGCTATGATCTGCCGGCTTCCACACGGGGTTTTCGCTTCACGGCTCAGGGGAAAGACGCCCTGGCCTGGATGGGGGATGAAATCTCCGCACAAAGCGGAGTCACCTTGCAAATCCGCCTGCCTCGCCCCACCCACTGCCGCCTGCTCAAAGATGGTCACGTGGTCAAGGTGTGGAACAGGCGCCCAGTCTGTACCTATATCACCTCCGAACCGGGCGTATATCGCGTGGAGGTTTACATAGATTATCTGGGGAAAAAGAGGGGCTGGATTTTCAGCAACCCGATCTATGTGCGCGCCTGAGCCGATGGCTTTCTCAAAGTTCCTTGACAAATGAATCAAAATGGTCCTCTTC
>JBBILY010000223.1:0-3184 GCA_037444705.1 Chloroflexota bacterium | reverse complement strand
TCTATGGCCCCGCTGTGGGCTAAATAGGCGTGCTTATAGGCTTCGTCTTTTCCTTTATCCAGCATCCAGGCTGCCTCCCAGGTAAGCAGGCGGATGGCTTCAATTTCGGTAGCCATTTCGGCGATCATAAAGGCGATAGCTTGTTTCTGGGCTACCTTGACCCCGAACACCTCCCGCTCTTTGGCGTAATCGCGCGAATATTCCAGGGCGGCACGCGCCAGACCCACCGCCATCGCTGCCAGGGCTACGCGGCTGGCTGCCAGGATGGGGGCGAAGTCATGTCCTTGGGGACCACCCAGGCGGTTTTCTTTGGGCAGGCGCACCTGCTTCAGGCTGACTTTGTATAATGGCAGGGCATGGATACCTAACAGTTTCTCGCGCTCTCCCACGCTTAGCCCTTCTGCTCTTGCAGGGACGATGAAGCCCTGGGTGGCACCGTCCAGGCGGGCATAGACGATCATGGCTGGGGCTTCGTTGGCAAAGGGTACATAGCCTTTGTGGCCGTTGAGCACATAGGTATCGCCTTCATCTACGGCAGTGGTGCGCAGGTCGTTGGGATCAAAGTCAAAATAGGGTTCGATCAAGGCGGCTGTGTAGGGTCGCCATTCGCCTTCGATGATGGGGGGCAAATATTGCTGTTTCTGCTCTTCATTGCCTGCCAGCAGCACGGGCAGTGCGAACAGCCCCGGCACCATCACTGCCAGCGCTCCCGCTAGGTCGCCATAGGCCATTTCCTCGGCTGCCAAAGCGCCGGTCACCACCGAGCGTTCACCGAAGCCGCCATATTGTTCGGGGATGGAGGCCTGCAAGAAGCCCAACTCCCAGCCCTTTTCGATCAGGTTCTGGGGGAACTGGCCGCTCTCATCCGCCTCATGGGCTTTGGCGCGCAGGTCGCTCAGTGCATAGCGGTTGATGGACTCGATCAGCATCTTTTGTTCTTCGCTGGGTTCAAATGAGAACATGGGGACACTCCTTTTATTTCACACGGCGATATAGGATGGGAACAGGTTGGTGGTTGCTTTCCACCTCCTTCAGGTTGGCGATGCTCAGCAGACCCCGCTGGTATAGATATTCCACGTGGGCGCCTGCCTCCTCTAAGGCCAGGAGCACGTTGTAACCATGCACTTCGCCAAAGAGGGCCTGTGAGACCTGGGCGATGGTGCGCGGCTGTTGCAGGATTTCCAGCACCTGATCCAGGCGGTGGCGGTGCACCTGGCGGATAGCCTCCAGCCGCGCCGCCAAGTCGTGAATGGGATCGTGATGCCCACCCAGCGTCAGGCGCACTGAGCCAGCCCAGGCCTGTAATGCGTCCAGTGACTTTAAATAATGTTCCAGACCAGTGGAAAGGGTGAGACGTTCCGGGGATTGATGCGGGCTAATGTTATTGAGCACATGATCCCCGCTGAAGAGCACATCGTGCAGACGGATGACCACATGCCCGGCGCAGTGCCCGGGTACATGGAAGAACTCAAAGGGGCCCAAACGCATCCCCAGCGCCTCGTAGGTAAAGTCCACTGCCACCGAGTGGTAGAGGCCTTTGGTGAAGGTGTACATCTCCAGCAGTTGCGCCCGGCGCTCATCTGAGACCCCGGCTTCAATGAGGAAGTCTTCCAGGCGGCGGGCGACCAGGGTCACGCGCTCTTCATAATGAGTTAGATTGCGCAGGTCTAACTCATGCACGCCAATTTTGGCCGAGGTGCGCGGGCGCAGGTAGGTGAGCCCACCGAAGTGGTCAATGTGACCATGGGTGATGAGGATGTGGGTCAAATCTTCCCAACCCAGAGGCTGGCCCAAAAGGTCTGCCACCTGGCGCAGCCCTTCTTCCAGGTGGCGGTTGGAATCGCCGAAGCCAGAGCCGCTGTCAATCAGGACGCGATAGGAGACACTGTTGTCTTCTACAAAGACCAGATAGGCATATCCCCACAAGATGGGGAATTCCTGCAGCGGGATCTGGTAGATGCGTCCGCCCCCCGCTGTGGGGAAGAAACGCACTTCAGAAGAGGCACGCGGCAGCCCTTGAGCCACGGTTTACCCTTTCCGCGATAACAAGCCTTGCAAAAACATCTCGGCCACCTGTTCACCAACCTGATTGGGGGAGAGAGGACCATCGGAACGATACCAGGTGATGGTCCAGTTGAGGGCACCCAGGAGGGTGCGGGCGGTGAGAGCCGCGTCGCTGGGACGGAACAGGCCCTGATTCACCCCCTCTTGAATCAAATCCCGCCACAGGCGCTCGAAGCGGGCGCGGCGGGGGATATGGCGGGCGCGATACTGTTCTTCCAGGGAGCGATATTCCAGGAGAAGCACTGCCGCCAGATCGCGGTTTTCCAGCATGGCTTGTAAATAGGCAATGATAGCCTGGCGTAGTTTCTGTTCCAGGGGCAGGGGTTGTGCCAGCACCTGCTCGATATGCTCAATCAGCAGGTCAAGAGCCCGGTCCAGGAGTGCCAGCAAGATCTCCTGTTTGCTGGAGACATGGTGATAGAGGCTGGCTTTTTGCAGGTTCACCGCCTGAGCGATGTCCTGCATGGAGGCGGCGTGAAAACCCTTCTGACGAAAGATTTGAGCAGCCGCCTCTAGAATCTCATCCCGCGTCATCGCCTCTCCTTTGGCTCCCTACCGAACGGTCGGTAGATTAAGCATAGCAGAAAAAGAGAGGCTTGTCAAGCCAGGTGAAAATCTTTGTGGGTATGGGTTAAACGGTCGGATTCAGCTGCCTGAGGTAGGCGAAGAGAAACCTGGCTGCCTGCGCTGGCCGGGTGCAAACCGGCTGAAGTGAAACACCTTTACCTGAGCGAGTGCCTCTCTCAAGCCGAAGACGGTGTGGTTGGCCCTTTGTGAATCGAGGCTGTGTTTTTCATTGGGGCGGAGAGCCCCATCTAAGAATTGGATGACCGCGGAAGTTAATTGCGCCATAATGATTGCCCGAACCTGGCTATGGCCAACGTCCTTCATCAGCCATAAATATTTTGGTTCCCTGGCCGCCATAAATAGACGCATGGCCTGATCCTGGCGAATGAACCTGTCTCGGTCACCAAATACAAGCAGCAGGGGGCGAGGAGCAATCTGGGCAACCGCGGCTTCGGGGTTGATCTGCCGCCGCGAGAATCCTTTGCGCATTTCGGCGATCTTCATGGCGGCGTTGGATAAGAACCTGGGGAAGAAGGGCGGACGATTGGTCTCC
>JBBILY010000222.1:0-3230 GCA_037444705.1 Chloroflexota bacterium | reverse complement strand
CTGACCAAGCTGCAAAACCCAATGCTCCACAGGGTGCAGGGTTGCCCCTGGCTCATCCCCCAGGTGCAGCAGCAGCCGCGGCGTCTGGGTTTCCTGAGCTTCGTGCGCCAGAGAGGGGACATCCAGGAGCATGATCGTGCCGCAGTCAGCGCGGGTGGTGCGCAAGACCTCATCATACACGCGGCGCAATAAATGCCTTAAATCCAACGTGGTGTTCAACTCGCGGCTGATGCGAGCCACGGCGGTCAATTGCTCCACGCGGCGGCGCAGGCTCTCATCAGTCTGCAATTCGAGGCGGGCGCGCTCGATCGCCCCTGCCAATTGCCCGGCGGCAATGCTCAAGGTTTGAAGGTCACCGTGGGCGAAGAAATTGGCTGTCGGCGCACCCAGGATAATCTCGCCCAAACTTCCACCCTGAGTGGGTAAGGGGGCCATCATGGCCGAACGCATTCCCAGGGCCTCAGCCAGAGTCTGGTAAAAAGGAGCAACACTGAGATCATTGTTCAGGTCTGAGCTGAGGAGCGCCTGCTGGCTGCCACAGGCTGTGCGCCGAAAATCAGCCTCATCAACTGACAGGTGCTTCAGGCGCAGCAAGGCTTCCTCCGCCACGCCAAATAGGGAGAAACGGTGAGGCGATAACTCTCCCCGCGTCTCATCAAACATGAAAGCCACGGCGCACTCAGCCTGGAACAGGCGCGCCAGGTCCTGGAGGGAAAACTTGAGCATCTCATCCGGCGTAGCCGTGGAACTGGTCAGGCTGGCAATGCGGCGCAGGGTTTCAGCCCGCTGGGCGCGGCGGCGCGATTGCGCTACCAGGCCTGTGTTTTCAATGATGGGAGCAGCCTGTCCGGCAATAATCGTCATCAGGCGCACGTCCTCGTCATTAAAGGGCGTGCCATCCCGTTTATCGCCGCCCACCAGGTAACCCAAGACTCGCCCCCCGGACGCCAATGGGATCAGCGCCATGTGACGAATGCCCGCCGCAAGGGCCAGATGGTCCAGGCCAAAGGCGCGTAGGCGCGGCTCGTTGGGGGCGTCGTCGCTGATGATGGGGGTCTGCTTGCTCCACAAAGATTCGGCTGCGCTACCCGCATGGATGGGGAATTGCACCCACTCGATCATGGTGGGTTGCAAGCCCAGGAAAGGCCATTTGCCCTGCAGGGCGCGGCGATTTTCATCATATATCAGAAATCCAAGTACTTCCAGGTCCAGGGCTGGGGCAATGCTCTCCACCAGGTGAGCGAACAGGTCTGGAGCGTCTTGCTGGGTGCTGACCACCTGGGCCAAATTTGCCAACGCCGAGAGTTCCTGAGCGCGCTTTTGCTCGACCTCATATAACAAGGCATTGCGCAAAGCCACGGCCGCCTGCCGCGCCAGGATGCGCACCAATTCCAGGTCGTTTTCATCATAATTATCTTTGACGGTCGAAGCTAGCTCCAGGGTGCCAATCAGTTCTTCACCCACCTCCAGGGGAAAACCTAGAAAAGAGTGGATTGGGACTTTCTGGTATTCTCCATTGGGCCGCGCCTGGTGATAGGCATTAACATCGGGGATGAGCAAGGGCTGACGGTGCAGGGCCAGATAAGCGGTGTATCCCTGGTTAAGGCTGGAACGCTGGCTGCCCCGTTCCAGATGGCGTTCCTCCGCTGCGCCGCTCAAGCGATAGGGGGTGAATACCTGCCTGGCCGCATCCCAGAGATTGATCTCAATGAAATCGGTGGGGATCAGACGTTCAACCCCCTCCATAATTGAGCGCAGGGTCACATCCAGGTTCAGGCTGGCAGCCATGGACTGAATGATCTCGGTGAGAAGGCTAAAAGCCTGCAAGGAAGCGGGTAGATGTCCGTCCTGGGCAGCCTGGGCTTCGACATCTAACACCAGTTGGGGGCGGCGCAGGGAGACCAGCAAGGCGCGCTCACCCAGATAGGGGACATCATAGGAGGTGGCCTCAACCAGGCGGCCGTCCAGGAGGAAACGCCCTCGTCCCTCTGTGGCGCACAACCCCAAAAGCACTTCGCTGGGGCGGGTGCGGCGCGCCAGGCGCTCCAGGTCGGCGTGCTCATCGGCGATGTGGAACCATTGCCGCGCCTGGGGGTTGAGATAGAGCATCCGCCCCCCTTTCTGTACCAAAAGGACAGCATCGGCGTGGCGGGGCAGTTCCAGCGGAACGGGGGGGAGAGTGGGCTTGGGCGACCGCGATGGACGGCGCCGTGCCAGGCGCGCCACCCCCAGCGTCAGCCCCATAAGGCTCACCCCCAAGAGCAACACCACTATACCCAGAGCCAGCGAATCGACAGAGGCCATGGCTAGTTCAAAACCCAGCCCTCAAACGTCCAGGCGGCGCGCTTCCGCAGCCAGTTCAGTGATCTCGCGAATATCGGCAAACTCCTGCTGGGAGGGGGAAACCACCCCAATCGAGAGATTCATCAAGGGCGTTTTCACCGCCTGTCCATTTTCATCGCGCGTGAGGATGTAACCCTGCTCGCGGTCCATGAAGTTATAGTGCGAAAGCACCTCAGTGGCAAAGCGTTCTTTCAATTGTTGGCGAATAGCAGGCGCCTGGCTTTCAGAACAGATGAGGATGAAATTATCGCCTGAGGCATGGCCAATGAAATCATTGGGGTCGCCCAGTTCGTCCACCACCTCCCCCATCAACATGGCCGTAAAACGTAAAACATCGGCGGCCGCCACAAACCCATAGACCTCTTTAAAAGGCTCAAAGTGGTTAATCCGAATATCCATGAGCGCCCAACCCTGCTGGCGGATGATTCGGCGCAACTGTTCTTCAATCAGGCGCCCCGAAGGCAGGCCAGAGTGGGGGTCGGTCAGGCTTTGTTGCTCGGCGCGGGTGATGGCGCGCTGGACGCGCAACTTCAATTCTTCGATATCAAAGGGCTTGGTGATGTAATCGTCAGCCCCCAGTTCCAGCCCTTGAAGTTTATCTCTGCGCTCGTCCTTCTGGGTTAAAAAGATGATCGGCACATGGCTGGTGCGGGTGGTGGTGCGCAGAATGCGGCACACCTCAAACCCATCCATGTCCGGGAGCATGATGTCCAACACAATCAGGTTGGGCATGTTCTGGCGCGTCTTTTCCAGGGCTTCCGAGCCGCGCCCTGCCAGGTCTACATCGTACTGTAAACTGGTGAAGTAAAGGCGCAACATGTTGGCAATATCGAAATCGTCTTCTACAATTATCAAGCGAGCCTTTCCCATAAGAGCCTCCCAACGAT
>JBBILY010000221.1:0-3241 GCA_037444705.1 Chloroflexota bacterium | reverse complement strand
CGCTTGCCCAATTTTACACCGGCTTCCTCCAGGTCCATCCCGGCGGTGTTTGGGCGGCGGCCGGCTGCCACCAGCAGCTGCTTGGCGTCGAGGGTGATTGCCTGGTCGCCTCGTGTCCCGAATAAGAGATAGCGCCCATCTCGTCGCTCGACACGTTGCGTCTCAAAGCCGGTGAGTATCTCCAGACCCTCCTCTTCCAGGTAGCCAAGCAGCGCCTGGCTGATCTCCCGATCTTCGAAGGGGGCGATGCGCGGCAGCAGTTCTAGCAAGGTGACGTGCGTCCCGGCGCGGGCAAAGGCCTGCGCCAGCTCCAGGCCGACGGCGTTAGCGCCCAGCACGATCATCGAGCGAGGCAGTTCTCTCAGTTCCATGGCGGTAGTGCTGGTGAGGTAACCACTTTCTTGTAAACCGGGGATAGGCGGCGCCCAGGGCTGCGCCCCGGTGGCGATGATGATCTTATTCGGGGCGTAGGCCTGCCCCTCAATCTCCACCCCGTTCCCACCGGTCAGGCGGGCACGCCCCTGGATGTAGGTGATTTCAGGGTAGGCCGCCAGGACGTCAATGTATTTGGATTGGCGCATTTCCGCCACCAGTTTGTCCTTGTTCTCGATTACCACCGGCCAATCCAGGCGACCCGCGGCGGTCTCCACCCCCTGGAAGCGGTGCGTCCCGGCCAGGTGATACTGTTCCATGGCGCGGATCAGGGTCTTGGAGGGCACACAGCCCACGTTGACGCAGGTGCCGCCGATGGTACCTGCTTCCACCAAAGCCACGCGAAAGCCCAATTCGGCGCCTTTGATCGCCGCAGCAAACCCCGCCGATCCAGCCCCGATGACCATCAGGTCGAAACGGCCGTCCCCACGGCCATCGGATGAGACTGGTTCTTCATCCTGGCGTTCAACCAGCGGTTTGCGGGTTTTCACTGCCGCGCCATACCCGGCCTTTCGAACTGATTCGATGAGCGCCTGGCTGTCTATCTCCCCTTCCAGGACGACACTGGCGCGCCCCGATTTCCAGCCCGGCACCTCCGCCTTACGCACGCCGGGCACCTTCTTCAAAGCCCTTTCCACGTGCAGGGCACACGAATCACAAGTCATGCCTTGAATGTCAAATTCGATTTGTTCTACTTTTGCCATCATCGATTTCTCCATATGTGTCAATCTTTTTTTCGCAAAACCCGGGTTGCCTGCTTGTGCCAGGCCAGATGGCTCATGCCTCCTCACTGACCAGATGACAGACACAATTCTTGCCGTCCACATCATCAGTGGGAAAGGTCAGTCCCAGGGAATAGAGCCGGCGCAAATCCTTTTCCAGGCGGCTCAGTTCAGCGATCCGCTCGACGATTTCGTCGGCTTTGGCAGACAACAAAGCGAGCACCACCCGGCAGGGAGCCTCGCCCCGGTCGCGCATGGCCAGGGTTTCGTCAATATCATCCAGAGAGAAATCCAGGCGGCGCAATCCCGCCACGAACTTGACGCGTTCCACGTCGGCTTCATCGTAATCGCGATAGCCGTTGGGCAGACGTTTTGGTGGAGGCAATACGCCGACTTCTTCGTAGAAGCGAATGGTTTTATCAGACAATCCGGTTCTCTCCGATAATTCTTTAATCTGCATCTGCGTTTCTCCGTTAGGCATGGTATAAAACATTCTACACCCTCCAGTCGCTGGAAGGTCAAGAGAGTTAATGCTTAATATTCGATGAAAATTATCTGATTGTCACTTGGGCCTGCGAGCATTCCCCCCTGCTATCTGTATAGGGTCGCAGGTACACTAGCCAGATTGTTAGCTGTTCCTCAAGACCACCGCTAACGCATCCTGTAATCTGTCCAACGCCTCGGTATTCTCATCCTGAAGATAATCGGCTACACACATTTGAACATGAGCCTCCAGCAACTTAATAGTGATCTGGTTAAGGGCTGCCTTAATGGCAGTTAACTGTACCAGGATATCCTCGCAAGATTTTTGCTCGTTCAGCATGCGATTAACCCCACGCACGTGTCCTTCCAGCCGCTTTAAGCGAGCGGTCAGGTTTTCCACAAGTTCAGGGGTGAGATATGTTTTCTGCTGTTGTGGCCACTGGTTAGTCATGGTCTGATCTCCTCTCCTAATATATCCTCATTGTGCTTGGATAAGTATACTCCTGGAGTTTATCTATGGGATGGGTCGGCTGGTGTCCGAGGTGCGATAGTCCTCTTTTTACCTGACCAGGAGCAACACGAAGGCAATCAAGATTGGCAATAAATGCCATAGCGCGAGAATCAGCCAGATCCTAAAACTGCCGTTGGTTCGCTTTTTCATAAGAATAAAATGGAGTACATCCAATCAATGGCAATGATCATGTCCACGCTACCAAAGGGATTAGGCAGATAACCGTCGGCAGACAGGTGGTTATCCCATCTTTCCCCACCCAACAGGTAGCGGAGACGATTAACGGTTTGAGCACACGATAAAAATACCCTCTGGAACGAATCCGGCGCTAATGAATTGCAAGAGGCTGAAGGGTTTGTCCAGCATGAAGATGGCCAGCGTGATAGTTATCAAAGGTTGGATGTTGCTCAAGCAGGCTGCCTAATTAGGGCCTATAAATATAACCTCAAAGAACAGACCCAGGAATCTAACCGTGAAGAGCCCGGTAGAAGTCACCAACGCAATCCACCCCGAGGGGATACCTGGGCCAGGTAAATCCTCCTGATATGAGGTTAAGAGAGGTAAAAAAAGGCGTGTTGGTTGGCGCCACGAAGAAGTTTAACTTCACTTCTCCTCCTGCAAGAGGGGTCGTCTAACGGTGTCACACAGCTCGATGAGATGGCGTATGGTATGGTCGACATAGACCGGCGGAGATTTCCCATCAGGGGTGATCCAGACCGTCCGGCAGCCCAGGGCCTTGGCGGGCAGAAGGTTGGCGAGCGAATCGTCAACCAGCCAGCACGTCTCCGCCGGTCGGCCCAGGGCAGCCAAGACTTTCTCGTATACTCTGGGCGAGGGTTTGCCCTCTAATTCTCCGAAGAAGATGTCAAAGATCCCGTCAAAGTATCTATCCACGCCGAGAACGCGCAGGGCTTGCCAGGCATACCTGGCTGGTGCGTTGGTAAACACGAATTTACGGCCTGGCAGCGAGGAGAGCGCCTCTGCTAGCCGTGGATCTGTGGAGGGGTAATCTTCCAGGGGCAGATCGTGGACGAAGTTGATCAATTCGTCGGCGTCTACCTGGCAGTGGCGCAGCACGCCGCCGATGGAGGAG
>JBBILY010000220.1:0-3259 GCA_037444705.1 Chloroflexota bacterium | reverse complement strand
CCGCCATCTGATGACTCCTCACAAATGAGGTGATCGTGGGTTATTTGACTCAACGCCCGCCGTACTGGCGCAAAAAGCGATAGGGGTAGCCCTCAGTAGGCTGGCTGACCTGGGTGAGGCGGGCGAGTTCATCTGGCGGTAGATCCACATTCACCGCCGCCAGGTTATCTTCGAGTTGCTCTAGGGTGCGCGCCCCAATGACCACAGAAGCCACGGCGGGTTGTGCTAACAGCCAGGCAAGCGCCACCTGGGAATGAGTCAGCCCCGCATAATTGGAGATGATGTCATCCAGCACGGCGATGATGTTCCAGTTTCGTTCCGTGGCACGGCGTACCCAGGCTTCTTCATCATAATCAGGCGTGGTGGCCAGGCGTCCGACGGAAGCGTCGCTGGGGCGTTGCTCACGCGAGTACTTGCCGCTTAAAAAACCGCCCCCCAGAGGCCCCCATGGCACCAGACCAACCCCTTCGCTCAGGCACAAATCAATGAATTCGGCCTCGATATCGCGCACCACCAGGCTATATTGATATTGAGCGGCCACGACACGCACCCAGCCGTGCTGCTCGCTCAATCCCAGCGCTTTCATCAACTGCCAGGCTTTAAAGTTCGAAACGCCAATATAGCGCACCTTGCCAGCGCTCACCAGATCGTCGAAAGCGCGCAAGGTTTCCTCTAAAGGGGTCAGAGGGTCCCAACAATGCATGTAAAGCAGGTCAATGACGTCGGTTTGCAGACGGCGCAAACTCTCTTCCACGCTGCGCATGACATGATAGCGCGAGAGGCCCACATCGTTGGGGCCGCTGCCGCTGCGGAAGCGCACCTTGGTCGCCAACACCACCTGATGCCGCCGCCCGCGCAGCGCTTCGCCTACGATCTCCTCCGAGCGTCCATCCGCATAAACGTTGGCGGTGTCAATGTGGTTACCGCCCGCCTCCAGGAAGCGGCAGATCATGCGCTTGGCTTCTTCGGGAGGAGTGCTACGCGGGCTGTCCTCGCCGAAGATCATTGTCCCCAGAGCCAATTCCGAGACCAACAGCCCACTGCGCCCTAATAGCCTGTACTTCATCGCCTGAACCTCACCCCAGCGTTTTAGCCTTTAATCGAGCCAGCCAGCAAACCCCGCACAAAGTAGCGTTGCAGGCTGAAGAAGACCGCCAGCGGCAACATCATGCTGATAAAAGCCCCCGAAGTAAGCAGGTGCCAGTCCTGGCCTTTTTCACCCACGATAGCCGCCAGAGCGCTGGTAATGACGCGATTCTGGTCACCCAGGAAAACCAGAGCTACCAGATAATCGTTCCATACCCACAGGAATTGGAAAATAGCGAAAGACGCCAGGGCGGGCAGGGAAAGGGGCAAGATCAGTCGCAGAAAGATGGTGAAGTGCGAAGCACCGTCAATAAAGGCCGATTCCAGGAGGTCACGCGGCAACTGGCTGATGTAATTGAAGAGCAGGTAAATGGCCAACGGCAGGCCAAAGCCGGTATGCGCCAGCCAAATGGCAAGAAAAGTGCCGTTCAGGTTTAGGCGGGTGTAATCTTGCAAGATTGGCTCTAGGGCAATCTGCAGGGGCACCACCAGCAAAGCCACCACAATGGTAAAGAGCAGTTTGCGACCTGGGAAATTCATCCAGGCGAAGCCGTAGGCGGCGAAGGCGGCGATCAGGATAGGGATGATGGTGGAGGGCACCGCCACGGCCACAGAATTCAAGAAAGCGCCACCCAGATCGTTGCCCTGGCGAATGATTTCTTTCCCTGAGGCATCCCTGAAACGAATCTCTTTACCTGTCAGCACATTCTTATAGTTTTCCAGGGTCAGGCGGGCATCGAATCCCACCCAGCGCCGTTCCTGCACTTCCAACAGACGCGTTCGTTTATTGCCATACCATACCAGTTTGCGCCCATCGGGAAGGACAACCCCCTGGCGCCACTCATCGAAAGTGCGGGTCACGCCTTCGATAGTGATCGGGCCATCTACATTTACCGACGGATCGAGTTTGATCTCGCCGCTTTTGACATATTCGCGGTGGGGGAAGATCGTCCACCAACCGCTCTGGAAGATGCTCTCGCTCTTGCGAAAGGAGGTGACCAGAACGCCCACAGTGGGGATGAGCCAAACCAGGCAGATCAGGATCAATGTCCCGTTGACCAACAGGCTGGAGATTAACCTTTGGCGGGAGAAACTACCTTTAGCGCCCATCAGAATGCCCTCCTTTCGCCAAATTGTCTCAGGTTGTAAATCATGATGGGGATAACGGCTACCAACAGAATAATGGCAATGGCAGAGGCACGTCCAGCATGGCCGTAGGTGAAGCGCTGCAGGTAAAACTCATTGGCAATGACGTTAGTGCCATTGTTGCCGCCGGTCATCACCCGCACGATATCAAATAATTTCAGGCTGAAGATGAGGATGGTGGTGGTCACCGTGATCAATGTGCCGCGAATGGAAGGGATGATGATCTTGAAGAAAACCTGAATCTCGTTTGCCCCATCCACACGCGCCGCCTCGAGGAGTTCGGTTGAGATGCCTTTGATAGCCGATGAGATGATCACCATGGCAAAGCCAGTTTGCAGCCAGACCATGATAATGATCAGAAAGAAATTGTTCCAGGGAGGAATCTGCAGCCAGGGTTGCGATTGGCCTCCCAAAGCCAGGACGATGGCGTTGAGTAAGCCAATTTCGGAAATGCCGGCTCCCTCGCCTTTATAAGTATAGACAAACTTCCAAATCACCCCTGCGCCTACGAAAGAGATAGCCATGGGCATGAAGATGATGGCTTTGTAGATGGCTTCATAGCGGCTGCGGTCAGCCAGCACGGCGATCAACAACCCCAGGCCGACACACAGCGAGGTGCCAAAAACCATCCAGAGCAGGTTGTTGCGGAAGGACTCCAACATGACACGGTCTGTGAAGGCAAAAATGTAATTCTGGATGCCGACCCAATGGTTGCTATTGGCATCTCTAAAACTAAGCACCAGGGTGCGCAGGGCAGGGATGGCTAAATACCACATCAGAATCGCCACGCCAGGCCCGACAAAAACAAAGGGTTGCAGGCGTCGCATCCATAGGGGGGGCAACAGTTCTACCAGCCAGTTGGAGAGGGCATACAAGATGGCCACACCGCCTACTCCCCACAGGACAGCGATCAGGACGATCACCAGTTTAGGCGCCTGACTGTCGCGCAGGAAGATGAAGCCCTGCCACAACACCACGAAGGTGACCGCCGGCAGGAGGGCGATGTCCACCACGGCTGTGGAGGTGG
>JBBILY010000219.1:1398-3312 GCA_037444705.1 Chloroflexota bacterium | reverse complement strand
TGACAAGTTTCGCCTGACCGGAGGCGAGCCCACGGTGCGCGCTCATGTGGTTGACCTGGTGCGGGAAATTGCCGCCACGCCGGGCGTGCGCTCGCTCTCCATGACCACCAATGGCGTCTTGCTGGCGCGCCTGGCGCGCCCTCTGGCAGAGGCAGGCTTGCAACGGGTGAATATCAGCCTGGACACCCTGGATCCCGAGAAATTCCGCCGCCTCACCCGCTGGGGAAAACTGGAAGATGTGTGGCAGGGGATTCTGGCTGCAGAAGAGACAGGCCTGACGCCTATCAAACTTAACGCGGTGGTGGTGCGGGGCTATAACGAAACCGATGTGGTGCACCTGGCGCAACTGACCTATGAGCATCCCTGGCAAGTGCGCTTCATCGAAATGATGCCCTTCGCTGGAGCCACCGAACTGCAGTTGAAACAGGTGGTCACCGCGGCCGAAATTCAGGAGCGCATTGAGGCAGCGCTGGGAGCGCTGGAGGTCGTCAACGGCGGCGCGTTGGATGGCGAAGCCCGCCTGTTCAAGTTGCGCGGCGCACTGGGAGAGGTGGGCTTTATCTCCTCTGTGACTCTGCCCTTCTGCGCTTCTTGCATGCGTGCCCGACTGACAGCCGATGGTCGCCTGCGCCTGTGCTTGCTGCGCGAAGGCGAGGTGGACCTGTTGACCCCCCTGCGGGCGGGGGCAAATATAGAGGATTTACGCCAAATCATCCTGGAGGGCATCTGGCATAAACCCTGGGGGCATGGCCTGGCGGAGGGGATCATCCCTCTCAACCGCGTGATGAGCGAAATCGGGGGGTAAGCCCAGAGGCTCTGCCTAATGGATTGATCAACCCATCAGCCAAAACCACAAGGCGATGGCCAGCATGGCTCCGCCCAGGGAAGAGATGAAATTTACCCAGTCGTTGTTCAGCCAGCCCCAGCCACGCCAGTGATGGGTGAGAGCGCCGCAGGTGTGTGTCGGATGGCGCTCGGTTTCCTTCTGGCAACTCGAACAGTAATAAATAGCCTGGATTGTAGCCCCCAGGATAGAGTCCAGGGTGCAGCCTGCCAGGGCACCCAGGATGACTGCCGCGACAAGGTTCCCCTTGCCCATCATCGGCGAGGATAAAAAGGCGGCTGGAACAGCGATCAAGGCCGCGCCAGCCAGAGCCGCCAGGTAACCAATCAGGGTGACCCCACCTGAAGTGCCTCGCTCGATACTGGCGCCACTGGTGATAAGGCGCGGTGAAGATGGGCTAAATACCCCCAATTCGGTTGCCCAGGTGTCGGCATTGACCGTAGCCAAAGCCGCTGCGTAAGCGATCCAAAGCCAGCCTTGATCGGGTAACCAGCCATGGGCGAGCGCCAATAAAGCTGCCAGCCCGCCATTCGCCAGCACCTGCCCCCAATCGCGCTGCGAGCCTTTGGCATACTTCTCGCTCAGCGGGTCTTTGCGGTGGGCAAACGCTTTTGACCAAAACGACGAAGAGACGAAGAACAGCAACAAGAGAAATGCCCAGGGCAAACCACCCACGCCAAAGATCAGGCCACCCACGGCTGTCGCTGCCCAGGCGCCGCTCAGACTCAGGGCACCCGCCTTCCACGCCAGAAAAGCGATGAACAAACCGAGGCTGAAGCCTAGCAGCAGGGATTGGATCATGGCTACGCTCTGGGGATTAAACTGGGGATAAGTCTCTCTTTTCTGTGGATAACTGCATTAAACCTGGGGATATTTTACCTTTCATCCACGGCGCAGGATCAAGTATAGCGCCAATAAGAAAAGGCAGGCGACCAGGAGGCCACTGATCCAGAGGAGATATGCCAGAGCGCTAGCCACGGTGGCGCTGGCGAGGTCCGCCGCCTGCCGACGCGTTTCAGCGCGGCGATAGAGAAACGAGCCGAGAAAAAAGTCCAGCACGTAGAAGAAAC
>JBBILY010000219.1:0-1361 GCA_037444705.1 Chloroflexota bacterium | reverse complement strand
TTGGCAAGAGGAGCAAGCGCACTGCGGGGACGCTTTCACCCCTTACAAAACCCAAAATAACCTGGGAGCGCTCGGGAATAGCCAGATTAACCCAGATGAACAAGGTTAAATTAACCACCAAACCACCCAGCAACACATAGCGGGCGGAGGGTGTGCGCCACAGACGCATCACCAGTAAACACGGATATTCCGAACGGGGCGAGAGGGGGCTAAGCGAACCCAGTTCGATCAAAGATTGATAGGCTTGCAAGAAAGCCGCCCCGTCTCGGGGCGAGATGGCGAAGTAGCCTTTCGAGGTGGCGATGATGAGCAAGTTCCTGGTTTCTGCCGCCAGATATTCCAGTGGCTTTCCATCGGGTAAACGGCGCAACCCCAATACAGCGCCTGGCCAGCGTAGCCAGGGCAAGGGCAAGCCCAAATCCCTGGCAGGGCGCACCCAGACAACGCTGTCCATGGGGATGACCTCATGGCGCAACCCCCAGCGCAGGTGGATGCCATTGCGCTCCAGGCGATAGTGGGCGGTGTACAATGCGTAGGCGCCATAGGTCACCCCCGGCAAGAGAAGAAAGGCCACAAAAGCGAACAGCTCGTAGATCAGAAACTGCGGGCCAATAGACGCCTGTGCCGCACGCCAGATACCCCAGGCAGAAAAAAGCGCCAGCAAGAGCATCAGAGCCAGGTGTAACCCCAACCCCAGGCGGCGTTCGGGATAGAAATTGTACTCAGGCTGCACGCGCTCATTTATACCATAGGTGCCTTCTCTATGCTCCCCTGCCCGGCAAAATGCCGAAAATACTCTTTAGCCTGCAGAATTCCAGCTGCTAGCCTCAACCCCCCTCCCAACCCTCCATTTGCCATTCCTGCATTGTCCCTTTCAGCGGATTATGCTATGATTTGCCTGGGAGCACAAAGTGATGAAAGCGTGGAAACGACTGGCTTATTTCATTCTGCTTAACATCTTCGTATCGGCTTGCACTGTCCTGACCATATTGATCATTTGGGATCGCCTGCAGACGCCGGCGGCCCCCTCGATAGCGGTTAACCCGGTGGCGCTCACGCCTCATACCCCCGCCTCCAACCCAGCCATTCAAGCGCCGTCCCCCTCCCCAACAACTGAAGAGGTGTTCCTCAGCCAAAATCTGGAACCCTACCAGGTTGAACCTGGTGATACCCTGGGACTGATCGCCGAGCGCTTTGGCATCTCGGTAGAGGAGTTGATGAAGGTCAACCAGATTCCTGATCCCAATTCCCTGCCCGCCGGGATGGTGTTATACATCCCCCGCCCGCTTGAAGATCAACCCACCCCCGCCTCCACTTTTATTAAAGTTATGGCTACCACCGAGTTCATCACCGCTGCCAGC
>JBBILY010000218.1:0-3321 GCA_037444705.1 Chloroflexota bacterium | reverse complement strand
GCCTTCAACTACGGTGGGCGCGACGAGATCGTCTGTGCCATTCAACGCATGATCTAGGATGGGGTCAAAGCCGAAGAAGTGACCACAGACCTGGTTAATCAATACCTGTTTACCGCCGGTGTCCCTGACCCCGATCTGATTATCCGCACTTCGGGTGAACTGCGCGGCAGCAACTTCCTGATCTGGCAAGGGGCTTACTCCGAATGGTATTTCACCCCCACCTATTGGCCCGATTTCGACCGTGAGGAGTTGCTCAAAGCGCTTCATGAATACGCCCAACGCGAACGGCGTTATGGAGGACTGACACCCCTCAAGGAGAACGCCGCTGCCCATGCTCGTTAGCCGCCTCATTGTCGCCATCGTCCTGCTCCCTGTCGGCTTGTTGGCAATTGCCTATGGAGGTTTTCCCTACGCTTTTTTAGTGATCCTGATCCTGGCCCTGGCCGCCTGGGAATATACCTTGCTTTTCCGCGCTGGCGGGCTGCAGCCCGCTGGTTTTTTAATTGTCGCCGGCAGCCTGCTGCTCTTACTGGGGCGGGTGTTTAACGGCTTTGAGAGCAGCACCTGGCTGCTCAGCCTACTCACCCTGGCCAGCATGACCTATCATCTGCTGGCTTATGAGCGTGGCCGCGATCAGGCCGCCACCGACTTTGGTGTGACCCTGGCAGGCATCCTTTACTTTGGCTGGATTGGGGGCTATTTAATTTCCCTGCGCCATCTGCCAGAGGGTAAATGGTGGGTGTTGCTGGTTCTACCAGTGGTGTGGTTGGCCGATTCGGGCGCCTATTTTATCGGGATGCGCTTTGGACGCCACCGACTTAGCCCACGCCTCAGCCCTAAAAAGACCTGGGAGGGTTATCTAGGGGGCATTGTCACCGGTGTGATTGGCGGTGTGCTGCTGGCTGCCCTGTGGCGCATTGGAGCTGGCTCCCAATCTGCCCTCACCCTGTTGCGCGGGGCAGTTATGGGTTTTATCCTGGCCGCCATCACTCCCCTGGGCGATCTGGGGGAGAGCATGATCAAACGCCAGGTGGGCGCCAAAGATTCCTCAAACATCCTCCCTGGCCATGGCGGCATCTTCGACCGCATCGACTCCTGGCTTTGGGCCGGAGTCATTGGCTACTACCTCATCGTCTGGTTTTTCTGATTCGCCCCCTGCCTCAGGCCTTGCTCATGGTGACGAACACCATCGGACGGCGTTTGGTCTTGCTGTATAAGAAAGACTTCAGCATTTGCTCCAGATCTTCCTTCACTTTACCATTGCTGGTGCAGTTAACCGTCTGAATCACCATTCGCCGCGTGGCTTCCAGCAACTCCTCCGCCTCATCCGCCTGCACAAAACCGCGCGTGATGATCTCAGGTTCCTCCACCAGGCGACAGGTGTCCCGATCCAGCACCAGATTGACCAACACAAAGCCATCACGCGCCAGGATCTCACGTTCGCGCATCACGCTGGGGCCAATCTCGCCCACCCCGGCGCCATCCACAAAGACGTAGCCGCCCGGCAGGCGTTCGCCAATGTGCATATTGCCGTTCTCAAATTCGATCACCTGACCATTTTCAACCACGGCGATGCGCTCTGCCCCAATGCCCACCTCCTGTGCCAGAACAGCATGTTGCTTCAAATGGCGCAACTCGCCATGGATTGGGACAAAATATTTGGGCTTCACCAAATGCAAGAGCAACTTCATCTCCTCCTGGCTGGCGTGGCCAGAAACGTGCACCGGCGCGATCGCCTCGTAGATCACATTGGCCCCACGGCGGAAGAGACGGTTAATAGTGCGATAGATGCTTTCCTCATTGCCTGGGATGGGATGCGAAGAAAGCACCACGGTATCGCCGGGGATCAGGTCAAACTGGCGATTAGTGCCGGTGGATAGCCGCCCCAAGATGGAGGTAGGCTCGCCCTGGGTGCCGGTACACATTAAAACCACCTGGCGTGGCTCCATCTTGAGCGCCTGCTCAATGCTCACCAGGATTTCATCCGGGATATCCAGATAGCCCAGTTTGCGCGCCATGCGAGCGTTTTCAATCATGCTGGAACCAACGAAAGCCATCTTGCGCCCATGGCGTATGGCGGCGTTGGCTACCTGTTGCATGCGCGAGACCAGCGAGGCGAAACTGGCGATGATAATGCGCCCTTGCGCCTGGCGGAAGACCTGGTCAAAAGCCGGGTCAATCACCCGTTCTGAGGGAGTCCAGCCAGGTTTATCGGCGTTGGTGGAATCAGCCAACAGAGCCAGCACCCCTCGTCCGGCAAATTCAGCCAGTTTGGCATAATCCGTCGGCCAGCCGTCCACCGGGGTGTGATCAAACTTGTAATCGGCGGTGTGAACCACCAGGCCAGCCGGGGTGGTGATACCCAAGCCCACACTGTCAGGGATAGAATGGCACACGTGGAAGAATTCCACCTTGAATGGACCAATTTGAACCGCATCGCCAGCGTGCACGGTGTGAATCTTCACCCTGTCAGCCAGGCCACCCCGCCCCAATTTCACCTCCAGCAGACCGCGCGTCAGCGGCGTAGCATAGATGGGGGCGTTAATTTGTTCCAGCACGTGATGGATGGCCCCAGTATGGTCTTCGTGACCATGGGTTACGATGATACCGCGCACCTTCTGGCGGTGTTGTAATAAATACTGAAAATCGGGGATGATGTAATCAATCCCCAGCATATCGTTTTCGGGGAACATCAAGCCGGCATCAACGACCAGGATGTTATCCCCATACTGGTAAGCCATCATGTTTTTGCCGACCTCACCCAATCCCCCCAATGGGATGATGTGTAGTTTGTTATTAGAGGAATGTATTTTCTTGCTCATCTTTCAATAATTTGCGGTCGCTTTCGACCGGAATTCTCCTTTTAGTTAGATAGAGTATTGCTTCGGGCGGATTTGCCGTCCTGAACCCCATCGAGGCAAGGTAGTCTCAGAGAGTCTTTACGGTAAAAAGGGCTTTTCACATCAAGCCGTTTGATTTCACCCGGCCCGGCCATTAATAAAATCGCCCCGGAGGGGTAGTTTACAATCGTCCGACCGGGGCTCAGAAACCTTTCTGAATTTCCGCGTAGATAAACGACAGAAAATTACTCTCACCTTGACTAACAAAGACAATTACTAAGTAGCAAATGAGGGCCGGAAGCCCGGCCGGGCGGTATTTTGCGTATAAGATTTTAGCATGGCTGGCGGGTTCTGTCAAAGTCCTTTTTCCCGACTTGACGCTCACAAGACGGGGATGGTATGATGGGAGTATGCAACTACGAGGTAGCAATTGGAGTATGCGCCGCCGCCGTGGGAAACGGTCGAACCCATGGCGTGTGCT
>JBBILY010000217.1:1527-3385 GCA_037444705.1 Chloroflexota bacterium | reverse complement strand
GAGTGGTCTCTCAGCCTGAGCCACGATCAAAATTATGCCATTGCGGTGGTGGTGGCGATTGGTCATTGATTAGACGCCGATTCTGACCGATAATACTTTGAGATCATAGAGATAAGGGGCTAGAGCTCAATCCTGGACCTGAAATGGGCTCAATCCTGGACCTGAAATTGTAGTTCTAAGGAGCTCTCATGATGCGCTTTCTTCTCCGTTTATTGAAATGGGCTGGCGCTCTGATTCTCATTCTGGCCGTTGTGCTGGCAGTCGTGGCTCCGCTGACCGTACGCCGCTCTTTCCCTAAAATTAATGGCGAACTTCACGTGCCAGGCTTGCAAGCAGCGGTCGATATCTACCGCGATCAGTTTGGCGTCCCTCATATTTACGCCAGCAATTTACATGATCTGTTTTTTGCTCAGGGTTATGTCCATGCCCAGGATCGGTTTTGGCAAATGGATTTCTGGCGACATATTGGCTCTGGACGCCTATCGGAGATGTTTGGCGAATCCCAATTGGACACAGATCGGTTCTTGCGGACTCTGGGATGGGCACGTGTGGCACAACGTGAACTCGAAGCATTAAACCAGCAGAGCCTTGATATCTTGACTTCATACGCGGCAGGGGTTAATGCCTATCTTCAAGGGCGTAAATCCGAAGATTTGAGCCTGGAGTACACAATCCTGAGGTTGCTCAATCCAGATTATCGGGTCGAGCCCTGGCAACCTTTGCACACCATGACCTGGGCCAAGGCTATGGCCTGGGATTTGCGCGGCAACATGAACGAGGAAATAGACCGCGCTATTTTGCTTAGCAGCCTTAGCCCAGAGCAGTTAGAGGAATTGGTTCCGCCGTATCCAGCCGATCATCCGCTGATTGTGGGTGAGGCAAGCAGCCAGGCGGTCATGGCAAACAACAAGGAGGAGTGGGCGAGAAAAGGAGCAAATGAATTAGCCCATACTTTGAGAGCACTCCCCTCTCTGAAATGGCAAGGATTACAGGCGCAAGTCGCTGTGCTGGATGCTTTGTTGGGTGCAGTCGGTGGAGGGGTTGGCTCTAACAGCTGGGTGATCTCCGGTGACCTCACCGAGAGCGGAAGGCCATTGTTGGCTAATGACCCTCATCTGGGGATACAAATGCCATCTATCTGGTATGAAGTGGGCTTGCATTGCTCACCAAAGGGGAAAGAATGCCCCTTCGACGTGATTGGTTTTTCATTTGCAGGTGCGCCTGGAGTGGTCATTGGGCATAACAACCGCATCGCCTGGGGTTTTACCAATGTAGGGCCAGACGTGATGGATTTATATATCGAGAAGGTCAATCCTCAAAACCCAGATCAGTATGAGGTGAACGGGCAATGGGTGGATATGGCAAAGGTGAGAGAGGTCATCCAGGTTGTGGGAGGTGAGGCGGTTGAAATCACGGTGCGCTACACGCGTCATGGGCCAATCATCTCGGACACTTATGGCGAATTGGAAGACTTTGGTCTAAAGGCCTCCTTAGAGATACCTCAGCCCTATGCCATTGCGTTACGCTGGACAGCCCTCGAACCCACGCGAACCTTTCAAGCCATCTGGGGGTTGAACCTGGCTCAGAATTGGGAAGAATTTCGCCAGGCTGCCGGCCAGTTCGACGTACCAGCGCAGAACATTGTCTATGCTGATGTAGATGGCAATATTGGCTATCAGATGCCGGGCAAAATCCCTATCCGCACCAGCGGAGATGGCCGCTTGCCTGTGCCAGGCTGGAGCGATGCGTTCGAATGGAATGGTTATGTACCCTTTGACGAATTGCCCTATGCCTATAACCCTGAGAAAGGCTATATCGTAACCGCTAACAACGCTGTTGTAGGTGAAGATTATCCTTA
>JBBILY010000217.1:0-1442 GCA_037444705.1 Chloroflexota bacterium | reverse complement strand
GGGATTATGGCTATCGCGCTCGGCGCATTGTGCAATTGATCGAATCCTATCCAAAGCCAATAGGCATAGAGTGGATGAAGAAGATTCAGGGGGACAATAAAGACTTAAACGCTGAAACATTGCTGCCCATCTTGATGCAATTGTCCCTAGAAGATTCGCGCCTGGAAGGGGTGCGCGCTCTATTCCAGGGTTGGGATTCTCAAGCCCACATGGATTCGGCCGCAGCGGCGCTCTTTGAAGTTTTTTGGAAAAATCTGCTAGCGGAAACATTTCACGATGATCTGCCTGAGGATTACTATCCTGAAGGTGGTAGCCGCTGGTTTGAGGTGATGCGTCGCCTGGTGGAGCAACCCCAAAGCCCCTGGTGGGACGACAAGAATACGCCTGAGAGAGAAAGTCGCGATGAGATTTTCAAGCGTGCTTTCGCGACTGCCGTGGACGAGTTGGAAGAACTGCTAGGGCAAGATCCTACCGAATGGACCTGGGGAGATTTACATCAAGCCATATTTCGAAATCAGAGCCTGGGTAAATCGGGTGTGGCTCCGATTGAAGCCCTCTTCAATCGAGGTCCGTTCCGCACCTCGGGAGGCGAGTCAATCGTCAATGCCACAGGGTGGAATGCTACTGCTGCCTCGCCCTACGAGGTGGATTGGCTGCCTTCCATGCGCATGATCGTGGACTTGGGAAATTTCCAGAATTCGGTCTCGATTCATACGACGGGGCAATCTGGCCATGCATTTCATCCACATTATGCGGATATGGTTGAGATGTGGCGTAATGTCCAGTATCAACCTATGTTGTGGGATCGAGAGCAGATTGAAGCGAGCGCTGAAGGGCATCTCAGGCTGATGCCGTAAAACACACAAGGCGCAGCGGGTTTGTGCTGCGCCTTGTGTGTCAAGGAAATAGAGGTTACAAGGTGAATTTTTGCTTGAGGCGGGATGACTTACCCGTACGTTCACGCAGAAAGTAGATTTGAGCGCGGCGCACATGCGAATGGCGCTCTACTACGACCTTTTCAAGGCGGGGGGAATGTAGCAGGAAAGTGCGCTCAACGCCAATGCCGTTGCTAGCGATGCGGCGCACAGTGAAATTAGCATTGTTTCCACTGCGCCGTAGGCGGATTATCGTGCCACGGAATTCCTGAACACGCTCATTGTTTCCCTCTTTAATGCGCAGGAAGACCCTAACGACGTCCCCAGGGCGAAGTTCAGGAATGTTAGGGTTGGGTGCGGCCTCAACTGACTTTAATATTTCGTTCATGGGTATCAATCCTCATAAATATAATTGCACTTGCGAGCGATCAGCACAAGCAAAGCCGCCAGAGGCGGCGCGGGGCGAGATTATACCATGCCCCTTTGCATTTGGGAAGGTTCTGTTTTTGTCGGGCATGGCTTTCTCAAAGTCGCGAATTACTGGTGACAAGCAGGGCGAAAGCCTGG
>JBBILY010000216.1:0-3470 GCA_037444705.1 Chloroflexota bacterium | reverse complement strand
GAAACTCATCAATGATCTCTTTCCACGTGCCTGCGAAGTCGTAGTCCTGTAACACGCGTGAAGCCCGCCACCACCACAGATAACGCCCTGGCATCCAGGAGAAGGGCAAAGACGGTGGCTCATTCAGGTCTCGGATGTCCAGCCACCTCCAGAAGGGCGAGGTCAGGTTTCCTGCATCATCCCTGAGCCAGAAGATGCCTTGGGCGTGTAACACCTCCAGGAATCCCTCCAGGTTTCCCATGAGCAAGACCATCAGCACCCCCAACCAGGCATACCCGCTCAGGCGGGCGCTTCTCCCATTCTGGCTTTCCCCAGTCAGGCGCGCCAGCAGATTGTAGACCATGCCATAGGCCCCGCTGGCGCTCAGAGCAAAGACCAGCGCCACCCCCAGGTTAAACGCCACGCTTGCGGATGTGTCGCTCAGTTTTGCCAGCATCGCCACCATGACATAGCCGAAATAATAGTAGGAAATCGCATATCCTGAAAGCCAGGGGTCATGCGGCGGAAAGGTGGGCGAATGCAAGATGGCGTTGATAAAAGCCAGTTCCATAGGCTTTTCAGTGCCCAGAATTTCCGGGTTGGCGGCGCGCACCACCCCCATGGCGATGAAAGCCAGCAGAAACAGGCTCTCCAGGCCAAGCACCAGGCGTAGATGAAGGCGCAGCCACGCCAGGAGCATACCCGCTCCCTCGCGCCGCAATGCCCACAGGCTAATGACGACCACCACCAGCAAAGACAGAAGCAACCCCCCGATATCGTTGTTGATAATCCTCAAAGAAGCCAGGATCCAGAAAACATAAGCCCATAACAACAAACCCATGGAGCGCGCAAAGGCAAACCCGCGATCCGCCAGACGCGGCAGGAGATGATAAGCTAGCGGAACAGTGAGCCAGCCAAGGAGTAAGAGAAGCAGATACCAAACGCCGAGCGTTCCCATGTGTGGTTATTTTACCCCTGATCTCGCCATCCAATCTTTTGGCGGCTCATGGGATGACCTCATATATCACCGTATCGGCATGGCGATAGACGGCGCGCCATAACACCCCTTCAGCCGCAGGGAACTTCTCTAAACCCAAAGCGCCGTTTTCAAACTCTAGGCTGGCGTAATGCCCGCGCTCCAGTTGCCCCAGCACAATATAGCGCACGTTATATTTTCGCAAGAAGGCGCGGGCCGCCTCCAGATCGGTGGTGGTGTAGAAGTTGTCCACTTCGGCGATGCGATCGCTGACCCATGAGCCCGGCAACACCGCCCGCTGTTGCTGCTGATGCCACTCCCACCCTACCACGCTGGGCAACCCGGTGTAAATTGAAAAGCGCGATCCCCAGCGATATAAATTGCGCAAATTGGCTTCTACGATCACCGGCGACCCGCGCACATTTTCCTGCATCCAGCGGATAGCCTGATAATCCTGGCTCAAGTCCATGATCCCCCACGATTCAGCGTACTCCGCGTAAGCCATATAAGCCATGCCATCCAGGGTATGAGGCGCCCGCAGGCTCATGCGGTCCCTTATTTTGGCCGTGCCACCCAAAAGAGGGAAAAGCGCCGCGCCAAAAATCAAAGCCCATAAAACTATCAGCCAGGGCCGGCGCCATTGAGGCAACCACTCGGGAAGCGAGGGGAGTAACCAGCCCAGCGCCGCCGCGGCTGAGATAGCGAAGAGCGTCCACGCCTGCAAATAGAACTTAAAAACCGTATTCATGCGCCCAATATCCCCCACCAAAACCACCACCTCGACCATCAAGGTCAGCATCAAAGCCGTACCAATCAGGAAGAGCACAAAACGCTTGACCTCGGCCAGGCCTGGCCGCAGCAAGAGCACACCCGCCCAAACCGCCAGAGGTAAGACGAACCAGGCAATCGCCACCTTGAGCCAGATGGTCAAAACCCCCACCAGGCTGATCAGCAGGAAAAGCCCTGCCTGAATCCAGGCTTTGTAGGGCTGCAACTTTCTCAGGGCGCTCAGCGGGGTATGCGCCAACCAGTCACGCGTCTCCCAAACCATCCAGGAAACAATCACGAATAAAAACAAACCCCAATGGGTGAGATAAGCGCTGAGAGGCGTATGTGTCCCCTTCCACAAATCAATGCGACCATATCCCAGGGCATACCAGCGGGCATAGGGTTGATAGAGCACCATCGAGAAAGCCATCAGGCTGATCACCCCGGCGGCGATGCGCAGCGGGCGTTGACTGCCCTGTGGTAATGAAGCCAGAACAGAGCATTTGAACGGTTGAGGCTCTCTCCATAAGGAATAGCCCAGCGCCACGCAACCCAGAGCCAGATAGGGATAAAAATCCCAGGTGTTGGTAGGGCGCAAAGCCCCGATCACCAGCCCCGCCAGCCCTAAGGAGGCCAGGCTGCGCCATAGATTGTGCCAACCTGAGCGCCTGAGAACAAACGCCAGGACGAACGACAATGCCAGCAAGGTCAGTGGCAGGGCGAACAAATGCGCATGAGGGTCTGCGTAAAGCACGGTGAAGAAGGGGAATTCGGTAATTGGCTCAACATCGTTGGGCGCTGGAATAGCCCGGCTGGGAATCCAATACCAATCCCCCAGGCTATAGGGCAGGTTGGCCCCTGCAAGCGTCTGGACAAAGCCGCGCACCGCCCACACCCAGCGCGTCAAGAAAGACGCCCCTTCGATCACGCCCTCAGGCGCAACCAGGCGTTGATAACCTTGAAAGATCATGCGCAGCGTGCCCAGATTGCCTAAAACCGCCATCCCCAGCGCCGCGGCTAAGCCCACCCACAACGGTGAAATGGGCTCCCTGGAACTGAGTGCTTGCTCATTAACCTCCCTCGACGGTAAATAGCGCGTGAAACAAGCCACCAGATTCCATCCCAGCGAAAACGCCCCCAGAGCAATCATGGCGAACAGGGTGGGCAGGATCAGGTTATAGGCAATGGACGGGACAATCCCTAACCATTTGGTCAGCACCCCCAGCAGCACAAAGCCGTAATAGTAATAATTTAAATACCCGCCTGCATACCAGGGATCGTAGGGGGGGAAGGTGGTGCTTTTCAGGATGGCGTTGAAGTACGCAAAATCCATGGGCTTCTCGCCCCCCTTCCAGGGGTGCCACAAATCCGGGTTGCCCAGGCGGATTAAAAGGTCGAAGGTGAAAAAGGCCAGGAATAAAGCCTCGACGAGCAAAAAATATCCCCGCCTTTCTCGCCAGGCGCGGCGCAGATCATCCCATTGGCGGCCGCCCAGCGCCAGATTGAGCAGAAACAGGATGACGAACCCCAGGCTGATGCTCAGCCGGTTCACGGGGATGCCCACTGAACCCGCCAGCCAAACCAGATATGAAAGCAGGAGCATCCCCATCACCCGCGCCAGGGGATAGCCGCGATCGGGCAAACTGGAAAGCACCCCATGCATCAAGGGATAGACCATCCACCCCAGCACGCTCAGGCTGAGGTACCATACAACCAGGCCAAGCCCAGGGAAGCGGTTGATTATAGC
>JBBILY010000215.1:1565-3514 GCA_037444705.1 Chloroflexota bacterium | reverse complement strand
GGTTCAGGGGTTGCTGATGGTTCAGTGCCCGGCGGGGGTTGGGTTGGAGGCGGCACGGAAGGCTCAACCGTGGGCGGGGGTTGGGTAGGCGGTGGTGCTGTCGCCGTCGGCGGAATGTGGGTGGCTGTTGGGGTGGGTGTGGGAGGCATGGGTGGGAAGGGGGTGTTGGTGGGTGTGGCCTGGACGGGCACATCTGCGGCGTTACCGGGGAACGACAGGGCCTGGATTTCAATCAGGTTACTATAACCATCTCCATCAGAGTCCAGCCCTTCAATGGCAGCGAAATCGCGGTTGCTAGCCAGGTATGCCTGACCATAAGGGTTCAAGGCTTTAGAACCGCTCAGGTGGCAAAGGACGCAGTCGTCCAGGCGGGTGTTAGCAATCATGGGGTAATGTCCACGGGCGGCGTTCAAATCACTGCTGAAAGCCTGTGCCCGTGAAGTCAGAGCGAAGATCGCCACCATTCCCAGGATGGTGACCAGGGTGAAGGCTAGCAATGAGCCGCGAACCTGGGCAAACCAGTTCGGGGCAGTGCGCCTTTTTCTTCTAACGGTAGGTATGTCGCTCATTTTACGTTTCTCCTTTCTTGTTTTCACGGTAGCGCTCCAACGGCCACAAGTCGCTACCCGTGATGACCTTAAGACGGAGAAACGGCTGAAGTGTTACATCTGGCAATGCCTATACCTGCTGGCCGTTAATCTGCTTTTTTTGGAAAAGGGGGTATTGCTACGTGAAAAAAGGCGCGATAATATAAAAGACGTTTTTTCTACCGAAAGCGTATATGGGAGGGTCTGGCCGTTTTGCTCTCAAACCCCGTGGAGGGCATAGAAAGGGGTAAAGCGTCACCATAGATTTGTTCCATAAATCCATCTCGAAAAGAAAGGAGAAATAGCCATGGCTAAGAAAATTCTGCAACTCGTGGGCGATTTCGCCGAAGATTACGAGGTGATGGTGCCTTTTCAGGCGCTGCAGATGGTGGGGCACACGGTTCATGCCGTCTGCCCGGATAAGATAGCCGGGGAGAAAATCCGCACGGCCATCCATGACTTTGAAGGCGATCAGACTTACAGCGAGAAACGCGGCCACGACTTCACCCTGAACGCCACTTTTGCCAACATCAATCCTCAGGAATATGATGCCTTGCTGATCTCTGGTGGGCGCGCCCCGGAATACATCCGCCTTAATCCGCGCCTGCTGGAGATCGTGCGTCACTTCTTTGAGGCTAATAAGCCCGTTGCCGCGATTTGCCATGGGGCGCAGGTGCTTACCGCGGCCGGGGTGGTGCAGGGGCGCAAAGTTTCCGCTTATCCGGCAGTAGGGCCAGAGGTTACGGCGGCCGGCGGTCATTACGCTGACATTGGCATAGACCAGGCAATAACCGACGGCAATCTGGTGACGGCACCCGCCTGGCCCGCTCACCCCGCCTGGCTGGCGCAGTTCCTGAAAGTTCTGGGCACATCTATCACGCCCTGATCAGGGTAATTTGGGGTGGCGGATTCGTCAATCCGCCACCCTTCGGCCTCCGAAGTCTGAGAGTTACATCCAAGCATCGGGTTGAGAGACGGGGCGGCAAAGCTAAACCGCGGGCAGTGGTACAATAGGCCACATGCGTTTAGAAAAAGCCCATATTTATGCTCTCATCCTGGTGGGGGCCTTGTTTTTGAGCAGCCTGATCTTTGGCTTGCCCTGGATGCAAGAGCGCCTCTACTGGCGCCTGGACATGGCATTGGCTTATTTGCGTGGCGTAATCCACCCCGTGGGTAAAGTACCCACCCCCCTGCCCCCGCCGCGCGTGGTTACCACCGCTCGGCCCACGCCCTCGCCCACAGCGGCACCCTCTGAAGCACTGACCGAAGCCAACTCCCCAACCCTTAAGGCCCCCCCCCCCCCCACCCCCCGTGCGCCCGCGGGGGTTTTTAAAGGCCCCACCCGGGGGCAGCCGGGGTATT
>JBBILY010000215.1:0-1555 GCA_037444705.1 Chloroflexota bacterium | reverse complement strand
CCTTAAGCCCACCCCCAGCCCCACCCCGATTCCGACCTCGGTGGTATTAACTGCCCCAACCTGGGAGAAGCAGGATATTAACAACTGTGGGCCGGCCAGCCTGGCCATGTACCTGCGCTTCTACGGCTGGGAGGGGGATCAGTTCGACATTGCTGAATTGATCAAACCCCAGCGCGACGATCGCAACGTTAACGTGGAAGAACTGGTGTATTATGTGCGCACCCGCGCCGGCTGGCTCAACGCGCTCTATCGCGTCGGCGGCGACATCCCCCTGCTCAAGCGCTTCTTGGCAGGCGGCATTCCAGTGTTGATCGAGGAGACCTTTCGCTTCGACAGACCTTTCTGGCCCAACGATGACCTGTGGGCAGCCCACTATAACCTGCTCACTGGCTATGACGATGCTACTCAGACCTTTATCGCCCAGGATAGTTTCCATGGCCCAGAACAGAGGATAACTTATCAAAAACTGGACGAGTACTGGCACGCCTTCAACCGCGTCTACATCCTGATCTATCCCCCCGCTTTGGAGGAAACGGTTAAATCCATCCTTGGGTCAGATTGGGATGAGGCGCTCAATCGTCAGCGGGCGCTGGAAGTGGCCCAGGCAGAAACCAGGGCTAACCCGAACGACGCCTTTGCCTGGTTCAACCTGGGCAGCAACCTGGTTTACTTTGAACGTTACGCTGAAGCCGCCACCGCCTTCGACCAGGCGCGCACGCTCGGCCTGCCCCAACGCATGTTGCGCTATCAATTCACCCCCTTCTTCGCCTATTTCCACACCCGCCGCATTGACGAACTGTTGGCACTGACCGAATACGCCCTGAAGATCACCCCCAACGCCGAAGAAGCCCGCTTATGGCATGGCTGGGCGCTTTACCGCAAAGGAGATCGCTCCGGGGCTATGGCAGACTTTCAGGCAGCCCTGGAGGAAAACCCCAACTATGCGGATGCCCGCTACGCCCTGGACTTTGTGCGCCAGAACCCATGACGCTCTGCGCTGAAGCCCGCTAACGGAAACTCCGGAGGTCCTGTGGGCTCTACAACCAGGCCTAGCGTTGCCTGAGCAAGCGCGAAGAATTGGCTAAAATCCCCAAGTCGGGTAGGGATTGCGCCGCCGCGGCCAGGATGGGCGGCAGAAAGCCTAAGGCGGCCAGGCTCAGCCCCAGCGCATTATAGACGGCAGTGAAAGCCAAATTTAACTTAACCACCCTCATCGTCCGGCGGGCGATCTGAAAAGCCTGCACCACCAGCCTCCAATCGTCGCCCATTAAGGCAATGTGGGCGGCTTCAATGGCCACATCACTGCCCACAGCGCCCATGGCCATGCCAACATCGGCTTGCGCCAGGGCAGGGGCATCGTTTACCCCATCCCCTACCATGACCACTTTGTGGCCCCTGGCCTGATATTCCTTGACCACCTGAATCTTGTCTTCAGGCAGCAATTCGGCGCGATAAGCCACACCCAATTGCTCGGCCAGAGCCGCGGCGCTGCGGTGATTATCCCCCGTCAACAACTCGATATGACGTACTCCCAGACGACGCAGGTCATCTATGG
>JBBILY010000214.1:0-3532 GCA_037444705.1 Chloroflexota bacterium | reverse complement strand
GTCAAGACGGGAGAAGCCTTGAAGGGATTTTGGGAGCGGGCGGTCCTGATCCCTGAACCCCCGGCGCGGCCGCCAATTGCCTTTGACTGGTATCGAGCGTTTATCCAGACTCTCCTGGATAGCGGCAGTTACACTTGGTTCGCCAAGGTCATTGTCGCAGGAGAACTGCTGGTGGGTATAGCCTTGATCCTAGGCCTATTTACAGGCATCGCCGCTTTCTTTGGGGCCTTCATGAACTGGAATTTCATGATGGCAGGCTCTGCCAGCGTCAATCCGGTGCTCTTCGTGATCTCTATCCTGCTTGTCCTTGCCTGGAAAATCGCTGGCTGGTGGGGTTTAGATCGCTGGTTGCTACCACTGCTAGGGACACCCTGGCAACCGGGAAAATTAACCGCTAAGGCGAGCGCCGAAGCCACGGCCGCAAGACAATGATTTTGGTGAGAGGTTGATTTTCTGGAAGTGCGCCTGTAAAGCCTCTTTCTCAACCATAGATGATCAGATTTGCTTCCCGCAAGCGAGGTCTTGCGGGAAGTTTTTTCATCTACGATTAGACCTCCTGAGGGGGCAATTTGAATTTCGTAAACTGATGAGAATTTGGGCGCCAGTCGAGTCGGGTTCCTACGCTGCGCAGGACCTCGCCGGCCCGCTCGAGGAGGGTTTGGCCATGGGTGCTTGACCCTGAATTTGCTTTAATGTATGATACAAGTAATTATGAGAGTGGGATGAGAGATTGTTTTCTGCAGTTTAATATGTTGATGACCGAATTTGTTGTCTAGGCGGTTATGAGGTTGGTTGCAGTTAAAACCATAGTTGGGCGACTCGAATAAGTTTATATCGAAAGGTCTCATGATGTTACAGAATTCCTATGACTACTCAACACGCAAAGGAATTCATCCCATTTCCTGGGAAGACTTCCACGGGATCTGGAAAGCCTTGGCTTTGTCACTCTCACATTTTCATCCCGAAGCCATTGTACCAATTGGGCGTGGCGGTTATTACCCTGGAGCCCTCCTCGCTCATCTGCTTCAGGTCGAAATCTATCCTGTGCGTGTTTCACGGCGCATCAATGACATCGTAGTGTACAAAGAACCTCGATGGATTATCCCACCATCTGTAGAAATTGCTCATCGTCGGGTTGTTGTGGTAGATGAAATCTGCGACAGCGGTGAAACCATCGTTATGGTGAAGAATAAATGTCTAGAAATGGGAGCTTCCGCAGTAAAAACTGCTGTTTTGTATGCCCATACCAAAGCTGTCCATGTGCCAGATTACATCGGGATCATTACGGATGAACTGTTGTTGAATCCTTGGGATCGAGAGGTTTTCCGAGATGGCGCGTTTCATTTCAATCCTGAATATGCGGAAGCGTTGCTACATCAAGGATTGGACGCAAATTCAGAACTACTGATCCCTGCTAATTTTTTTCGGCTTGCCAAAGAGTAAAGCCGCTCAACACAGCGTATAACAGACACGCGGGTATGCTCCCCGCCTGAAGGGAGCTTGTCCTACCAAATCCCGCCTGCTGCTAACCCAAACCGTTGCGTGGCTAAAGTGACGTTAATTACCAACCGAAAGGAATAAGACAAGGCATGTAAGTAGTCTAAGAAATTCGCCAATCCTACAAGTTACACACACGCTCTTCATGAGTTGTTGACATTAATTTTAACTTATGCTATATTAATTTCAGCCTGGGCGATAATGAACGCTTCATGGGGCATTTGACCTATCTTGTAGAGAGATAGCAAACAACCCACGCCGAAGGCCGCGGTTTATCATCTTCATGGGGGATTGATTTCAACGGAATAGTTCTGTTCCGATAAGAAGGAGGTGATGGCTAATCAGGTAGCACACCTGAATTATTGCTCCATCCAAGCGTAAACCATTTATAAGATAACAAATCATAGGGGAAGGGTTAGATTGAAAAGGAGGACGCAAATGATCCATAAATTCTTCCAACGTTCTCCAGGGGCGGAAGTTTCGTTTCTAATTGCTATAGCCCTGGTGATGACCCTCGTGGTCGGTGGCACTGCTTTCGTCAACGCCGGAGCGCAGAAACAGGCTCAGGTGAAAAGCGCCAGCAGTGAGGCGGTGCGAAAGGTGCATCCCCATCTGCGAGATGTGGTGGCCAGCGCCCAACCAGACGAGGTGATATCCGTTATAACCAGGGTCAGGGCGGGAACAGACCTCACCCCTTACTTTGTGGGTCAGGTCTTGACCCGACCCTTTGTGGATCCCTTAGGTATGACCGTAGCCATCGGGAAGGTCTACGCCAGCACCGTTTACAAACTGGCTTCGGTCAAAGAGGTCTCGTTTATCCAGTTGCCCGAATCCATTGTAGATCCACCCCTGCCGCCAGAGCCTGATCTAGCATTTGAACCCCCCATGGAGGAGATTCAGGCTGCGCGTGAGGCATTGCGCTCCGCTGTCGGGGGATGGACGCCAGCTCCTCAGAGCGGTGCGGAGGCCACAGGTTGGTTTGATGTGGCCAGCGGACATAAGTCGTCTGCTGCCTGGGCTAAAGGCTTCACTGGCAAAGGGGTTAAGGTCATGGTCAACGACTCGGGCATTGACTTTGCCCACCCCGACCTACAAGGCACGTGGGCGCTTGTGACAGACCCCGCTAGCCCCTACTATGGCTGGCCGGAGATGTTCGACTCGTATTCGTTGTACCTCTATGTGCTTGATAAATTCTATGGCACGAATTATGTGGCGAGCGGCCTGGCAGATTACGCTGACACTTCCTTTACCTGCAGCGCCAGCCCATGCAGTTTCAAGCCCATCGGGGCTTCAGCCCCTCACGATTACATTCTAACTGGCACCAGCCAGAGCGGCGTTTATCATATTGGCAGCCACCCCGATACAACGCTCCAGGCCTGGTGGTTAGGCGAACGCGCCGCGGTGCTGGTGGTGGATGAGCACTCCCCAGGTGTCTATGACACGGTTTATGTGGACCTGAACGGGAACTACAACTTTAACGATGACAAACCGGTCACCAAAGACGATCCCATCTCCTGGTGGGACTTCCGCGGTGGGCCGGGTGGAGCGCCCGATGGCTATGCTGACCTCTCCGGCGGCCTGGTATATTTCATCGCCGATGGCACCACTCCCATCCCCGCCTCGGATTGGCTATGGGGTCCGCTGGCTCCGCCTCCTGCAAATGGCAGCCTGGTGGCCTTTACGATCGTTGATCCGCGCCAGCCCGCGGGTGACCATGGGCAACTGTGCGCTTCCAACGTGGCCGCCCAGGGCAGGATTGATGGGCCTTCTGGCTCAGGGGCGATCAAACCGCCTTATAAGCCGGCCGGCGCAGGTGGCATGGTGCAAGGGGCGGGCAAAGAAGTGGGCTTGGTGGCTAATGGCAACTTCTATCAGACGCCTTTCCTAGAAGATGCGTTCCTGTTCGCCGCCCTGGGCTATGATGGCATCCCAGGCACGGAAGACGACATCCAGATTATCAGCAACTCATGGGGCTTCTCGGCCATTGAGAATGACGGTTGGGATCTATACTCACGCATGATTGACGGCATCCAGC
>JBBILY010000213.1:0-3573 GCA_037444705.1 Chloroflexota bacterium | reverse complement strand
TGATTATTGTCTTAGTTTTTCATGTAATATTCCCGGTAACAACCCTCCGGGCGTCATTCTAACCTGTTCTATTGGTATTAAGGCATGATAAACTTATAAGACCCTTTGGGATATATTCTGAGGTTTTTCATGCTACGTGAATCGTTTTATTCGTTCCAGTTTAAGTTGGGTCATTGGTTGTGGTTTCTGCTTAGGAAACTTAGCGGCAGTCTGACCCGAGAAGTAACGCTAGCCTTAGTGATCCTGACTTTGGTAATTTCGGCATGTGGCGAGGGCAATCGCGCCACGCCATCACCTGGGGTAATGAACCTGGATGAGCGGGTGACTCCTCGAGTGACGGCAAGCCCAAGCCTCGCCCGCACACCTACCTCCATGCCAACGCCAACCCTGGAGGTAGATGTGGCAGAATTAAAGGGGGTGGTTGTAGAATTCTGGTACGTGGCAAGCGGTGCCCTGGAGCGGGAAATTGAAGCCACGCTGGAAGATTTTAACCGTCAAAACATGTGGGGCATTACGGTCCAAGGCCTCGCATACTCCGATTTTGATCACATCTACGAAGCGCTGCAATCAGCCCTGGAGGGATACAAGTTCCCCAATGTGGTCACTGCCTATTTGTATCAGGCGCTTGCTTGGGATGCTTCAGGGGAACTTGGCGTAGACTTGAAGCCGTATATCACCGATGCGGTTTGGGGCTTACCTGAGGATGAACAAGCCGATTATTTTCCCGTCTACTGGAGCCATGCCCAGCGGGGATCAGGGATTCCCTTCCTGGGTTCGGCTCGGGTGCTATATTACAATCGCACCTGGGCGAAAGAACTGGGTTTTTCCGCTACGCCGTTGAATCCTGAACAGTTTAAGCAACAAGCTTGTGCGGCTGCTTCAGCCAATCGCCAGGATCAAGATGCGAGAAATGATGGCAAAGGAGGATTAATACTCCCTTTAGACTATTCGGCTGCGTTGGGTTGGATTAATTCTTTTGGAGGGGAGGTGGTTGCGCCAGATCATGAGGGTTATCGCTTCAACACGCCTGAAGTGAAGGGCGCCTTCTCTTTTTTAAGGGATTTGTATGATGAGGGCTGTGCCTGGCTGAGTGATAGTCATATTCCCGAGGCAGAGTTTGCCGCCCGTCGGGGGCTATTTGTCGCGGGCAGCCCGCTGGGTATTTCCTACCAGGAAGAGGCTTTTGTGGACGCCAGCAGTGGAGATGAATGGACGGTCATCCCCTTCCCCTCGCCTACAGGCAAACCTGTGGTAGAGGCCTATGGGCCGGCGCTCTTCGTGCTGCGCGCTTCACCCGAGAAGCAATTGGCTTCCTGGCTTCTTGTGCGCTGGATGACTTCGCCGGAGGTTCAGGGACACCTGGCGCGCGTTAGCGGTTATCTGCCGGTGCGCTCGTCTGCTCTCAAGTATGCCAGCCCACTGCCTGAGGTGCATCCCCAATGGAAAGAGGGACTGGATTTGCTGCGTTATGCCCACCCCGAGCCAGATTATAAGTCCTGGCGAGTGGTGCGATGGGCTGTCAGCGATGCCGCCACCCAACTGTTCCGTTACTATTTTCAGGCTGATCAGATTCCAGATCTGGTGCGTCTGTTAGATGAAACAGCCAACGATCTGCATCGTCAAGACCAATGAGAAAAGATAAAGTCCTTATGGAGGACCTGCCTTCGGTTGTCATTTATATAGATGGAGCTTGTCGCCCCAATCCCGGACCTGGGGGGATGGGCTGCGCTTTTGCGTTATAAAGTGGGGAAAGAAAAAGTTATCAGCGGTTCAGAACCTGCGACAACCAACCAGCGTATGGAACTGACCGCTGCAGTACGGGCGCTGCAGGCATTAAATTATCCCCATCGTGTAGACATCTACACAGATTCGCAGTATTTAAAAAAAAGAGGAGTGACCGAATGGCTGCCCCGCTGGAGACAACGTCATTGGCGGCGCCGGGGTGGGGCATTGGCTAATCTGGATTTATGGCAGGCTCTGGATCAGGCTATTCAATCCCATCAGGTTGAATGGCACTGGGTTCGAGGTCATGCGGGCCACTCAGAGAATGAACGTGTAGATCGTCTGGCGTATCAAGCAATTCCAGATGAGTGAACACCCTAGAAAAGGCAGGGAGGTGATGGACGGGCAATAAATCCGCGAGATTACCCTTCCTCACCGCTTATTTCCAGTCAATTTATTCTATAATGGAGTATGCCATGTCTCCCTATGAGTTTATTCTTACTGAGGTGCATGGGCGGGTGGGTCTGGTGCGTTTGAACCGCCCTAAGGCCTTGAACGCCCTGAATAACCAACTCCTTCGTGAATTAATGGACGCCCTGGAGGCTTTTGATGGAGATAACGCTATCGGCGCTATGGTCATCTGTGGCGACGAACGCGCCTTTGCCGCCGGGGCGGATATCAAAGAGATGGCAGATGCCTCCGCGGTTGAGATGTTGCAGCGGGATAGGATTACCCAATTTGACCGCATTCTGCGCATCAAAAAACCTGTCATTGCCGCGGTATCCGGCTGGTGCCTGGGGGGTGGCAATGAACTTGCACTCTCTTGCGATATGGTCGTAGCTTCCGAGACGGCACGCTTCGGCCAGCCGGAGATTAACCTGGGAGTTATCCCCGGAGCGGGTGGCACGCAACGTCTGACACGGGCGGTAGGTAAGGCTTTGGCAATGGAGATGGTATTGAACAACCGCACCCTTACTGCGCAGGAAGCCTTACACTTCGGCCTGGTGAATCGCGTTGTACCTGTGGAGCGTTACCTGGATGAGGCGCTCAGCCTGGCGGCGGAGATTGTCGCACGCGCGCCTTTGGCGGTGCGGCTGGGTAAGGAAGCGGTGAACCATGCCTTCGAGTCTTTTCTCTCCGATGGGCTAGCTCACGAGCGACGCTCCTTCTATTTGTTATTTGCCAGCGAGGATCAAAAAGAAGGTATGGCGGCTTTCATCGAGAAACGTAATCCGATCTGGCGAGGGCAATAAGACAAGGTGGTCACTTTCCGCCAGTTTGTCACCTCTCTAAGAGAACTGGGCATTGATCAGCAGAGTGCGGTGATCGCCCATGTTTCACTCTCGGCTTTTGGTCAGGGCAATGGGGGGGCTGAGACGGTGCTGGGAGCACTGCTAAGCGTCTTCGAAACCGTGATCATGCCCACATTCACCTATAAGACGATGGTCACTCCGGAAGTTGGTCCACCTGACAATGCTCTGGATTACGGCTACGATCGAGATCGTAATCGTCTGGCGGAATTCTTCCATCCACAAATGCCTGCAGATCCCTTAATGGGCGTGGTGGCTGAGGCTCTTAGGCGTCACCCTCGAGCACGACGTTCAATGCATCCTATCTTGTCCTTTTCCGGGATAAACGCTGAGCCACTCTTGCAGATGCAGACCTTAGAGGAGCCCCTGGCTCCAATTCGAGGCCTGTATGAGAATGAGGGATGGGTTTTGCTCCCGGGTGTAGATCACACTGTGAATACCAGCATTCATTTTGCCGAGGCGCTGGCTGGCCGCAAGCGCTTTGTGCGCTGGGCATTGACACCGGCGGGGATTGTAGAATGCCCAGGATTTCCTGGTTGTT
>JBBILY010000212.1:0-3650 GCA_037444705.1 Chloroflexota bacterium | reverse complement strand
CATTTCATATTACCCTGGTTTCCTACCGATGAAAACAAACTGTCAGGTGGCTAGTAATTTATCCAAAGTCCAGGATTGTAATTGTGGTGCCCTGAAATCGAGTATGCAAACCTCTAGCGTTGCCCGTCGCCTCACCCTACCTACGCCAGGACCCTTGCCCCAGGTGCTGATTGCCCTGATGGCAGGGGTTATTCTCTTTTTCTTCTCCGCGGTTGGTTTGGTGCTGGTCTACGATCTCTATCACCTCGGGCGGGTTTATCCGGGCATCTCCGTGGCGGGCATAGACCTTTCGGGGATGAGCACCAACCAGGCGGCGGCGACGCTGGCACAACGCCTGACCTATTCCGAAGATGGACGCATCACCTTCAAACTGGGAGAGCAAACCTGGGAGGCAAAGCCCGCTGAACTGGGCCTTTATCTGGATGCTCAAACCAGCGCCCAGGCCGCCTTTTCCACCGGGCGCCATGGCGGGCTGTTCACCCGCCTGCGCACCCAATTCACTGCCTGGCGTTCAGGGATTGATCTATCCCCCCTGTTTGTGTACGATATGCGCGCCGCCCAGGCTTATCTCCAGCGCATCGCCGCCCAGGTGGATCAGCCTGCCATCGAAGCCTCGCTCAACATCCGCGGCACCCAGGTTGAGGTACAGCCGGGCCAGGTGGGGCGCAATGTGGACATCGCTGCGACCCTGATTCTGCTGGAAAATCAACTGCGCAGCCTGAAAGATGGCGAGGTGCCTATCTTGATGAAAGAGACAACACCCGCTATTCTGGATGCCAGCACCCAGGCGGAGGCGGCGCGCCGCATCCTCAGCGCTCCGTTGAGGCTGTTCGTGCCCGATGGTGAGAATGGGGCTCCCGGCCCGTGGACCTTTGAACCCCAGGCCCTGGCAGAGATGCTGACCATCGAACGTGTGGAGGGCCCAGAAGGGGCGCGTTATCAGGTGGGGTTGAAATCCGAGCAAATTCGTGCCTTCCTGGAGGGCATTGCCCCCGAGTTAGATCGCCAACCTGCCAACGCCCGCTTTGTCTTCAACGATGAGACGCGCCAACTGGAGTTGATCCAATCTGCTGTTATCGGGCGTAAACTCAATATTGAGGCCACTATTCAGAGCGTTAACCAGAAACTGTTTGAAGGCGAACACAATGTCCCCCTGGTCTTCGACTATACGAATCCCGAAGTGGGCAATGAGGCCACCGCCGAGCAATTAGGCATTCGTGAGGCGGTCAGCGTGCAGACCTCTTATTTCTATGGCTCCAGCGCGGCCCGCATTCAGAACATCAAGGCCGCCTCGGCCCGCTTTCACGGCCTCCTGGTGCCGCCGGGCGCCACTTTCTCCATGGCCGAGGCTTTGGGAGATGTCAGCCTGGATAACGGTTACGCAGAAGCGCTGATCATCTATGGTAATCGCACCATCAAAGGGGTGGGGGGCGGGGTCTGCCAGGTGAGCACCACCCTGTTCCGCACCGCCTTCTTTGGGGGCTACCCGATTGTGGAACGCCATCCCCATGCCTATCGTGTCACTTATTATGAACTCACCCGCAGTGGACAGGTTAACCCTAACCTGGCAGGGTTGGATGCGACCGTCTTCGTGCCCGTGGTGGATTTCAAATTCACCAATAACACGCCTTACTGGCTGCTGATGGAAACCTATGTCAACGTCCAGGCGCGCTCCCTCACCTGGAAGTTCTATTCCACCTCCGACGGGCGCACGGTAGAGTGGGAGACCAGCGGCCTGCAAAACATCGTCGAGCCACCTGAACCGTTATACCAGGAAAATCCGGACCTGGCGCGCGGCGAAATCCGCCAGGTAGACTGGGAAGCAGCCGGCGCCGATGTCACCGTCTATCGCACGGTCTATCGCGATGGAGAAGTCATCCTGCGGGATGAATTTGTCACCCACTATATGCCCTGGCGCGCTGTATTTGAGTACGGACCCGGAACAAAAATCCCAAAAAATAGGAATAAAGAGGACTAGCGTATGGTGAGTCAAGATTTGCTTGAAATTTTACGCTGCCCGGCCTGCGTTCGTGAAAAAGAGGGCTTGCTGGAATATTATCGAGAATCCTGGCTCATTTGTCAGGATTGCGGACGCAAATACCCCATCCGAGATGACATCCCGGTGATGTTGATTGACGAAGGGGATAAGTGGATCAACGTCGAGAAGGCTAACCTGCCGGTTCCCCCGCCAGGATGAGCCAGCACGCATGCCTTGACAACCCAAGAACGCTCTTCCCTCACTCTGGAAAACCTGCTGTCTGAATTGAACAGCGGCGATGACGAACGAGCCGAGGCGGCTGCGCGCCAGTTCGTCATGTTTGGGGAAAGTGGCCAGGCTGTGTTGCACTCCTTATTGGCGGCACCTCAGGCCGACTGCCGCTGGTGGGCGGTGCGCGCTCTGGCAGAGTTTCCCCCCAGCCAGGCTGCGCCGTATTTGATTCAGGCCCTGCAAGACGCCGATATAGCTGTGCGCCAGTGCGCCGCTCAAGGGCTGCGCCAGGCTCCAACCCCTGAAGCCATCGCGGCTCTGAGCCAAGCCATGTTCAGCCCAGATTCATTGCTGACTCGCCTGGCAGCCAATGCCCTGATCGCCATCGGGGGCGAGGCGCTCCCGGCTTTGATATCCCTGCTTAAAAACGGGCCGCCCAGGGTGCGGCTTGAGGCCGCGCGTGCTCTGGCGCTCATCGGCGACGCCCGCGCCCTGCCCGCTCTTTATGCAGCCTTGGACGATTCATCTACTCTGATGGAATATTGGATTGATGAGGGGCTGGAGCGCATGGGGGCGGGTATGGTGTTTTTCAAGCCTTAAGCCCGTTTCAATCACCTCTGCCAGACCCAAACCCACCATAAGATCATCATCAACACGCCCATCCCCAGGCGCACCAGGAAAGATAGCCCCCAGCCTGTGGCCAAACCACCCAGAGCACGCCAGGCCTGCCTGAGATCGCCCTGGCGCACATACTCCAGGAGCAGGATTGCCAGGGGCGCTGCCAAGATGCCACCGAGTGGCGGAAAAAGCAGCGTCCCAGCCACGCCAGCGGCCAGCGCGACCAGGATTGTGCCCCAAGAAGCCCCGCCTTTGCGTGCCCCGGCACCCATCAGGACATTATCCACAAGGCTGCCGGCCAGCATGAGCAGGGTGATGACCACAAAAAGGATCACCCCTAAAGGGGTGAAACCGCTGACCACGCCATAACCCAGCGCGGCCAGCCACATCACCACCAGGCCAGGGAAAAGCGGCACGATCAACCCCAAGAGGCCCACCAGCATCAGCAATTGGGTGATCCAGAAAATAGAGGTCTCCAACCAGGCCGGTGGCATTTGAGGCATGCCTACGTTTCATTCCGAATGACGTCTATCCCACCCATCCACGGGCGCAGCACCTCGGGCACCACCACCGAGCCATCGGCCTGTTGATAGTTCTCTAAGACGCCGATCAGCGTGCGGGGCAAACCCAGCCCCGAGCCGTTCAGGGTGTGAACGTAGCGCGGGCGGCCGCCATCGGCTGGGCGATAGCGGATATTGGCGCGCCGCGCTTGGAAGTCGGTCACGTTCGACACCGAAGACACCTCCAGCCATTCGCCACAGCCCGGTGCCCAGACTTCAATGTCGTAGGTGATCGCCGAACCAAAGCCCAGATCGCCGGTGCA
>JBBILY010000211.1:0-3759 GCA_037444705.1 Chloroflexota bacterium | reverse complement strand
GTGGTCGCCGGACAATTCACCCAGGTGCAGATAGCCTACAACAGCGGGATACGGTGATGCAGGCCTGCGTGACGGTGATCAAACTGGATATCCACCTGCGTGAAACTTGGCGCTATAGCGGTCGGGTGCTCGAACGCGGCTCGGATTATCTGGTGCTCGAAGCCTTCTTCGACCGCGAGGATAGCCTGTTCCACGGTATGCCTCTGCGTAAAGGCGATCGCTTCATTGAGACTTATTACACCCGCCGTTGGTATAACATCTTCGAGGTCCACGCTCGAGAGAATGACGATTTGCGCGGCTGGTACTGCAACGTCACTCGCCCGGCGCAGTTCGCCGACAGCGCGGTTTATTATGTGGACCTGGCACTGGACCTGCTGGTCTTCCCGGATGGGCGTCAACTGGTGCTTGATGAAGATGAGTTTGACGCCCTGCCCCTTTCGCCGTCAGAGCGCCAGCGGGCACGCGCTGCTCTGGATGAACTGCGCGCTCATTTCCGCCATAAACGATCCTGGCCCTGAAGCCGGTCCAAGGGATCCGCTCAGAGGAGCCTCAGCCGCAGGATCTGAGCCGGCCACTCTCCTCGTCTCACCCCATTCAGGCCAGGCTTTGCAGCATGTAAATTTGGATGCCCTGGTTCCTCAACCACTCCAGGATCAAATCGCCCAGCCAGAAATACATCACCAGGACAAAGGCGCAACACAGGCACAGGATCAATACCACCACCAGGGTGACGATCAAGGCGGTGTTGCGCTTCTTGGGCGGCTTTCCTTCAGTAGTTGCATAGGGGGTGCCAAATTCATCGCTCATGCTTTGCCTCCTCGATGGGTGGTTCCAGAATGCTGAAGCACAGCAAACTGCTAAAGCGTAGTTTTGACCGTTTACCGGCCATGTTAATGCAGGGTTTCAGCCCCAGATCAATGCCAGCAAGGGTAGCAACAGGCTGCTTTCCCGGCTCAGCCCCAATAAAATGGCGCAGAAGGGGATAGCCAGGACCACACCACCTATGCACAGCCCCAGCACGCTCAGGCCAATGCCAATCCAACCCAGGATTTGGCCAGCAGTGGCTAAGCCCTCACCTCCCAGCGCGCCGCCGCTTTCGCGGATTTCCTTTATCGCCATGGGAGCGGTGATGACCGCCACGATGCTGCCTACGAGGGGAAAGAAGGTCAGCCCGAGAATGCCGGCCACCAGGCTGACGATGGCCATGCTGCTGTTTGGGGGCGAAGTGTAAACGGGCCCTTGAGATGGGGGCGCAGATGACATAATGACCTCCTGCAAAGGTTAGTGATTCCTGCTATTTCGTTTATCTGTCAAATTGCTTTATGGCTGCGCGCGGGGCGCGCCATACTGTCAGCCTGAAGTCTCAGCCGAGATGAAATCCATCCCAGGTGTGGGTGATGAGATAACGCACCAGGTCGAGAAGGGCGATTTGTGCCAGAGCCAGGCCAAATCCCCCTGTCATAGGCAGGGTAAGAGAATCCCAGTGCAGATAGCGATTTTCGTGGCCTAAGAACATGATCACGAGCATGGTATAAGCCAGGGTCAGCACCACCAGCACCCCGCCAGCGCTGAGCAGAGCCAGAGGATACAGGATCAGGGGGTTATCGCTCAGCACCAGGGCATCCACCCCGATTCCCAGAAGCAGCAAGCCAGCCAGCCCACGCAGGCTGCTCAGCGCCGCCTCGGGAAGATAGGCTTTCCATACGGTTTGGTTCAGGGCGGGGTAGAGGGCGGCGGCGATGGCTATCCCCATGCCCGTCCCGCTGAGCAGGCGCAATGCATTGCGGGGAGGGTACAGCCCAGGCGCCCCTGGCAGGAGCGAGGCAAACGAGTTTAATCCATCCACGACAAAAGCCACGGCTAAAAGGGCGATAACCAGCCACACGCTTCGATGTGGCATCTGGGCCCGCCTGGGTTTAAGATAGCCCTGGTATGCTAGTCCCAGCAGAGCACCCAGATACATCCCACTGCAACGGGCGCATAGGGGTAAGGGGCGTTCGCCCAGGTGGAAAGAGCGCAGGTCAATGCGGTGGCACACGGCGTAGCCAATGGCGTCAGCCTTGCCCAACAGGCCGGGCGGTGTGCTCAGCAACCAGCCCACCAGGAGCATGCCCAGCGCCATCAGGGCCAGTCCATTCCAAATACCGCCTTTTTTAGGCCATGCCACGGCGCGATGCTGCATGATTGAATTATAGGGGATTTAAGGTGAAAAGAAAAGCGCGAAATTGGGCTAATGACGGATAAAGAGTCACCTCTAAAGCCTTGTCACTTAGGGTCGCAAGCGCGGCGCAAGGCTTGATCCAGGTCGGCGATGAGGTCTTCGACATCTTCAATCCCGACGGAATAGCGAATCAGGGTATCCTCGATGCCCAAAGCCTGCCGTTCCTGCCGAGAGAGTTCATAATAGGACAGGAGCGCTGGTTGGGATACCAGGGATTCGGTGCCGCCCAGCGAAACCGCAATCAGCGGGATTTTCAGGGCATCCACCAGGCGCTCAGCGGTCTCCTGGTTGCCCCTGACGGTGAAGGACACCACCCCACCAAAGCCCTTGTATTGGCGGCGACCAATTTCATAGTCGGGATGGGAGGGCAGGGCAGGATACCAGACGCGCTCAACCGCAGGATGATTCTGCAGGAATTCGGCGATGCGCTGGGCGCTGGCGTTCTGCCGCTCCACCCGCAGCGCCAGGGTTTTTAAGCCCCGAATGAGCAGGGCCGCGATGTAGGCATCGCTGATCGCCCCAACCACCCCCTGGAATTCGCGCAGTCCGCTCAGCAGTTCCCGGCTGCCGGCCACAACGCCGGCCAGCAAATCGTTGTGCCCGGCCAGGTACTTGGTGGCCGAGTGCACCACCAGGTGGACACCCCAGGCTAAAGGGCGCAGATTGAGGGGCGTGGCAAAGGTGGAGTCCACCACCGTCAACAGGCGATGCCGCTCAGCGACCTCTACAAAGCGCTCGATGTCTAACAGACGGTTATGAGGGTTGGTGGGGGTCTCCGAGAAAAGCAGGCGGGTGGTCGGACGAATGGCCTCTTCCAAAGCCGCATAATCGTTCATCTCGACCACTGTACACTCAATGCCATAGCGGGGAAGGGTCAGGGTGCACAGTTGGCGCGTTTTACGATACAGGTTATCGGTGATGATGAAATGATCACCCGCGGACAGGAAATGGAGCAAGGTGGTGGCGATCGCCTGCATACCAGAGGCAAACAAGATGGCATCCGCCGCGCCCTCCAGGGCGGCCAGGCGCGCCTCAGCCGCGGCAATGGTGGGATTGCCATAACGACCGTACTCCTGACGATCTAGAGGTTCATCCCATAACTTCCTTCGTAAATACTCCTTGATATCTTGGGAGTTTTCGAAGGTATAAGTGGCTGCAGGCACCAGGGGTTCAATCATGGAATGATAAGGATTGGAGAGGCGGCCGGCGTGAACCGAGCGGGTCGAATCCCCGGCGGATGAGGCCGCGCCAGCGCCGTTGAGCACGTCGGGCGTGGAGGAAAAATCGTTACACCTTGCCATGTTCATACTCCTTCGTTTAAGAATAAAAAAACAGGCCGCCGGGTGTGGGCAGCCTGTTGGGAATTGAATGAGGGGTTTAGCCTTACATGCCAACCAACGCCTCCCACACCGCAGCGCGCCAGGACATCATCATGCTGCGCATCATGATGGCAACCGCGACCAACTCGCTCGAAGCCATGCCTGTGGATGTGGGAAGCATAGGTTGATTATACCAAATTTGACGGAATTTCTGCGAAT
>JBBILY010000210.1:0-3845 GCA_037444705.1 Chloroflexota bacterium | reverse complement strand
CTGGTTAAACACCTCTATCACGTAATTGGGTCGGATTAATAAAGCACCCGGCAGGTAGAACCCCAACGCCGAGGGCAGGTTGCCGCAGGCAGTGCCAGCCATGGGAGAGCCAAGCATGATCAATTGAGCCACATCATCGTCTTTCATCAGACGGTCAATGTAATAGCGCGCAATCAATCCGCCCATGCTGTGTGCCAGCAAGTCAACTTTCTGCGCCCCTGTCAGCCGCCTGACGCCGGCGATGTATTGAGCCAGGATCGCGGCGTTCTCAGCGATGGTGTTGGTGGGACTATCGGGCTGCTCCAAACGGCCCGTATTCATCCTGCCCTCAACCTGGCCATCCCCGACGGCAAATCCTTTCACGCCTATCTTAGCCTATAAGCCTTGTGGTCCCAGGTAGTTCTCCCAGGCTTGCCACGAAGAAGAGAAGCCATGCACCATCACCACCGGGCGGGGGAGGATTGTGATCATATCTGAGTTTCCCAGAAGAGCGTCCTCAGCACTGGCCTGGATGGTGCGTTGCTCTGCTACCAGCCCGTTGGCCTCCCAGTGCCAACCCAGTGTGGTTACAGGGGGACTATCGCAACTGCTTTGCCCGGAGGGAATGGTACATTCTCCCACAACCAGATCCGCGCCGCTCAAGGTATAACGGACGTGGATAGGTTCTTCCACTTTGGTGGGCAATTGGAGGCAGGCGAATCTTATCTCCATCTGTCAGGTGATCTATAGGCTGAGCGTTGGCATCTATTAGCCACACCTGGGCTGTGGATGTTTGCCCAAGGGCTGGGGTCTGGATAGGTGGTAATAAACCCAGGACAACCCATGCAGAGAGGAGGTGGAATATGATATGCATTTTCCCGCCTCAAAGGGGAGTTGAATGGAATTATAGCATAGGTATTGACAATTATGATAACTAGGACTAAAATAATCGTAGTTATAAAAATAACTACGATCGAGCGACATGTGAACCCTACGATTTATTCTCTGCAAAAACTCGGCTTTAGCCAGTATGAAGCCCAGGCTTATGTAACCCTGCTGCAGCATAGCCCTCTGAGCGGCTATGAACTGGCCAAGGTCTCAGGCATACCTCGTCCCAATATTTACCCTGTGTTACAAAAACTCGAAGAGCGCGGGGCTATCCTGCGCTTTGACACACCCCAGGGCAGCCGCTATGCGGCGGTATCCGCCCAGGAACTCATCCAACGTCTGCGCCTGCACTATCAGGATTCTCTGGAAGATGCTCAGCGCTCGCTAAGCCAGGTTGATTTAAACTCAACCCCGGAATACATCTGGAACACGCTGGGTTACGCAGCCGTGCTCGAGCATGCCTGTGGCCTGATCGCCACTGCTGAAGAAACTTTGCTGAGCGCCCTCTGGCCGGACGAGGCGGCCATTTTAGATCAGGACTTCCGCCGCGCCGCGCAGCGCGGCGTGACCATAACCACGCTGTGTCTGGCAAGTTGCCCAAGTGCATGTGACCACTGTCAGGGGCATGTCCTTCGCTACCCAGTAGCTCCGCTTCAACGCCAGCGTTGGCTGATGCTTATCCCCGATCAACGCCAGTTGTTGGCAGCCGAGTTCAAATCTTCGGGGGAGGCTCTGGGAATCCGCACTAGCCAGAAAATGCTGGTAGACCTGGCTATCTGGTACGTGTGCCATTCGATTGCTCTGGCTGCCATCTTGAAAGACGCCGGTGGAGAAATCGAACATCTGCTCTCTGCGCAGACACTCGCTCTCCTGGAAACCCTGGGCGCTGGTGGTTTCCAGGGCAACTGGTTGGAATACATGCGCCAAATTCTAACTCACTCATAGGCTTCAAAAAGGTGCAACATGGAGACTTCAACTTATGTAATGGAAGACGTGGAGGTGGGCCAGCCCACCCTGGAGGTTAACGCCATATCTCAGATTGTCTTTGATCTGCTCGTTGCTCTGGGCGAAGACTCTCAGCGTCCCGGCTTGCGGCAGACGCCAGAACGGGTCTCACGCATGTTCGGCGAGTTGCTCGCCGGCTATCAAACCGATCTGGAAACCCTGGTGAACGGCGCCCTCTTTGAGAGCGATTATCAAGGCATGGTGATGGTGCGCGATATCGAGTTTTACAGCCTATGCGAGCATCACCTGCTGCCTTTCTACGGCAAAGCCCATGTGGCTTATATCCCTAATGGCAAGATCATTGGCCTCTCTAAAATCCCGCGCCTGGTAGATATGTTTGCCCGCCGTTTGCAGGTGCAGGAGCGCCTGACCCAGCAAATCGCTGAGACGCTGGAGAATTTGCTTCAGCCCAAAGGTGTGGCTGTGATTGTGGAGGGCGCTCACATGTGCGCTATGATGCGCGGGGTGAAGAAAGATCAGGCGAATATGGTGACCCAGACGCTGAGAGGCGTGTTCGAGACGGATGAAAAACTCCGTCAGGATTTCCTGGCATCTGTATCTCGGAGGTGAATATGGCTCATTATCGTTATTTAATTGTTGGCGGGGGGATGAGTGCCGCGGCGGCAGTGAGTGGCATTCGTCAAGTGGACGCTGAGGGCAACATTGGCCTTATCAGCCAGGAAAATTATCCCCCTTATAATCGTCCACCCCTGAGCAAAGGTTTGTGGAAAGGCAAGCCCCTGGAGAAAATCTGGCGCAAGGTTGAATCTCAGCCTGGCGTGACTCTGATTTTGGGAAGAAAAGCTGTTGCTCTTGACCCGCACAACAAGCAGGTTAGCGATGACCAGGGGAGGACCTATACCTACGACAAACTGCTCCTGGCGACCGGTGGCAGCCCCAGACTGTTGCCCTTTCGAGATGAGCGGGTCATCTATTTCCGCACCCCGGATGATTATCAACGCTTGCGCGCCCAGACTGCTCAGGGCAAGCACTTTGTCGTGATTGGGGGTGGCTTTATTGGCTCCGAAATCGCCGCAGCCCTGGTCAGCATTGGCCAGAAGGTCACCATGATCTTCCCCGAAGCCGGCATCGGCGGATTGCTCTTCCCTACAGACCTGTCGCTCTTTCTGAACGATTATTATCGCCGGCAAGGCGTCCAGGTGCTGGCGGGTGAACTGGTGACTAACCTGGAAAAAAGAGGTGAGCGGTTAGCCATTCAAACGAATGGTGGCCACGAAATCCTGGCAGATGGCGTGGTAGCCGGTATTGGCATCCAGCCTAATCTGGACTTGGCAAAGAGCGCCGGCTTAGCTACAGGCAATGGCATCATGGTGGATGAGTTCTTGCGCACCAGTCAGGCAGATATCTATGCTGCCGGCGATGTGGCTAACTTCTATAATCCTCTGCTTGGGCAACACTGGCGCGTGGAACACGAAGACAACGCCAACACTCAGGGAAAACTGGCCGGCTATAATATGGCTGCCTCTCAGCCTATGCCCTATCATCATCTGCCCTTTTTCTATTCTGATCTTTTTGATTTGGGCTATGAGGCGGTGGGCGAACTGAATCCCAAACTGGAGACCTTTGCAGACTGGCAAGAGCCCTATCGAAAAGGCGTGATCTACTATCTTGATCAGGGGCGAGTGCGAGGCGTGATTCTGTGGAACGTTTGGGGCCGGGTGGAGGCAGCCAGGGCGTTGATTGCACAGCCTGGGCCATTCCAGGCCAGGGATTTGAAAAATAAAATAATGTAGGCGGTGATTGCCCACAACTCGGGATTGCAGGGCTGAAGACGCCTGCTCAGTTCATCAAAGCCCTGCGGGCTGGCGCAACCAGTTGGCTTCAGCCGACTTTCACGCTTTGAGGCAGAGCTTCAGCCCGCCGAATCAGGCAGCGCAAAGATGTGGGCAATCACCAGTAGATGGCTTTCTCAAAGTTCCTTGACAAATGAATCAAAATGGTCCTCTTCGGTA
>JBBILY010000209.1:0-3945 GCA_037444705.1 Chloroflexota bacterium | reverse complement strand
CGTCGGCGCGGCAGTGGACGCAGGCGTAAGCGCAGGCGCGCGTCACCTCCCAGGCGATGGTGAAAGGCGCCAGGTCGAAGTCAGCGATTTGCATGCGCTGGTCATGATAGGCGCGCTCGCGTGCCGCCGCCGAGGTCAGGGGCAGATTCAGGTTTTCAACCATTGGGCAACTTCCTTAGCATGATAGGTGAGGATCAGGTCGGCCCCGGCGCGTTTAATGGCGGTCAGGGCTTCGAGCACCGCGCTGCGCTCATCAATCCAGCCGTTGGCCGCCGCGGCCTTTAACATGGCATATTCACCGCTGACGTTATAGGCGGCCAGGGGGATGTGGGGAAAAGCCTGGCGCAGGCGCTGAAGGATGTCGAGATAGGGCAGGGCGGGTTTGACCATGAGCAGATCTGCCCCCTCTTGCACGTCCAGGGAGGCTTCCCGCAGGGCTTCACGTGCATTGGCGGGGTCCATCTGGTGGGATTTGCGATCGCCGAATTTGGGCGGCGATTCGGCCGCGTCGCGAAATGGGCCGTAGAAGGCTGAGGCGTATTTGACAGCGTAGGAGAGGATGGGGATGTGCTCGAAGGCGGCCGCATCCAGGGCGAGGCGGATCGCAGCCACCATGCCGTCCATCATGCCTGAGGGAGCGACCATATCGGCCCCGGCCTCGGCGTGGGAAACAGCCACCTGGCCCAGGATCTCCAGGGTGGGGTCGTTGAGCACATAGCCTTCAGGCAGGTGCGGATGGCGGTCGGCTCCCTGGTTCAGGAGGCCGCAATGGCCGTGGTCTGTGTATTCGCACAGGCAAACATCGGTGATGACCACCATGTGGGGCACAGCATCTTTGATGGCGCGGATGGCCTGCTGGACGATGCCATCTGGGGCGTAGTTTTCCACGCCGATGGGGTCCTTGGTGGAGGGAATGCCAAACAGGATGACGGCGGGAATGCCTAAATTGGCCAGGGTTTCAACCTGGCGCGGCAGTTGATCCACCGACCATTGGTAAACGCCGGGCATAGAGCGCACCTCGACCTGCACGCCTTGTCCCGGGCGGACGAACAGGGGGTAAATCAAATCGCCAGGGTTGATTTCGGTTTCGCGCACCATGGCGCGCAAGGCGGGGGTGAGGCGCAGTCGCCGCGGGCGATGTGGCATTGCCCTCTGGGTTTGGTGGGTCAGCGGGGTGTGAATGGCGCTTGTGAGCATGGCTTGCCTCCTTAATCCAATCCAGGGCTGGGTCGCAGGGCCTCCACCAGCCCTTCTGTGGTGTATTCCCTGGCGATGACATCTACCTGCAAGCCATGGGCGCGGGCTGCCTGGGCGGTGATTGGGCCGATGCAAGCCACGCCTGGGTTGCCAGGCAAGTGCAGAGGATCCAATCCGGCTTGCTGGACGAGGGCGATGAAATTGTGCACCGTGGAGGGGCTGGTGAATGCCAGGATGTCCACACCCTGGCGTAAAGCCAGCAGCCCTTGAGGGTCGGGCTGGGCCGGCAACGTGTGATAGACCGGGATTTCATGGGCGATGCCCCCAGCCCGGGCGATGGCCTGGGGTAGGGCTTCACGCGCCATCTCGGCGCGGGGCAAGAGCACCCATTTCCCTTCCAGATCGCCTAAGCCGGGCAGGATAGCTTCGGCGATGTATTCTTGGGGGACGAAGGTGGGAGACAGGCCGCGGCTCAACAACGCCCTGGCCGTCTTGGGGCCAATGGCTGCCAGGCGCACCTCCGGGGGCCAGTGGGTGATCTGAAGCCTTTGCAGGCGCTCCCACACCACCTCCACCCCATTTACAGAGGTGAAGATCACCCAATCATAGCAAGAGAGTTTCAGCAAGGCGCGGTCGAGGGCGGTGGTGTTATCCGTGGGGCGGATTTCGATCACCGGGAAGAGGATGGGTTCGAAGCCGGCCAGGCGTAAGGCTGCGGCAAAAGGGTCGGCTTCCGCGCGAGGGCGGGTGATCAGGATACGTTTCATCTCAACCTTTCTCATCTTGAAATGGCTAATATCTCGGCGGCGCCTTGAGCCAGCGCCTCGCCTGCCAGGCGCAGGCCCAGGCTGAGGGGGTCGCGATCCACGCCGCTGAGGCGGATGGCCTGCTTTCCGTCGAGCGAGAGCACCAGGGCGGTTAATCCAATCGAGCCATCAGGGGCTGCCTGGGCATAGGCGGCTACAGGCACAGCGCAGCCACCTCCCAACCCCTGGAGGAAGGCTCGTTCAGCCAGGCTGGCGGCCCGCGTGGGGGGATGCTCAATATCTGCCAGCAGTTCCAGGGTTTGGCGGTCGTCGGCGCGGCATTGCACCGCTAATGCCCCCTGCCCAGGGGCGGGGAGCATCACTTCCAGTGGCAACCATTGGGTGATGTGTGCGCTCAGCCCCAGGCGCATCAGCCCAGCCCCTGCCAGAAGGATGGCGTCGTATTGGCCTTCGAGGGCCTTACGCAGGCGCGTATCCACATTGCCGCGCAAGGGTTCGATGCGCAGATCCGGGCGCAGGCGCAGAGCCTGGGCGGCGCGGCGCAGGCTGGAGGTGCCCAGGCGTGCCCCTTCGGGGAGGCTCTCCAGGGTATAACCCCTAGCCGAGACCAGCGCCTCACGCGCTTCGCCGCGGCGGGGGATGGCGCCCAGGGTCAGCCCTGGGGTGGTTTCAATCGGCAGATCTTTGAGCGAATGCACCGCGGCCTGCACGCGCCCACTAAGCAGTTCGGCTTCCAGTTCCTGGGTGAAGAGGCCCTTGCCGCCGATTTCGGGCAGGGGCTTGTCCAGGGTGCGATCTCCCTGGGTGGTGATGAGCCGCTCGGTGCAGGTTAGAGCGGGGTGCTTCTCCTGCAAGGCCTGGATCACCCAGCGCGTTTGCCAACGCGCCAGGGCAGAGGGGCGGGTGGCGAAGATTAACCTTGGGGTGGGATTCATACCTCTCCCCCTTCGCAGGCTAAATTGGAAGCGGGGCAGGGGCAAGGGGAGGTTGCCGCGCCTCCCAGGCCGAAGAGGCGGCGGGTGGCGGCAGCGTAGCAGGCGGCGCTGGGTGTGGTAGCTGCGGCGCGCAGGCGCAGTGTGGGCGTATCCAGAAGTTTCTTCACCAGGGCTTTGGATAACGCCTCAATGCGTTGGCGCTCGGCCTCGGTTAATTCGGGCAGGCGGTGCAGGGTCTTTTCCAGTTCGGCCTGACGGATGGCTTCAGCCTGCTGGTGCAGGTCGGCGATCAGGGTCAGCATATCCAGCGAAGACAGATATTCCATATAGTCGCCTTCCACCTGGGCCAGGATGGCTTCGGCCGCAGGCACCGCTTGCAGGCGCTGCTGCAGGGATTGCTCCAGGAGGTGGTTCAGGCTGTCCATATTGTAGAGGTGCACACCAGGGATGTGGGCAGCCTGGGGGTCAATGTTGCGCGGTACAGCGATGTCCACCGCCACCAGGGGGCGTTGCGGACGGCTCTGCATAATCTGCGCCAGAATGGAGGCGTTAATCACAGCCTGGGGGGCGGCGGTGGAGGCAATCAGGATGTCTGCGCTGGTCAGAGCCTGTTCCAGGTGCTCGAAACTGAGCGCCTGGGCTTGCCAGCGTTGTGCCAGTTGACGCGCCCGTTCCAGGGTGCGGTTGACCACCGTCATGCGTGTCACCCCGCGCTTCCGCAAAGCCTCCACGGCCAGTTCTGCCATTTCGCCCGCTCCCAGCACCACAACCTGGGCCTGTTTCAGATGGGGGAGGGTGCGCCCAACCAGGCTGGCTGCCAGGGATGAGACCGAGGCCGGGTTGCGGCCGATTTGGGTTTCGCTGCGCACCCGTTTGCCGCCATGGATGGCACTTTGAAACAGGCGGGTGAGCAACGGCCCTGCGGCATTTTGGGCCTGGGCCAGGTCCAGGGCATGCGCGACCTGCCCCAGGATTTGAGGCTCGCCCAGCACCAGCGAATCCAGGCCGGCTGCCACCCGCAGCAGGTGATGGATGGCGTGTTGATC
>JBBILY010000208.1:0-3964 GCA_037444705.1 Chloroflexota bacterium | reverse complement strand
CCCAGAAGCCGCCCTCGCCCGATAAACCGCGATCACTTGAGAAATTTCCATCACCCCAAAACCCACCGTCCGCCCAGAAGCCACCATCTCCCCAGAAACCGCCATCGCCCCAAAAGCCGCCGTTCTGAGAGAAATTGTTATCACCCCAAAAACCACCTTCATCCAGGAATTGACCATCGCGGGTGTAACTGCCTGCATCGCCCCAAAAGCCGCCATCGCCCCAGAAACCGCGGTCTCCCCAAAAGCCGCGGTCACCCCAGAAACCCCGCAAAGCCCATCACCTCACCAACCTGTATGGCCCCAGAAGCCGCCATGGCCCCACAAACGACGTTCACGCCAAAAGCCGCGATCCCCCCAAAAGCCACCGCTGCCCCAATAGGCGCTATCTCCCCAGAAGCCCCTGTCACCCCAAAAGTCGCTCATTCCCCAGAAGCCGCCATCACTCCAAAGGCCGCCCTGGGATGCGATGGAAATGCCATCCCACACACCCGCGCCGCCTGCCCAGGTGCCATCGTCGCCAAACAGGCGATATATCCCCTCCTGGTCGCGATAGGAGTAGCCCACATAGTGCACCGCCCCGGCAAGATCGGCCTGAATATCCATGCCAAAACCGCCACCATCTTCAGCCACCTCTGCAAACACCGCCAAAGGGGCGAAAACGCGCCCGGCTCCTTGCTGCCATACAGAATATCCCGCCTCATGAGTTTGCGGGTTGAACTGCGGGATAGCAGTCATGTGCAGGCGGTGTTTCACCTGATCCGGCGTGAGGGCGGGATTATAGGACAACATCAACGCCACCACACCGCTGACCACGGCTGTAGCGGGCGAGGTGCCAGACATCTTGAAGTAATTGCCGCCAACACGGTTTTCAGGTGTTGTGCGCGCCAGTAAACTATTGGGCAACATGGTAGAAACAATATGCCCACCCGGGGCGACCACATCGGGCTTGATGAAGCCATCATGGGTGGGTCCGGCTGACGAGAAGGGTGGAATGTAATCGTCTCGCCAATCATCAGGGGTGTAGGCGTCGGTAAAGCCCCCTACGGTAATCACATACGGATTATTGCCGGGCACACCGATGCTGAGCGCTCCTGGGCCATTGTTACCCGCCGAGGTCACCACCACAATCCCTGCAGCCCAGGCGGCCATCAAAGCCTGATTAACCGGGTCGGCCCAATAGGGCGAGCGCACAGGGGCAGACATGGAGAAGTTTAGCACCCGAATGTTGTAGCGTTCCCGATTTTCCACCACCCATTGGATGCCCTGGATCACCCGCTCATAGGTAGCACTGCCCGCTTCGTCAGCCACGCGCACGCCAACCAGGCTTACCCAGGGGGCTATACCATTCCACTCGTCGTCATCCCCATTCTGGCTATTGGCAATTACTCCCGCCACATGGGTGCCATGCCCATTGGGGTCTTTGGGATGGCGGCTGTCCTCAACAAAATCCTTCCAGGCCAGAATTCTGCCGCGTTCCCTCCCATCGGGGAACTTAAACAAGCCAGGATGCCATCCCAGGCCAGTGTCAACCACCGCCATTGTGACTCCTTTACCGTTCACGCCCAGGCTCCAAACGAGATTGGCGCCCACCACATTGCCAAAATCGCCAGCGGGTGTCTTACCATGATCACCCTTGGCGGACAAAGTCAGGCTCCCATTGGGTGTCACCTGGGTTATCGCCTTTTCAGAGAGAAGCCAAGGGATGGTCTGCGCATCCAATTGTGCTGCCACGCCATGGATCAAATCCAGGCGTGAGGAGACCACACCTCCATAGCGCCGTACCAACGCCATCACCTGATCAACATCTTCTCCTTGAAGGATGTAAGTCCCCAAGGAACTCGCCACCTGTGATCTGGCTGGTGTTACCCCAACCCCTAATCCAGCGCTCATCACCACCAAGACCATTACCCAGAGGAGACGGCTGATTGTTATTCTCATGTGGGTCATGCCACACCTCCTGCGAAGCCCAGGATGAAACGAGATGGGCCTTTAAAACGCCAAACGGGCCTTTTGCACCAGGCCCGTCGAAGAGTGAAAATCAATGCTAAACATCTTCGGCAGCCTGGCAGTCATTGCCATTTACTGGCTTTAGACCCATAGCTTTGCGCGCCCGGCTTTCGCCGGGTTTGCCTTTTCGGATTATTAACATTATAGCAGAGGCCGATTCTTTTGTCAATTACAGAATCATTAATTTGTCATTGATCAATAATAATTGCAACATAGGTGCTCCATTTGCACTGGAAGCAGGCTCTCTTTTTCGCGCGAAGCCAATAACGGTTTCCCTGCGTCTTGTATTGCCAATACTTTCATAGAAGCACATCTGGATTTCATAAGGTACAACCCATCTGGCAAAGTCTTTCCCGAAGATTTGCTCCCCCTGTGGTAAACTATGGTCTTGGTATTTACCACCTTAAAAATACAGCCTCGGCGGGAAATTTCCCCCCCTTGAGCGAGGCTATTGTAGCAAACAGGAGGTCGAGTTATGACGCAAAAGAAATGGGTCTATCTTTTTAATGAAGTAGATGAAGTAGAAAAACTAACGGGAAGTTGGGAGGGTGTACGCGCTCTGTTGGGTGGCAAAGGCGCCGGCCTGGCAGATATGACCCGCGCGGGCGTGCCCGTTCCTCCAGGCTTCACTGTGACCACCGAGGCCTGCAACGCTTACCTGAACGCTGGCGAAAAATTTCCCGAAGGAATGTGGGAACAGGAACTGGAAGCCTTGCGTAAAGTAGAAGCCATGACCGGCAAGAAATTCGGCGACCCTTCCAACCCACTGCTTGTATCCTGCCGTTCGGGTGCCAAGTTCTCCATGCCGGGCATGATGGACACCGTGCTGAATATCGGCTTGAACGAGAAGGTGGCTAAAGGCATGGTCGCTCTCACCAACGACGAACGTTTCGTCTACGATGCCTATCGTCGTCTGGTGCAGATGTTTGGCGAGGTGGTGTTGGGCATACCGGACGAGAAGTTCGAAAATCCCCTGGCAGAGTACAAAGAAAAGAAGGGTGTCAAATCCGACACCGAATTGACCGCCGAAGACTGGAAAGCAATTACCGAGATTTTTAAACAGGTGGTGCGCGAGAACAAGGGCTTCGACTTCCCCCAGGACCCGTATGAGCAATTACGCCTGGCGACTGAGGCGGTCTTCAAATCCTGGAATGGTAAGCGTGCCGTGGATTACCGCAACGCAGCCGGCATTCCCCACGACCTGGGCACCGCGGTGAACATCGTCACCATGGTCTTTGGCAACATGGGCTGGAACTCGGGTACAGGGGTGGCTTTCACCCGCGATCCGGCCACTGGCGAGAAGAAACTCTACGGCGACTACCTGCTCAACGCTCAGGGCGAAGATGTGGTAGCCGGCATTCGCAACACCGAAAAGATCGAAAACCTTGCCAGAGACCTACCCGAGGCCTACCAGCAGTTCCTCGAGATTTGCGAGAAACTGGAGCGCCACTACAAAGATATGCAGGATGTGGAATTCACGATCGAGCAGGGTAAGTTGTGGATGTTGCAAACCCGCACCGGCAAGCGCACCGCTAAAGCCGCGGTGAAGATCGCCGTGGACATGGCCAACGAAGGCTTGATCACCCGCGAGGAAGCCGTATTGCGGGTTAGCCCTGAAAATGTGGATACTTTGCTTCACCCCCAATTCGATGAGCAGGCGAAGCTCCGCGCCCGCGATGAGGGACGACTATACGCCACCGGCGTCAATGCTTCCCCTGGCGCAGCGGTAGGCCAGGTCTACTTCGACGCTGACACTGCAGAACGCATGGCTAAAGAGCATCACCAGGATGTCATCATGGTGCGCCCGTTCACCAAGCCCGACGATGTGCATGGCATGCTGGCTGCCAAAGGCATCCTCACCAGCGAAGGCGGCGCCACCTCTCACGCCGCGGTCGTCGCCCGCCAATTTGGCGTGCCCTGTGTCGTGGGTGCCGCTGCCATCCGCATTAACCTGGAG
>JBBILY010000207.1:0-3978 GCA_037444705.1 Chloroflexota bacterium | reverse complement strand
AAATAACATCTGATCTTCATCGGCACGAGCAGGACGACCATAGGCCATCAGATGTATCTGCTGGGTAACTTGTTCACCGTAAGGGCTATAGCCTCGAGTTAACAACAACCGCACCCCAACCCAACGCGAGAGAAAATCGTTGCCCCCAGGGCTTTGGCGTGTGTAGCGATAATTGAAGTATGTTAGCACAATTAAAACTGAAAGCACCAAAAGCGAACCAATGACGACTTCAATCAGCGAGCGACGATTACCCAAGGTGCCTCCTGAATGCAACGCCAAGATCGTTGAGGTTCAGCCTGACAGAAAAAGGCCACCTCCAGACGAGATATGAGGTTATAACCTAATCGTGAGCGATTGTACCTCAATTCGATATATCTGCCATTGGCTTCATCTTTTATCAGAAATCTACCCTGCAATCAGTCAGGACGATACTGATTAATCACTTCCCTCAACGTCTCCTCCAGGCTATATTTGGGTGACCAACGGGTTACGCTTTGGATCTTCGATATATCTGGCACCCGCTTACGCATATCCTCAAAACCCACAGCATACGCCTCGTCATATGGGATATATTCGATTGGGTTAGACCCCCAATCCCCCCCTTTCTCACCTACCAATTCGAGCACCTTGCATGCCAGGTCCTCCATGCTGATTTCCTCAGTTGAGCCAATGTTGAACACCTCACCCACAGCCTGGGGACACTCAGCCAGAGCAAGGATGGCAGCCACAGCGTCTTTAACGTGCAGGAAACAGCGAGTTTGCTTGCCATCGCCGTAAACGGTCAATTTTTCACCGCGCAAAGCCTGGTTAATAAATCGAGGGATAACCATCCCGTAACGTCCGGTTTGACGCGGTCCTACGGTGTTAAACAGCCGAAAGATCACCACAGGTAAACCCTTTTCCCGGTAGTAAGCCAGGGCTAAAAATTCGTCCAACATTTTTGAAGCCGCATAAGCCCATCGGCTACGGCAGGTGGGTCCAAGAACAACATCATCCTCCTCACGGAAGGGTACATGGTTGCCTTTACCATAAACCTCGGAACTTGAAGCAATGAGCACTTTGGCTCGATAACGTAAGGCGGCTTTAAGTACAGCCTCTGTGCCCATGACATTGGTTTCGATGGTGTGTACCGGCTTTTCAACAATCAGCATTACACCCACGGCTGCTGCCAAGTGAAAGATGACATCACTTTCACTGGTCAGGCGATCCATCACCACCTCATTGGTTATGGTGTCAATGGCATAATGAAAGCGCGGGTGATTTACCAGATGTTCAATATTCTCGAAGCGTCCGGTGGAGAGATCATCAATGACCGTAACCTTATGTCCACGTTCCAAGAGCGCCTCGGCTAGGTGCGAGCCGATGAACCCAGCTCCACCTGTGATCAGAGCCCGAAACTTCTGTGCCTTAGCCTCACCTGCCATAGATCACCGCCACTTCATCTGAGTAAAGCAGTCTCCAACCCTTTTCCTGCAGCCAACCAACCAGGGGCATATCCGTTTCCAGCAATACCAGCCGCACCCCCCAGCGATCCAGGGCCGCCTGCCACCCCTCTTCGGCGCGCACAATGCTCAGCCATTCTTCGAGAATCTCATCATCATACAAATCCGTGCGCCCATCCACAAACACCGGATACTCTGGCAAAGCCCACAACAGATAGCCACCCCAATTATAGGAATTAAATAACCTGCCAGGCGGTTTCTCCTGGCGTAAGTAACTCACGGCATTCACTGGCAACCCTTTTCGGAAGACCTCTTCATTAGCAGCCTCTGGAAGGATCAAAGAAACCTTGAAAAGCGTCGCCAATCCTATCACCCCCAGGATGATCAAATTCACCTTCCTTCTCCCTGGGGTAACGTTGGTTAGGGAGCCTAGTCGAAAGCCCCAACGCTGCGCCATGGGTTCCAGAATTGCAACCGCATGTCGTGTGAAAACCATGGGGCATACTAAGGCGAACAACGCAATATTCCTCCCTGCCAGCAACGCCATGTAGGTGAAAATTGATAGTAAAGCGAAATCCGTAAAGAGCATTCTTCTTTGAGAGAAGCCAATGGCTGCTAACGTGAGCAATAATAAGACAATAAATGGCTGTACTGAAATCAAATGAAAATCTGGCGATTGCCATTCCTGGATGTAGTCCTTTAATGCACCGATGCCTACGGTTTTAAATGGATAGGCGTACATAACCGCGCCATGGGGGTTTATAAACACAGCCAGAAGCATTCCAACTCCCACGAAGGTGAGATGTTTCAGGGATGGGGTAAGATCAATCTGGCGCTTGCGTAACCACAAACCAACTTCCCTCAGCCAATAAACGCCCCATATAATGAAACCTGCAGCAAAGCCCCCATGGCTATTGGCCCAGATCATCATTAAAATTGGCAGCCACCACAAACGTTTTATCGGGAGCCCTGCTTGATCAAGACGATGAGACTCTAATATCCAGAGAAATGCAGCTGACAGCACAAACGTAACCATATATGGCCGCGCTGCCCAATACACTGCGGAAACGGTCGCGGCGAATATCAACACGAAGGCGCGCAGAAAAACACCCCCGCTTAGCGTTTGCCAGACCAGCATAAAAGCCAGGGTGACCATACCAGGTGTCCATTAAATCAAGGCGCCCGGGGGGAGGTCGCGGTAATTGCCCCACATCGGCAATTCCACTAACCAGCCAGGATACTCCCAGGATGCCCCACTGCGGGTATAAGAAAATACATCTACTCGTGGAATAGCGCGGTGCTCCCATATCCACTCGCCTGCACGGAGGTGCCACCAGGTATCCGTGTCCATTGAGACCCGCGCCGCCATGGCGAAGATGCCGAGAAAAGCGATCGAGATAACGAGGTGTTTAAGGTTCATTGGGAATCTGACCTATACGCATATCGAATTTCGCTTATCAAATTTGTCATTCCTCATCATCTATAATAAACGGACTACTCAGTATATAATTTCACTATGGCTTTCATCCCGCCTTCTAACCATCCACACAAACGTTATGCTGATGGTCTATCCTCGTTATTTCCCATTCTCCTGCCTGTTATCCTCTTCACGCTAGCCCTGCTTGCCCGTCTGATACCTGGCCCCCGCACTATTGACGATGCATATATCACCTATCGCTACGCCCGTAACATTTTAGCCGGGAATGGGTTTGTCTTCAACCCTGGAGAGCGTGTCTTAGGTACGACAACGCCGCTATATACATTTTTGTTAGTTATTCTGGGGCGCCTTCTCGGTGGTGAGCAGGCGCCTTTTCCCCTTATTGCCATGGTGATTAATGCCATAGCCGATAGCCTCACCTGTGTGCTCTTATTCCGCCTGGGTCGCCATTTCCAACTAAACTTCACCGCTATCGGCGCCAGCCTCGTTTGGGCCATAGCACCCTACAGTGTAACTTTTGCAATTGGCGGCCTCGAAACCAGCCTGTATGTGCTCCTCATAACCTCCTTGATTTATGCCCATATTTGTCGTAAGCGCTTTTTGGCCGCTCTGCTCGCCTCTCTTTCCCTTCTCACACGGCCAGATGCGCTGATTTTACTCCTTCCATTGGCTGTTGACCGCATATTGCACCAGATAAAAACCATCCCTCATCACAGGGATGTGCTTGAGGCTTCAGCCGAAGGTGATAATATCACAACCCCGAAGCGAAGCGTCTTGAATGCATTCGCCCTTGAGATTTTAATATTTATTCTACCCACTCTCGCCTGGGTTATTTTCGCCACAGTTTATTTCGGAACACCGCTTCCTCATTCCATCCTTGCCAAGAGCCTGGCCTATCGCTTACCTGAACATGCGGCTTTGGTGCGCCTCCTGCAGCATTACGCCACACCCTTCCTGGAACACCTTACTTTTGACACCCCGGCCATTGCCATCGGACTAGTGCTCTACCCATTCTTGTTCATCGTAGGCGCCCGCTTTATTCTAAAAAACGAAACCCATATCTGGCCATGGCTTCTCTTTCCCTGGCTCTACTTTGTC
>JBBILY010000206.1:0-3993 GCA_037444705.1 Chloroflexota bacterium | reverse complement strand
TAGCGAAATCCTATCTGGAGGCCCTCCCAAGGATGGCATCCCCGCCATTGACCAACCCCAATTCGTCAGCGTGAGCGAAGCCGACGACTGGCTGAAAGCGGTTGAAGGGGTTATCCTGGTTCAGGTAGGGGATGAAGGGCGCGCTTATCCGCTCCAGATTTTGATCTGGCACGAAATTGTCAACGATACAATCGCCGGGTTGCCCTTGCTGGTCACGTTCTGCCCCTTATGCAATACCGCCATCGCCTTTGAACGCCGTCTGGATGGCCAGACATATGACTTCGGCACCACCGGCCGCTTGCGCTATAGCAATCTGATCATGTATGATCGCCAAACCGAAACCTGGTGGCAACAGGCCAACGGGGAGGCGATCGCCGGAGCGCTGACAGGCAGGCGATTAAAGTTCTATCCGGCGGCGATCGTCTCCTGGGAGGCGTTCAAATCCGCTCATCCACAGGGATGGGTGCTCTCGCGCCAAACCGGTTTCGTGCGCCCCTATGGCCGTAATCCCTTCTTATATCGTGGCCCACAAACCCCGGGTGTCCTCCCTCCCATGGCACGTGTCCTGACGGTTGACTTGAATGGCGAGGCGGTTGCCTACCCCTATGATGTGCTTCAACAAGCCCAGGTCGTCAACGATACAGTTGGCGGCCAACCCATCGCCGTATTCTGGGCTGCGGGCACGGCCTCCGCCCTGGATGCTGGCTCGATCGCCGCGGGGGAGGACGTGGGCTCAGCCAATGCTTATTCACGGCTTTTAAATGGTCAGGTGCTGCACTTCATCTGGGCAGATGGTCACATCGTTGACCAGGAAAGCAACAGCCAATGGGATGCGCTCGGCCGTGCCCTCAGCGGAGACTTGGCCGGGCAGCGACTTGAGCCAGTGGTCGCCATCAACCATTTCTGGTTCTCCTGGGCAGCCTTCAAACCTGAGACGCGCATCTACCAGCCCTGAGCCTCACCTCCCTGGCTTCAAGACCAAATCCGCACGCGGCCAGGCCTATTCGTTTAGATTCTTGTGATTGGCTAAGTCGCCTCAGCCAGGGCGCTGGCGGCTCTCCTTTCCTTTACCCGCGCCATCAGCGAACCCGCCAGGAGCATGAAGAGCGCCGAGAAGAGGAACATAACGCGGTAATTGCCGCGGCTCAGGTCAATCAAAAAGCCGACCACCTGCGGCCCAGCCACAGCAGCCAGGTTGGATGCCAGGTAGTACAGGCCGGTAAAAGCCCCAATGCGGCCATCGCCGCCCACATCGTACACCATCGGCAGGGAGTTGACGTTAATCAGCGCCCAAAAGAAGCCCGCCGGCACCAAAAAGCCCACCAGCATGAGTTGATTGCGCACCACCAGCCCATAGAGCATCATCAAGGTCAGCCCGGCGATGCCGATCAAGATCATGCGCTTGCGCCCAAAACGGGTGGCCATCAGGCCACTGGGAACTGCCGAGAGCACAAACATCAGCGCCAGCCCTGAGGTCAGCATGGCCATGCGCCCTTCGTTAATACCCAGGCTAAATTTGCCAAAGGAGGAGAGCCAGGTTTCAATGGCGTTATAACCCATAAACCAACACAAGATGGCCAGCAAGATCAAAAAACCCGAGCGATCCGAAGCCTGCAACACTTCCTTCAGATGATCTACAAAGCCTCCCTGATTCTCGCCGCGCTCTGTCTTTGGCAGGGATTGTGGCTCACGCACCAGCAAGAGCACCAGGCTCAAGGCCGCCAGCATCACCAGGCTGCCGAAGGCAAAGGGCGAAATGCGCCCCAGTTTATACAGCGCCCCGCCCACCAGGAAGGCGGCGATCGCCCCCAAACCACCCATCAAGTTGATCACCCCATTGGCCGTACTGCGCTGATGGGGCGGGAAAAGGTCGCCTAGCAGGGAGATGGTGGGGGCGCGAAAGATAGCCATCGAGATATTGGTGAATAAGATGGCGAACATAATCCCCAATGGCGAGCGCATCAGTGGCACCGCCACGAAAAAGATGGCCGCCAGTGGCGCCCCGACCAGGATCCATGGCTTGCGTCGCCCGATGCGGTTGTGGGTGCGGTCAGAGCGCTCACCCACAATCGGCTGGATGAACATGTTCAGGTAGTTATCCCAGGTCATAATAAACCCGATCAGCGAAGCCGATAAGCCGAAATCGTCTTTCAGAAAAACTGGAACGAAATTGTTGAAGATGGGCCAGATCAGGCTGATGCCGAAGAAGCCAAAGCCTAAGAGAAAGGTCCTGCCGTAGGGGAAGCGTTGGTTCATGAGATCATCTCCTGTAGGGGTATTAGTAAACAGGCCAAGGCCTATTCTTTCTCCAGAGTGGGCGCGCCCAGGCTGGCCAGGAATTTACGATCGGCTTCAGACAGGCTGGCTTTGGCTAGCAGGTCGGGGCGGCGCTGCCAGGTGCGCAACAATGCCTGTTCGCGGCGCCAGCGGGCGATGCGGGCGTGATCGCCCGAGAGCAAAACCTCCGGCACGCGCCAGCCGCGAAACTCGGCCGGACGGGTGTATTGGGGATATTCCAGCAGACCCGAAGCGTGAGAATCATCCCAGGCGCCTTCAGGGTCGCCCAAAGCCCCTGGCAGCAAGCGGGTGATGGCGTCAATCAAGACCAGGGCCGGCAGTTCACCACCCGTGAGCACATAGTCCCCGATGGAAATTTCATCCGTCACCAGATACTGGCGCACGCGCTCATCCACGCCTTCGTAGCGCCCACAGAGCAAAGCCAGGTGCGGCTGTTGCGCCAGTTCATAGGCCAGCGCCTGGGTGAACATCCGCCCTTGGGGAGAAAGCAAAATCAGCGGACAGCCAGGAGGCGAACCCAGCACGCCTTCCACCGCGGCAAAGATGGGCTCGGGTTTCATCACCATCCCGCCTCCACCGCCGTAAGGCTCGTCGTCGGTGACATGGTGGCGGTCGGTGGTCCAATCGCGGATATTATGCACGTGCACCTGGATCAGACCTCGCTGACGGGCGCGGTGTAAGATGCTGCTCTCCAGATAGGGCTGGAAGACCTGGGGTAGCAGGGTAAACACATCAAAACGCATACTTTCATTTTAGCCATAAGAGATAGGCTTGGCAAGGATTTGATTCCCTTACCCATATGCCAGAGAGGATGTATAATGAATTTTGTGGAACAATTCTTGCTTAACCCGAATGTGGCCTATCTGTTGCTGGTGGTAGGCTTTCTGCTGGCGATCATGGCTGTGCTGACGCCGGGCTCGGGCCTGCTTGAAATTAGCGCCCTCTTCGCCCTGCTCCTGGCCGGCTGGGAGGTATATAACCTGCCTGTCAACCTGTGGGCGCTGGGAGTGATCCTTCTGGCGGCGATCCTTTTCGCCTTCTCATTTGGCAAAATACGGCCGATGCTCTTCCTCGGCCTCTCCATCCTGGCTTTATTGATTGGCTCGATCTTCCTCTTCCGCCTCGAAAGCAGTTTTCAGCCCGCGGTCAATCCCGTCCTGGCGCTGATCGTCTCCACCCTGAGCAGTGGCTTTATCTGGTTTGCCACCCGCAAGACCCTGGAAACACGCCGTCTCCGTCCGGCTCACGATACAGACGCCCTGATTGGCGCGGTGGGCGAGGCTAAAACCGATATCCACGAGGCCGGCTCGGTGCAGGTGGCTGGCGAACTGTGGTCAGCGCGCAGTGAGCAACCCATCTCAGTTGGATCGCAGGTGCGCGTCATTGGGCGAGAGGGGTTCACGCTGTTGGTGGAATCCACCGACAAGCACCACCCTGAGGCCAGATGAACGCCAATTTTGCCTAACTGTGTTAAGGAGGAAAACATGGATGCAGTGAGTGGAACTATCCTTTGCCTGGTTGGGGCCGTCATCCTGCTGGCTCTGGTCTTCCTGGCTAACGCCATCCGTGTGGTGCCCGAATACCAACGGCTGGTGGTCTTCCGCCTGGGGCGTTGCATTGGCTCAAAAGGCCCAGGGTTGGTGATCCTTATCCCGGCGGTAGATCGGGCAGTGCGGGTGGATTTGCGCGAGCAGG
>JBBILY010000205.1:0-4136 GCA_037444705.1 Chloroflexota bacterium | reverse complement strand
GGTCGAGGCGCTGGCTGAATTGCGTCGCGCTGCCCGCGCCGGAGAACCCTATCACCTGGTGTTGCTGGATATGCAGATGCCGGAGATGGATGGCGAACAGGTAACCCAAGCCATTAAAACCGATGGGCGCATTCAAGGGGTGCATATCATCATGCTCACTTCAATGGGGCGGCGCGGCGATGCTAGCCGTCTGGAGTCCCTGGGCTGCGCCGGCTACCTGCTCAAGCCGATCAAACAGCAGCAACTCTACGATGCCATCCTGGCGGTGTTGGGCCAGAGGCGGGATGAAGAGCCGCAGCCCCATATTGTCACTCGCCACACCCTCTCGGAGCAAAAGCGTCAGAACCTGCACATTTTGCTGGCGGAAGATCACCCCGTGAACCAGAAACTGGTCGTCACCTTGCTGCAAAAGGCGGGTTACACGGTTGATGTGGTAGACAATGGCCTCCAGGCCATTGAGGCAGTTAAAGCCAGGCCCTATCATCTGATCCTGATGGATGTGCAAATGCCTGAGATGGATGGTTTTGAGGCCACGCAGCAAATTCGCCTCATGGAGGCCGATGGCCAGCATGTGCCTATCATTGCCCTGACCGCCCACGCCATGAAAGGCGATCGCGAACGCTGTTTGCAGGCGGGTATGGATGATTACCTCGCCAAGCCTCTGGAACCCCAGGAGATGCTGAAGAAGATTGAGTTCTGGGCAGAAAGGGGCGCCAACCCTGCAACCTCCCAGGCCGCCGTCGCCCCCACGGATCGGGTGACCCACTCCCCAGGTGAGGCGGCTGAGGCATCTTTGGAAGCCTATTGGCGATTGAACCCGGCCATTTCCTTTGAAGGTACCGCTTTGGAGGAGTACATCGCCGAAGATGTGTTAGCGGAAACGGAGAGCGCGCCATCACTTGAATTTACGGATGCACCCTTGCGCACTCGGGGCGAATGGGAAGATCTCTCCAGAGATTGGATGATGAAATTTACCCCTGAAGAACTGGAAGGAGCACCGCTCGACCTGAAAGCCGCCATGCCGCGCTTTAATCACGACCTCAATTTTTATATCCAGATGCTGGGTGAGTTTTATGAGCATCTGCCAGAGCGCCTCCAGGAGTTGAGAGAAGCCTTGGCCGCTGAAGATGTGCAGAAGATCGGGCGGTTGGGACATAATCTGAAAGGGGTGGCTGCCAACTTTGGCGCAAACCGTCTGGCAGCCCTGGCGATGGAACTGGAAGAGCAAGGCCGCCAGGGGAACTTGAGCCGCACCCCTGCGGTTCTGGGTGCCATTGCAGCCGAAATCCCCGGCCTGGGGGCTTTCTTTGAGTCTTTGAAAATCAGGGCAGACTGAGGCCACAGAGGAGAAATCAGCATGCCGAAGATATTAGCCATTGACGATGAGCCTCTCTATCCGAGAATGATCGCCATTGCCTTGGAACCCCTCGGACATCAGGTGGAGATGGCTTTTAACGGCACGGATGGCCTGGAACTGGCGCGTCAGATTGAGCCAGACCTGATCATCACGGATGTGGTCATGCCCGACCTCAGCGGTTACGAGGTCATTCGCCGCTTGCGGCGTGAACCGCGCTTTGCCAACACTCCTATCCTGACCCTCACCAGTCAATCTGACCTGCAAGACAAACTGAAATCTTTCGAGGCGGGGGCAGATGACCATGTGACCAAGCCCTTTGAGGTGGACGAATTAGTAGCCCGGGTGGGAGCACTGCTGCGTCGCGCCGAGCGGGCTCAACAAACCGAGCAAAGCCTGAGCATACCCACCACTGAAATGGCGCGCCTCATCGCTGTGCACAGCCTGCGCGGCGGGGTGGGATGTTCCACTTTGGCGGTAAATCTGGCGCTGGGATTGGCCGGCTTATGGGGCACGCCTACGTTGTTGCTCGATCTGGTGCTCATGGCCGGGCAGGTGGCGTTGATGCTCAACTGGTCGCTGCGGCGCACCTGGGCTGATTTGACCTCTGTGCCCGCGGCTGAATTGGATTTTGAAGTGATCCGCTCGATCACCACCCGCCATGAGAGCGGCCTGTACTTCATCTCTGCTCCTACCTATCCGGTGGAGGCTGAGACGATCCATGGGGATTGGTTAGGGGTCTTCTTAAACCTATTGCGCTCTCACCATGATTATCTGGTGATAGACCTGCCCCACGACTTTAGCGATGTGTCCTTACAGGCTCTGGATGCGGCCGAGGTCATCTTGCTGATGATGGCTCCGGAGATGTCCTCCGTGCGGGCTGCATCTGCGGCCCTGGATACCTACGCCCGCCTGGGTTATGACCCGGCAAAAATAAAATTGGTCCTGAACGCCATTTTCCCCCGCAACGGCATCCCGCGCGAGAAGATTGAAAACGCCCTGGGAATGCCGGTCACGCTGACGATACCTTATGTACCCGATCGGCTGGTGGAGGCCATCAACAAAGGTCAGCCGCCGTTATTTGAACATCCTGAGGAGCCCATCTCAGCCCTGTTTGAGGACTTTGCCTTCTACCTGAGCAAAGAGAAACACAAGAAAGCCAAGCCTGAAAAGCCCAGCGAAGGCTGGAGGCGGGTGTATAAGCGTTTCACCCAGCGGCGCAAATGAGGGGCCTTGAAAACGAAAACGTTGAGGTCCCGTTCCGGCGTCACACAGGTGCTTTCTCCTCAAGAAGGGTAGGCAGGCGCTCATGCGCTGCCTTCCAGTAGAGACAACACCTGGCTCACCAGTTTATCGCGATTCTCTTTGCGGACTTCGAACAAGGTCACCCCAGGCATGGTCTTTATCTGATCGGTGAACGGAGTGCTGCGCTGGACGATGGTCGCCAGTAACGGCGACGGGCTGTGCAAAGCTTCCATGACCACCTGGCGAAAGATGGGTGAGAGCAATTCCATAGGGCCAATTTCGTCAATCACGATCACCTTGTGTTCTGCCAGGGCGCTGCGGATTGCAGGCACAGCCACCGCCTCCAGGGCTTGAAGATTTACGCCGTATTTCCCCACTCGATAGGGGCTACGAAAGCCGACCTGCGCCAGGGTGGCTCGCTGCCCGTCCAGGGTGACGATTTCAAAGCCCTGGCGCACGCCTCCGAGGCGCATCTCCTGGGTATAAAAGCCCCCTGCAGGCTTAGATAACTGAGCTACCACGCTGCGCAACAGGGTGGTCTTTCCACTGCCGGGAGGCCCGGTTAACAAAACCACCTGTCTCATGGAGATGGGCCCTCAGGATAACCTACAGGTATCAGATACAGCGGTTGTTGATCAGCGGGCAGAACCAACACCTGCTGCACCTGGGCATCGTGAAAAGCTCCAATGGGCACACCTCCCAGACCAAGTGCCACTGCCTGCAATAAGAGGTTTTGGGCAGCGTGGCCGGCTTCCAGGTGGACATAGCGGATGCCGCGTTGCTCCCCATATTTTTGGGTGGTGCGGGCATACACCGCGGTGATCACAATCACGGCTGGCGCTTTGAGTACAGCCTCCTGGCGCAGAGCGGCCTGGTGTAGCCGGGGGCGCAAATCGCCCTCCGCCTGAATCGACAACCTGTGGTGCTGTGGCTCGTAGTGGTAAGCCGCCTTGGGGGTGACTGCATACACCTCCAGGGGATACAACGCTCCCGCAGACGGTGCCGTACGGTAACCGCCAGGGTGGGTGATGCCCTGCGCTGCCCAAAGCAATTGGCCTAACACCTCCAAAGAGAGCGCTGCTTCGCTATACTGGCGCACCGATCTGCGCCTCGCCAGCGCCTCTTCCAGAGATAGATCGCCTTTCAATCTGGGCTGTGGTAAGTCGATCGTTTTAAGCGTTGGGGTGAGGCCGGCTTCCGCAAGAGTTGGGGAGCTAACCTCAGATGTGGGCGTCTCTGCTGAAGTCGTGGTTGGAACCGGTGCACAGGCTGCCAGCCAATGGAGGGCAATCAGGCACGAGAATGCTAAGATAAATTTATAGGTTTGAGACATACAAAAACCTTGCGCCTGGACGAGTTTCTGAGATTAGCATAACAAAAATACCTTTCGAGGGCAAGCCTGCCCTTGGGCATTTATAATTGGGGACATGCTGCGCAGTTTGTCTCAACTCACCCACAAAGAACGCATGAAAGCCGACCTGGCTTTGCTCCTGGTAGCCATTGTCTGGGGCAGCGCTTTTGTCGCCCAACGCGTGGC
>JBBILY010000204.1:3964-4267 GCA_037444705.1 Chloroflexota bacterium | reverse complement strand
ACACTGCCGGGGCTGTGGCTAAAGATCTGATCCCGATCATTCACCATGCTGACAAACAGGTGGTGGTGGCCCTGATGGGGGAGCGCTTGATTCAAGAAGCGGTGGAGCACTTTCGGGCCGCGCGCGTCCCCGAATACCGCTTCCCTGAGCGGGCCGCTTCTGCCCTGGCCATCCTGGCGCAGCGGGCAGAATTCCTGAGAAGGCCTGAATGGGCCGCGGTGAGGCTGAACGGCCTCAAGCCCGCTCAGGTCGCCTGCCACGGCCTGGTCGGGGGCGCGACGAAGGCGGTGCTCGTCGAAAGCT
>JBBILY010000204.1:0-3954 GCA_037444705.1 Chloroflexota bacterium | reverse complement strand
ATCCTGGAGCATTCCCCAAAGCGCGCCTTGAACCCCGCCGAACTGGTTCAAATCCTGGAGGCCTATGGCATCCCCACCCTGCCGCTGGGGCTGGCGCACTCCTCTGAGGAGGCAGTGGCCCTGGCCGAGAGCTTTGGCTATCCCGTAGCGCTCAAAGTAGTCTCGCCCGATATTGTCCACAAATCCGATGTTGGCGGGGTCATGCTGGGTTTATCGAGCGTTCAGGAGGTGGCCGAGGCTTTCATCACCATCACCCATAACGTGCGCAGCGCCCGACCGGGGGCGCGGGTTGAGGGTGTTTATGTGCAGCGCATGTTGCCTGAGGGGCAAGAGGTGATCATTGGCGCTGTTCAGGATGAGCAGTTCGGGCCGTTGGTGATGTTTGGTTCGGGCGGCGTGGAGGTGGAGGAGCTGAAAGATGTGGCTTTCGCCCTGGCGCCCCTGAGTCACGAAGAAGCCGAATACCTGCTCGAGAGCACCTGGGCGGGGCGTAAATTGCGCGGCTACCGCAATCTGCCCCCCGCTGATCGTCAGGCAGTGCTGGACATCCTGATCCGCCTGGCACAACTGGCAGCCGATTTCCCTCAACTGGCTGAAATTGAAATCAATCCTTTGCGCGTCCCGCCTCAGGGTCAAGGCGCCTTCGCATTGGATGCGCGTGGGCAGGTGCGATAGCGGGGAATTGGCTGCCTCCGGTTGTAAGAGCTACAAACTTGGCGTTAGGATGTATAATATTTTTAACGTGGAATTGTGGGAGTATTTTTGGACGGTAAAATGGTGTTATGATGGTTCAAAATCACATCTCTAAAACGATATAGAACAGTTTGGACTAATCTGGGATGGTTTTTCAGCGGCTTATTTTAAACTCAAACCTGTCTGGGCGCGTGTCGCCGGCTTTGCGCTCTTTGGCTTGAGCCTGTTGTGGCTGTTTCTGCTGCCGGCCTTGTTGCTGGCAGGACAACGGGTGCGGCCCTGAGGCCAGACCACAGCAGTAACTTGGCCTTCAAGCCCACATGGACGCTGCCCCTCAAAGCGATGCAAAGAGCACTCTAATCAGGTTGACCAGGATCGGTAGGGCGATAATCCCTGCCAGGATGTAGAGCACAATCAGCCAGGGGGAGGTCTGCCGCGGTGCTGAGATTTCTTCACCCTCTGCCAGTTGACGGGCGGCGCGTGCCGCCCAGCGCGCCAGTTCGGGGGGAGACTGAGCGCCACTGCCCAGCCAATGCCAGCCGCCTTGAGGCGTGGGCACGACTAATCGCATGCCTGTGAAATTCTGCAGCCACAGGCGCACCGCCTCAGGCGGGCGAATCAGCAACTCTGCCGGCAGAATGACCGCCTTTGCGCTGGAGAGCGTCTCATCTGGGGCGCCCAGGGCATAAGGGTGCACCGCCACCGGCATCTCTCTCGCTTCGCGTTCCAGCGCCTGGAGGATGTAGGCGGCGAAACCCTCATCTGGCGGGGCCAGGATCAGCAATGGGAATTGGGCATAGCGCCTGGCCAATGAGCGTTGAGCCAGGCGTTGGTCACTGCGCAGCGCTAGCCAATGATAGCCCAGCAGCAGGCCAAAGAGAAGCGTGGTCTTGAGCAATTGCCAGGCTTGTAAGCGCAGATCGGGCAGAGGCTCACCCAACAGGGCGCGTAAAAGTTGATACAGCAAGGCGCCGGCGCTGAACATCACCCCCATCACCCCCACAAATAGCGCCAGATAGAGGTAACTCTTGCGCACCAGGGAGCGGCGGGCATGATCGCCCATCTCCCCTTCGGAGGCCGCTTCCCGCTGGGCCGGGCGCCAGGTGAGCAGCCAAAGCGGTAGCCCGACTATCAACGCCGACAGCCCCGCGCTCAGGGTGTTGCGTAAAGCACCTCCCAGCGTGGCGGTCGTGCCCAGGCTGAGGTCCACTAGAGTAGCCAGCAACTGATGCAAACCGAAAAAGGTCGCCCCCAGGGCGAAGAGCGCCAGGACATAGAGATATAGCCGCCTGAGAGCGGCGGCATAGCGTTCAGCGCTGCCCGAGATAGTGGCGTAGGTCTGGATCACCTGGCGCAGAATGCCCCCATAATAGAGCCAGACACCGCCAAACACCAGCGAGATAGATAGGGGTGTGCTGATTTCGCCCCATAATTCCCCTAAGGGGCGCGCCTCACCCAGAGCAAAGCGTAACAGCGAATAGAGCACCAGGCTGAGAGGTATCAGCACGAAGCCCGCGCTGACAAATACCAGGAGATAGAGCACCACCAGGCGCAATACCGATTCTCGCTCCGCGGCCTGGCCCCAGGTATTGCGGATGCGCAGCCAGGTGAACGCCCACAGGGGCGTGCCCACCACGGTTAAAGCCAGGCCATTGGCTAAGGCGCTGCGGAGACCTGCGCCTACCACAGTCCAGAAGGAAAGCAGGTACTGAAGCACCTGTTGCACGCCAAATAGCGTCAGGCCCAGGCCGTAGAGCAGCCATAGATAACGATACAACCGCCGCGTTTCGGGAAAGGCATCGCCCTGCGGCCCTGTATGCCAATCGCGCCGCGTGACAGTGTAGAGGTAAACCGCCACCAGCAGGTTCAGGGCGATGGCGATCAGGTTATCGCTCGTGGACTGGCGCTCTCCTAGGATGCCTGTCGCCAGCCTCAGGCCGAAGAAACCCAAGGCGTTGTTCAGAGAGCGGGCTGCCAGAGCCAGCAGGTTTTGTACGCAGGGCACCAGGGTCGCCAGCAAGCCGCCATAGAGAAAGACGGCGCGCGTGCGCGCCGAACGCTCCTCAACCTCGCTCGAGGCAAAGCGTTGCGCCAACCACCAGTGGATGAGAAAAACCGGTATGCCCACCAGGATCAATGCCAGCGCTCCAGCCAGCCGCGAGGCTTCTGCACCTACTTCGCCGGCAGCAAAGATGGAACGCGCCAGCCCAATACTCCCCCACAGCACCACCTCCAGACTGACAATGGAAACTGCATAGAGATACAAGCGCCGGACGGTTTGCATGTGGACCTCCTCAGGAACAGGCTAAGTTGAGATTGTTCCGCTCTTCAAGGGATGGCGGGTACAGGTTTGGCAGGTGGGGTAGCGTACCAGTCCCAACTCCAATAGGGATATGGCATGCTGACGATCTTCCACCTCCCCTGAGCGTCCTTTGCCAGCACCGCGTTGCCACTTTCACGATAGACCTCAGCGAAGGGCCCACCGCCGCTGCGGATGAGCACTAGAGAGATCACTGTCTGCTCACCGCTAGGGTAGGCTTCGCCGATCTGCAGGGACACGTTTGACAGGTCTAACTGGCGGGTGAGGAAGGCCTGACGGAAGTGTTGCAGGTCAGGTTTGCCCTGGGCTGCGATCAGGTAATCATAGGCGCGCTCATAATCCCCTCGCTCCAGGGCCAGAACATAGTTGCGCAGCACTGCCTGAGGGCTATCCTCGGGGCCGTATTCCAACCTTTGCTGACGGAGCAAAAATAACCCCACCGCGGCCAAAGCCAGGACCAGGATCGTGAACAGGATCACCCATAGAAAGCGGTCTTGCCTCATTTAAAATTTGCCAGGTTTACCCGGCCGCGCCAGGATCACCAGGAACGGGCCGAGCATCGGTAGCAGGATGATGACTAACCCCCAGAACAGGTATTCGCTAAGCGCCATTTCGCGCCGACGTAAATAGAACGCCGCCAGAAGAGCCATGCCCAGAATGGCAGCAAGCAAGATGGCGCGCATCACCTCGGGCGGAGAAAGCATGGTGCTCTCATTGTATAAGAATTGTGAGCAAAAAGCAAGGAATTTTATTCGCCCGCCTCGAACGAGGGCGCAAGAGAGGCGTTTGACGCGCCTGTCGTATGGGATTTATCTTGGGCTGAAAATGGCAACTTGAAATAACAAGGGAGTAGCACAGGATTAATACCGGGCTACTCCCAGGAAGGGAGATTTACCAGACGAGGTCACAATCCTAAATCCAACCCCTCAGTTCCATGGCTT
>JBBILY010000203.1:0-4337 GCA_037444705.1 Chloroflexota bacterium | reverse complement strand
GACTACCTGACCATCATCAGCCCCATCACTGGCTCCCCGGCCCAAAAAGCCGGCCTGCGCCCCGGTGACCAAATCATCGCCATTGACGGCGAAGACATGACCGGCATTGACGGCGAACTGGTGCGCCAGCGCGTCTTGGGCCCGGCCGGCTCCACTGTACGCCTGACCATCCTGCGCCAGGGCCAGGAGCCTTTTGACGTGCTGATCACCCGCGCTAAAATTACCGTCCCCACCGTGGATGGGCGCATGCTAGAGGGAGACATCGCCTATGTGCGTGTCTTCATCTTTGCCGAAAACACCAAAGATCAGTTACGCAAGACCCTGCGCCAACTCCTGGAACAAAAACCCCGCGGCCTGATCTTGGACCTGCGCGGTAACGGCGGTGGCTACCTGGATAGCGCCGTGGACGTAGCTTCCGAATTCATCGCCAAGGGGGTGATCGTCTATGAAGAGTACGGCGATGGCACACGCCAGACCTTTGACGCCCGCCCTGGCGGCCTGGCTACCGACATCCCCCTGGTGGTACTTATTAATGAAGGCAGCGCCTCTGCGTCTGAGATCGTCGCCGGCGCCATCCAGGATCATGGGCGCGGGCCCCTGGTAGGGCAGACCTCCTTTGGCAAAGGTTCGGTGCAAATGCCCACCGTATTGAAGAACAACCAAGGCGCCGTGCGCATCACCGTCGCCCGCTGGCTCACACCCAATGGGCGCACCATCCATGGCAAAGGCCTCACACCGGATGTGGAGGTTAAGATCACTGAAGAGGACTTTGCCCAGGGGCGCGACCCGCAACTGGACAAAGCCGTAGAATTATTATCGAAGTAATCAGGGAATCCCTGTTTACCTTGGAGGTGAAAGATGTTTTTCTGGTATGACTATCGCTACATGATGTTTATGCTGCCGGCCTTCCTGCTTATGCTCGCGGTGCAGTGGTACGTCTCCTCGGCATATGCGCGCTGGAGCCGCGTGCCGGCCCGCAGCCGCCTGAGCGGTGCCCAGGCAGCCCAACGCCTGATTATGCGCGGCGGGCTGTATGACGTGCAGGTGGAGGCTGTGCCGGGCAGCCTGACGGATCACTATGATCCGCGCAGCAAGACCCTGCGCCTCTCAGCCGGGGTTTATCAGAGCGGCTCGGTGGCGGCGCTGGCTGTAGCGGCCCACGAATTAGGTCATGCCCTGCAAGATCACGAGGGCTATTTCCCCTTGCGCCTGCGGGCTGCCCTGGTGCCGGCGGTGAATATCGGCTCCTATCTGGGCTGGATTTTTATCCTGCTTGGCCTGCTTTTGCGCTTCCCACAACTGGCATGGCTGGGGGTGCTGGTCTTTGCGGGGGGCGCGCTGTTTGCCCTGGCAACCCTGCCGGTTGAGTTAAACGCCTCCGCCCGTGCCAAACGCCTGTTGGTGGAAAGCGGCTTGATTGTGGGTGAAGATGAGCAACGCGGCGTAAACACCGTGCTCAACGCCGCCGCCCTGACCTACGTGGCCGCCCTGGTGACGGCGGTGATACAATTACTCTACTACGCCACCCTGGTGATGGGCATGAGCGGGCGTCGCCGCAGTTAACCGCTGGAGTTATGGCCTGGAAACGCCTGATCTACGTCGCTTTCCTGATTCTGGCAGTGGCTTTCTCTGCCCTGGGGGGAGCACTGGCGGGAGGCGTGGCGGTGTATGCCGCCCTGCGCCGTCCGCCTGCCTCACCCAGCCCCGTGTCCCAAGCCACCCCGCCGGCGCCGACCACTTTTCATGTCTCCTCCACCCAAATTGAGACCGCCATCACCACCGCGGTGCAGAAGGTCGGCCCCGCGGTGGTGACCGTGGTAGGTGTCATCCCCGGTCAGGAGGGTTTCTTCTTCCGCCTGCCCGACCAGGAGGTCAGCGGCAGTGGTGTCATCATCTCTGAGGCAGGTTACATCGTCACCAATAACCACGTGGTTGAAAATACCACCCGCCTGGCCGTGATCCTGGCCGATGGCACTCAGTTGCCTGCCAAACTGGTGGGGGCCGACCGCTATGCCGATCTGGCCGTGCTCAAGGTCGAAAGCCCCGTGCCTGCGGTGGCAACTTTGGGCGATTCGTCTTTGCTCAAGCCAGGTGAGACCGTGATAGCCATTGGCTCGCCTTTGGGCGATTTCAAGAACTCGGTCACCGTCGGGGTGATCAGCGCCACCGGGCGCGTGCTGGATAGCGGCCAGGGCTACCAGATGGAAGACCTGATCCAGACCGACGCCGCCATCAACCGCGGCAATTCCGGCGGGCCGTTGGTCAACCTGGCAGGCGAGGTAATCGGTATCAACACCCTGGTGGTGCGCGGCAGTGGCGTGCAGGGCGATATTGCCGAGGGCTTGGGCTTTGCCATCCCTTCCAACACGGTCAAGACCGTGGCCGGCCAGATCGTAGAGAAGGGCTACTTCTCGCGTCCCTATCTGGGCATCCGCTGGCAGCCCATCACCCCCAACGTGGCAGCCGTCTACGACCTGCCTGTGGAGTGGGGCGCCTATGTGGCTGAGGTGGTGGCTGGCAGCCCCGCCGATCGGGCTGGCTTGCGCCCTGGCGACATCATCACCCACATCGGCGACATAGCCATTGACGCCCAGCATTCTTACATCAATGCCCTGTTCAACTATACTCCCGGCGAGCAGGTACGGCTGATAGTGGTGCGGGGAACGCGCACGATAGAAGTAGAAGTGACCCTGGGCGAGGCGCGCACCTGAGCCAGAGCAACTTAGCGCATATCCCCCCACCAGATGTATAATACGCTAACGGTCTATTTTAGAAAGGTAAGGCGCATTCTTTTAATGAAAGATAGCCGTCTTTCGTCGCTGCTTTTTTGGGCGCTTTTAGGGCTGCTATTAGGGGCCCTTGACATAATATTGGGCGGCGATCTTTCTTTCTTCGATAGATTACTTCGAGCGCCAGGCACAGGCAACCTGCTGGCGCCATTCACCGATGGCCTGCGTGCCCTGGGTCAGGGTTTGAGCAATGCCTTTAACCGCTTGTTGCCGTGATCATGCGCAAATCACCTTGACCTCTGACCCGAACTGCGTAGAATTAACCCTAGCGGGGCGGTGGCGGAATGGCAGACGCCGTGGACTTAAAATCCACTGAGGGCAACCTCGTGTGGGTTCGACTCCCACCCGCCCCACTTGAACCCCCCGAAGGATGTCCCTTCGGGGGATCATTTTCGCAAGGCCTCCGGCTCCAAATAGAACTCTTCGTCATCATAAGCCAGGATTTCGGCATAGCGCCCCCAGTTAGCCACGGTTTCCAACTGGCGTTCGGCTTCTTCCGGAGGGAATTCCAGTTCCAGAGCCGTTTTAAGCACATCTTTTTCCAGGCGATGCTTATCGGCCGCTTGCAGCATGGAGATCAGCCAACGCACAAAGGGCAGACGGCGGATACGCGTAGCAAAAATCTCCTTGCGCGCCAGGATGCTGGCTTCGGCAAAGGTTTCCCCCAGGGGGGTTAAGGTGATGTCACCCTGGGAGATGGTGGCAAAGCCCAACAACTCGGCCGCTTCCGTCAATTTAAGCAAATGATCCGAATCAAGTTTCAACTCATCCGCCAGGCGATACAGGTCGTGACGGTGATCAGGCAATTCAGCGATATGTTCCAGCAAGCCAGCCAGGTCGTTGATCGTGATGTGCGGCAGGGCGCGGGTGCGCCCCGGTTCGCCAGGGGCTGAACCCATCTCCACTGTCTCGGGTTGGGTCTGCCCTGCGAGCAGGTTGTAAGCCTGATCCACGATAGCCAGGAATTCCGCCGACTTACGCAAGCGTGGATGGGGTAAATCCACGCGCAGTTCGGCCACCACCCGTCCCGGCTCTTTATCCATCACCACGATGCGGTCAGCCATGAAGACCGCCTCTTCAATGTTATGCGTGACCATCAGGATAGCCTGGGTGGGAATGCTGCCGCTGGTCCACAACTCCAACAGTTCGCCGCGCAGAGCCTCGGCGCTGAGCACATCCAGAGCAGAGAAAGGCTCGTCCAGACACAGTAGTTCCGGCTCCACGGCCATGGCGCGGGCGAAGCCCACCTTCTGGCGCATACCCCCGGAAAGTTCACGCGGATAGGCGGTCTCGAAACCATCCAGGCCAACCCGATCCAGGAGATCCAGGGCACGCGCCGTACGCAGGCGTTCGGGAACACCGTGCGCCTTCAGGGCCACCTCCACATTTTCCTGGACGGTAAGCCATGGAAAAAGGGCAAAGGTCTGGAACACGATGGCTGCATGAGGGTTAACCCCACGCAAGGTCTGACCCCGGTAGAGCACCCAGCCGCGCGATGGGCGTTGCAAGCCGACAATGATGCGCAACAGGGTGCTCTTGCCGCAACCC
>JBBILY010000202.1:0-4418 GCA_037444705.1 Chloroflexota bacterium | reverse complement strand
TGCCTGGATTATCCCCTGCTGCAAAATTTCCTATCCCCTGCTGTGGCAAAATTGCCTGTATTATCCCCTGTGGCAAAATTGCCTATCCCCTGCTGTGGCAAAATTGCCTGGATTATCCCCTGCGGCAAATGGATCGCCTGACAGCCTTTGCGTGCACACCCCTCCTTGACACGCCTGTTCAGTAGAGATAACATAACACCATGAATAACATCAGCGATAAAAAAGAATTGTCACCAGAACAACGTGAAGAACTACTCAAAACCTTGAAAGCCCGCTTTGAGAAACACATGAACCGCCATCAAGGTCTTGAATGGGCTAAAGTACAGGCAAGGCTAGAAGCCAGGCCCGAAAAACTGTGGTCGCTTTATCAAATGGAAAGAACTGGCGGTGAGCCGGATGTTGTTGGTTATGATGAAGAGACGGGCGAAGTCATTTTTTATGACTGTTCAGCCGAAAGCCCTGTAGGCCGCAGAAGCCTATGTTACGACGGCGCCGCGCTGGCAGCGAGGAAAGAGCATAAGCCAGAAAATAGCGCTTTAGATATGGCGGCGGCGATGGGTATTGAACTTCTAACAGAAGAACAGTATCGAGAGTTGCAGAAACTTGGAAATTTCGATACCAAAACGTCGAGTTGGGTGAAAACGCCTTCTGACATTAGAAAACTCGGCGGCGCCCTCTTTGCTGATCGCCGCTATGGCCATGTCTTCGTCTATCATAACAGTGCCGTCTCATACTACGCTGCCAGGGGGTTCCGTGGCTGCCTGAGGGTCTAAATTTTGCGCAGAGAGTATAAAGAAATTCTTTTTGTGGGGAATTTGAAGAAGGCCGAAAAGGGCTGGTTAAGATAAAGGCGAGCGTCTGCCAATATTGGCGTAGGTGGGGTAAAATCGGAAGCATGTCGGCAAAAGTACGCCTCCTGGCTCTAAGCCTAAACCTGCTCCTCGTGGCGTTAGTGGCTGCCATCAGCCCACCCGAGAGGACTTTAGGGGTAAACGCCCGCGTGGTGTATTTGCATGGGGCCTGGGTATGGGCTGCCCTGGTGGGCTTTCTTCTCGCCGCGGTCACGGCCTTATTGGGCTTAGTCACCCGCAAAGTTACTTTACAGCGCTGGTCGCAGGCCTGGGGATGGACCGCTCTGGCGTTTTGGGTCACTTATCTGCCCCTGTCCATGTGGGCGATGCAGGCGAACTGGAACGGGCTGTTTCTGGCCGAACCGCGCTTTCGTCTGGGGCTGAGTTTCGCCGTCAGTGGCTTGTTCTTGCAAGGGGGATTAGGGCTTTTGGAGCGTCTGGAGATCACCTCAGCGGCCAATGTGGTTTACGCCCTGGTGTTATTCCTCACTCTGGGCGCTACCCCAAATGTATTGCACCCTGCCTCTCCAATCCTGAGTTCGAACGCTCGAGGCATTCAAGCCTACTTCGCCGGGTTGTTGATCCTCACCTTGTTGTTGGCCTATCAGATCGCCCGTTGGCTGTATCAGCACAAGGGCTTTCCCCATCCACTGCCAATGGGGGCCGAGTCGGATTTCTGACCATTGAATCGATTGCGTTATCATCTCCTGGCTTTTGCCCTGACGCGCACTGTGCTCAACACCATGTATCGCATGGTGTATCCTTACATTCTCGTGTTCGGGCGGGGGCTGGGGGTGGGTCTGCCGCAACTCTCCCTGGTGCTGACGGCACGCTCGGCCGTGGGCGCCTTTGGGCCATTCCTGGCATCCACAGCCGATAGCCGCGGTCGCAAGACAGTGATGCTGGGGGGCTTGCTCTTATTCAGCGCAGGCGGCTTATTCATGGCTGCCTGGCCCTCCTACCCGATCTTCTTCCTCACCCTGATCCTGACCATGTTGGGGAAAGTGATTTTCGATCCGGCCATGCAGGCTTATTTAGGGGATCGCATTCCCTATGGGCGGCGCGGCCTGGTGCTGGCGCTGACCGAGTTCGGCTGGTCTCTCAGTTTTATCGTCGGTGTGCCCTTGATGGGCGTGGTGATCACCCGTCTGGGCTGGAGAGCGCCGTTTCCCTTGCTGGCAGGCCTGGGCTTGCTGGCCGCATTCGGATTGCTCAGATTGCTGCCTGGAGATATAAATACCTTTGATACCTCGCCAGGTATGTGGCGCAATTTGCAGGGCGTGCTCATTTCTGTTCCTGCCATAAGCGGCTTGGGGATAGGTTTCTTGGTCAGTGCGGCTAATGAGACAATCAATTTGGTGTTTGGGGCCTGGATGGAGAGTTCTTTCGGCTTGAAAATCACCGCCCTGGGGGCTACTTCTCTGGTCATTGGGCTCTCGGAACTGGGAGGCGAGGGTTTGACCGCGGCACTGACAGACCGCCTGGGAAAACCCCGCGCCGTGGGCCTGGGCCTGATAACTAACAGCCTGGCAGCCCTGGCATTGCCCCTGTTGGGTCAGACCCTGGTGGGTGCGCTGGCTGCCCTATTTCTTTTCTACATTACATTCGAATTTACCCTGGTCAGCAGTATCCCCTTGATGAGCGAGGTGATGCCTTCCACGCGGGCGACCTTGATGTCACTCAACGCCTCTGGGCTTTCATTGGGGCGCGCCCTGGGGGCTTTATTAGGCTCACGCCTTTATCTATGGGATATTTGGGGATGCAGCCTGGCTGCCGTGTTGCTGAACTTACTGGCTTTGGTAGCACTGGCGCGCCTGGTGAGGGTGATGGAGAAAGCCGAGGTTAGGGGTTAGGGGAAAGCCCCCGCGCCGCTCGCCCATATCTTTGGCGCAAAGTACGGCCCAGCCAGACCAGGACAAACAGGGTGGTGCTGGTGAGGACGATGGCTGCGCCGGAAGAGATGCCAAAATAATACGAGAAGTATAAGCCAACCACCCCCGAGAGAGAGGCAACCCCAGCCCCCAGCGCCATCATATAGGGTAAGCGCTGCGTGAGAAGATAGGCAGTGGCTGCGGGGGTTACCAGCATGGCTACCATCAGCGCCACCCCTACCGTTTGCAGCGAAACCACCACGGCCATCGCCACCAACACCAGCAACAGGTATTCCAAAGGGCGGGCCGGCAGACGTAAAGTGACTGCCAGGAGCGGGTCGAAGGAAAGCACCAGGAACTCCTTATAAAATAGCAGTATGGTGAGCAGGATCAACCCACCGAAGACGGCGATCAGGCGCAAATCGGCCGTAGACACCCCCAGCACATCCCCAAAGAGGAAATGGGTCAAATCGGTGGTGTAGTTGCGCACAGTGGAGATGAGGGCGATGCCCAGGGCAAACATCCCGGCGAAGACGATGCCAATGGCGGTATCTTCGCGCAACTGAGCGCCCTTGCTAATGCTGCCAATGCCGATGGAGGTGATCACTGCCGTCAGCAGGCCCCACCAGAAGAGCGGCTCCCGCGCCCCGCCGCTGGTCAGGTAACCGATGGCGATGCCTGGTAGGATCGCATGCGCCAGAGCGTCGCCAAAAAAAGCCATGCCGCGCAGCACCACATAGGTGCCTACTACCGCGCAGACCACGCCGACCATCAAAGCGGCCAGCATGCCACGCAGCATAAAATCATACGCCAGAGGTGTCAGAAGCAGGTCAAGCCAGGTGCTCATGGGCGCTTTCATCTTCACAACAGGTGTCTCCAACGGCCACGATTTCCCCATCGCCTTGGACAAAGCGCAAATGGCCGCCAAAGGCCTGGACGAGTTTCTCGGTGGTGAAAACCTGGCTCGGATTGCCCATGCCGAAGATTTTGCGATTGAGCAACAGCACCTTATCGAAGTGCTCATTGGCAAGGCTCAGGTCGTGAGTGGAGGCGAGCACGGTGACCCCACGCTCCTGCAATTTCTCGATGATGTGCAAAATATCTTCCTGTGAGGTAAAGTCCAGGCCTGTAAAAGGTTCGTCCATGAGCATCAGTTCTGCCTCTTGAGCCAGGGCACGGGCGATGAACATGCGCTGCTGCTGCCCACCGGAAAGTTCGGAAATCTGACGCCGCGCCAGGTGAACCAGCCCCACCACTTCCAGGGCTTGATGGACGCGCTCCCAATCTGTGGAGCGGGGCCAGCGGAACAAACCTAATTTGCCGATGCGGCCCATCATCACCACTTCGGCAACGCTCACCGGAAACTTCCAATCCACCTGGCTGCGCTGGGGCACATAGGCGATGCAGATGTGTCCGCCAGGGCGATGCCCGTAGATTTTCACCTCGCCGCTGCTGGGCGGTAAGACGCCGGCAATCACTTTAAAGAGCGTACTTTTGCCCGCTCCGTTTGGCCCGATGACTGCCAGGCGTTCCCCCGTGTACAGGCGGAGCGAAATGTCTTCCAGGGCCACCACATTATCATAGCGCACCGTCAGGTTAGAGATTTCCAAAATCGGTGCACTCGCCTGGTGAGGCACATGGCAACCAGGGAAAGAAGAGGGGCGCAGGTCTCTAAGCAATTTCATCTTTTCTGTCC
>JBBILY010000201.1:4123-4442 GCA_037444705.1 Chloroflexota bacterium | reverse complement strand
GCGGGAGAACTTCGTCAAATTTCGCCCAGGTGGTAGGGAAGAGCACTAGGTCTCTGGCGCCCTGTCAGTCCTCGAGGGGGACGAAGGCCATGGGCTTGCCGGCTTTGCTTTGGTGATGGCGGATGCGCGTCACCATCCCCGCCACGCGCACGCGTTCGTTGTGGCTAGCTTCTGATAACTGGCCTGAAAAGTGGGTCACCACCTGGGTCAGGTCGGCTATGACCGGGCTGAGGGGATGGTCGGAGACGTACAGGCCGATCAATTCCCGCTCCCAATTGAGCATTTCACGGCGGCTGAACTCGCTCGTCGCCTGAGGCAG
>JBBILY010000201.1:0-4045 GCA_037444705.1 Chloroflexota bacterium | reverse complement strand
GATAATCCGATCGAGACCTTCCAAGAGGGCCGGGCGCGAGCCGAATCGGTCCAAAGCGCCCACTTTGATCAGGCTTTCCAGGGCGCGCTTGCCCACCTGGCGCAGGTCGACGCGATGGGCAAAATCGTTCAAATCGGCGAAGGGCCGATCCCCCCGCCCTTTGAGGATGGCTTCCACCGGGCCATGGCCAACGTTTTTCACTGCCCCCAAGCCAAAGCGGATAGCAGAGTGGCCCCCCCTGCCCCCTTCGACGGAGGTTGTGGGGGCGTCTTCGATGGTGAAATCCCAGCCGCTGACGTTGACATCCGGCGGCAGGACATCAATCCCCATGCGGCGGCAATCAGCCACATAATAGGCTACTTTGGCGGTGTCGTTTTGCGTGACCGAGAGCAGGGCGGTCATATATTCAACCGGATAATGTGCCTTCAAATAGGCAGTCTGAACGGCGATGATGCCGTAATCGGCGGCGTGGGCTTTGTTAAAGCCGTAGCGGGCAAACTCTTCCCAATCGTCAAAGATGGCGCCGGCCGTCTCTGCAGGGATGCCATTTTTAACGGCTCCCTCGATGAACTTTTGGCGGTGTTTGAGCAGTTTGTCCTTTTGCTTCTTCGCCACCGCTTTGCGCAAGTCATCCGCCTCAGACGCCGAGTAGCCCGCTAGTTGCATCACGGCGAACATCAGTTGTTCCTGATAGACAGGGTAGCCATAGGTCTCTTTGAAGATCGGCTCTAGGGCAGGGTGGCGGTAGGTCACGGGTTCTTCGCCGTGCATGCGACGGATATAGCCTGGGATGAAGTCCATCGGCCCGGGACGGAAGAGCGCCACCATGGCGATGACATTGGCTAATTCTTTGGGTTTCATCTGCATGAGCCAACGGCGCATTCCCGCCCCTTCCACCTGGAAGACGCCCGCGGTATCGCCGCGCCCCAACAGTTCGTAAGTGGCAGGATCATCGGTGGGGATATTGCTCAAGTTGAGTTCCACCCCGTGGCGCTGGCGAATCAGATCGCAGGCGCGTGCCATGATGGTGAGCGTCGCCAGCCCCAGGAAGTCCACCTTTAGCAAGCCCAAAGATTCCAGCACCGACATTTCGAATTGGGTCACGATTTTGACCGGGTTATCTTCTGCCGAACCGCTGGTGGGGCGATGCAGAGGTACATACTCGATCAAGGGTTTATCGGTGATGATCACTCCGGCGGCGTGGGTGCCGGCGTTGCGCACCACGCCCTCCATCTGGGCGGCGGTGTCAATCAAGTCGCGCAGGTAAGGGGCAGATTCGTAAAGTTTCTTGAGTTCAGGGATTTCTTCCAGGGCTTCGAGAAGGCTGAGCGGCTTGCCGGGGATGTTGGGGATCAGTTTGGCGACTTTGTCCACCTCGCTGAGAGGGATGTCCATCACCCGTCCAATATCGCGAATGGCGGCGCGGGCGCCCAGGGTGCCAAAGGTGATGATCTGGGCGACCTTATCCTCGCCATACTTGCGGGCGGCATATTCCATCATTTCGGCACGGCGATCGTCGCGAAAGTCCAGGTCAATATCCGGCATGGAGATGCGCCCTGGGTTGAGAAAACGCTCGAAGATTAACCCATGCTCGATGGGATCCACCATGGTGATCTCCAGGGTGTAGGCCACGATGGAGCCTGCCGCCGAGCCGCGCGCGTTGTACCAGATGCCCCGCTCACGCGCGAAGCGGCACAGATCCCAAACGATCAGGAAATAGGTGTCGAAGCCCATGCGGTGGATGATATCTAACTCGTACTCCAGGCGCTGGCGCACAAGGGGGTCGTCGGCGCGCTTGCCATAGCGGCGGCGCAAGCCATCTTCGCAGAGTTCCCGCAGGTAGGTGTCAGGCGTCTTGCCAGGGGGCACCTCAAACACCGGCAGGTGGTAGCCCTTGAAGGATAGGTCAACCTGGCAGCGTTCAGCGATGAGCAGGGTGTTGCTGAGGGCTTCGGGCACTTCAATGAAGAGGCGAGACATCTCCTCTGGGCTGCGCAGGTGGTAAGTGTTGTCGCTCATGCGCATGCGGTTGGGGTCGGTGAGCACACTGCCGGTTTGGATGGCGAGTAAGATGTCCTGCAGGCGGGCGTCCTCAGGTTCGATGTAGTGCACATCGTTAGTGGCAACATAGCGCGCCTGATAGCGCTTACCCAGGGTTAATAACTGCCTGTTGATCTCATCTAATTCGGGTATCTGGTGCGATTGGAGTTCCAGGAAAAAGCGTTCGGCTCCAAAGACTTCGTAATACCAGTCCAATTGTTCACGGGCAGCGTCCAGGCGGCCTTGGGCGATCAGACGCGGCACTTCGGCCGCCATACATCCCGAGGTGCAGATGAGGCCTTCCGCATGTTGAGCCAGAAATTCGTGGTCAATCCTGGGGAAATAATAAAAACCTTCCAATTGGGCGGCGCTGGTGATCTTGAGCAGATTTTTATACCCCACCTCATTTTCCGCCAGGAGCAGCAGGTGGGTGGATTTCTTATCCTCCTGGGGGTCACGTTCACGCATACTGCGCGCCGCCAGATAAGCCTCTACCCCGATAATGGGTTTGATGCCATGGGTGATGGCTGCGTTGTAGAAGTCAATCACGCCAAACATGGTGCCGTGGTCGGTGAGTGCCAGGGCGGGCATGTTCATTTCCTTGGTGCGCTTGACTAACTTCTTGATATTGCTGAAGCCATCCAGCAGGGAGTATTCCGAATGGACGTGGAGATGGACGAAGGACATATGTGGTTGGGCTAGAAGCAACTTGAACGGATAAGGTGACGATAAGGCAAAAGGGTGCGAGGCGATACGGTTGTCTTTGAACGATTATAGCATGCTTGCCCAGGCGGAAACCAACGCTTAACTTAAAAAATTGGCATTTTTAATCTGGGCCGGCGCAAGGACGCCGGCGTGGGAGGGGGTGCAGGCATTACCAAAAGCGGCTGCGTGGCTGACCAGAGGGAAGGCCAGAGCCTGGTCCGCCATGGGGTCAAGAGGATAGCCTTGCAGGTCGGGTTGGTTCGGGGGTTAGGTCTAATGCTCTGGTTCAGGCGGGCATATACCCGCCTGTCCATTGCACAGTTTATTAGGTGGCAGTGAGCCCTAGCTTCGACTTGGAATGGAACCAGGATATCCCCTTGATCACGAAGATAACAAACAAACCAGCAAAAAAGCCGATAACTGGATAAAAATAAAAAACCAGCCCGGTTAATCCTGCGATTTGGTGTTTCCACATCCATAAATTTCCATCTGCATCGAAGGCAAACTCGATTACGCCTTTGCCTTCTACCTTATATATATTCCGCCTGATACAGTTGTACGACCTCAAAGAGCGGCGGCAAAGTGAAAAAATCTGCGCCGTAATATTGGATGGCAGGCAGTGGGCTGCCATAAACATGATCTTCTCTGTTCCACACCAACGGAAATGCGAGGGTCATTTTATCTGCATCAGCCAACGCAATCGAAAAAATCTTGCCCGTTTCAGTTTCAACAAATAGCTTGCGAGAATCCATGAGGCCCACGATCTGCACGATATTCTCTTGTGGTTTGCCCACACGATACCAGAGTTCTAATAATCCGTGGAAATCAAGATAAGCGGAGACATATCCCACCGCTAAGCCTAGAAATGGCAAAATCCAAAGGGGGAATTTCGATTTATGTTTCATCGAGCATCCTTTCATGAAACTACGTCATACATCATTGGCGCTTCAGCCGCGTTGCGGAGCGGCGTCAGTGCAAGCGCGGGTTATCCTGCCGTTTCATAGATGTGGTATGACATGCTACTGTCCTGCTCCTTGAGTTCCTTGTCCAATATATCATAGGTCGAAATAGGATATGTTTCACCTGGACATCGTACATTGGGAATAGTTTCTGTGATACGAGCTCGCGATTGACAAGTAACACTACCAGGAAGATGGCCTGGATTACGTATCGGTTGATGCCAAGCCCCAACGCAATTCCGTTGGTATCTCCACCGTAAATAAATGGTCCAATTGACAAGTTGAAGGGATCGGATAAAAGCGAGATCATCGTCAAGTAGAAGAGGTTAGTCCTCAAGAAT
>JBBILY010000200.1:0-4495 GCA_037444705.1 Chloroflexota bacterium | reverse complement strand
GCGGGTGGAGCACAGCGAGATGGTCAACGAAGAGTTCACCATCCCGGATGGCTGGACTATCGCCTTGGCCGATGATAGCGAGGTCAGCCAGGGGGATGTGCTGGCTTATCTGGGCGAGGGCGCTACCATTGTCGCTGAGCACGCCGGGCGGGTGCGCGTGGAAGATCACAAGGTGGTCGTGGCGCATGAAGATCGCCAGGAGAAGGAATATGAGATTCCGACCACAGCCCGCCTGATCGTGAAGGATGGCGATCATGTGCAGGCGGGGCAGCCGCTGACCGAAGGATCGCTCAATCCCCATCAGATTTTGCGCATTCAAGGCCGCCAGGCGTGTCAGATGTACCTGCTATCTGAAGTGCAGAAGGTCTACCGCTCGCAGGGGCAGAACATTCACGATAAGCACTTCGAAATCATCATTCGCAAGATGATGTCCAAGGTGCAGGTGATTCGCCCAGGGGATACCAACTACTTGCCTGGAGATTTAGTGGATCGCCTGCAGATGAAACGGGTGAACGAACGCCTGTTAGCCGAGGGTAAGCGGGTGGCCAAGTCGGTGGATGTATTGCTGGGCATCACGAAAGCCTCGCTGAGCACCGAGTCGTTCCTCTCCGCCTCCTCCTTCCAGCACACGATCAAGGTCCTGGCTGGGGCGGCCATCGCCGGGGCGGAAGACCCGCTCTATGGGCTGAAGGAGAACGTGATCATTGGCAAGTTGATCCCGGCAGGCACAGGCTTTGTGCGCGGTCGCTTTAAAGAGGAATCCGCACGGCGCGAAGTGGAGGAAGGGGCATTGAGTGGCATGAGCGCTGAGGCTAGCCTCATGGACACCGGGTTCGACACGCACCCCATCTCAACAGATTAAGGGATCTGGCGTCCCGCAGGTACAAAACCTGCGGGACGTTTTTATTTTTTCCCTCAGTAACCCAATTTGGCTTCCAGGTGGGCTTTCACCTGGGGCCATTCGCTGCGGATAATGCTGTAATACACCGAATGGCGAATGGTCCCATCCTGCAGGATCATGTGGTTGCGAAGAATGCCCTCTTTCACCGCGCCAATGCGCTCTAGGGCGCGCTGCGAGCGCTCGTTGCGCAGGTCGGTTTTGAACTGGACGCGAATGCAACCCAGAGTCTCGAAGGCGTGCTTGAGCAGCAGATACTTGCTCTCGGTGTTGGCCGCGGTGCGTTGATGAGCTACAGCGTACCATGTGCCTCCGATCTCGAGGCCGCGGTGCTCTGGGCGGATGTCCAGATAACGCGTAGCCCCAATGGCGCTCCCACTTTCCAGGTGGATCACGGCGAAAGGCAGGTCGCTGCCACGCCTCTGGCGCTCCAACAAATCTTCTACCCAGGCACGCATATCGGCTTCGGTGCGGATGTTGCCATAGAGCATATAACGCCAGATGCTCTCGTCGCAGCCGACCCGCGCCAGGTCGGGCACATGGCTTAAAGAAAGCGGCTCCAGGCGGATATAGCGCCCATACAGGGTGACAGGTTGAGGATTGAATGGGGGCAGGTCAGAGAGGTTCATGGATGAATCCTGTTGGGTGTGCGATCTCAAGGGGTTGGTGATAAGACTCGCTGGATTTTGCTGGTAATATAGAGGATATGATTTTGCTCTGGTGCAAAGGTGACTGAATTATATATCAGTCACCTGGCTTGCGTGTGTTTATCATAACACGCCATTTCACCTTGGGAGCGTCGTGATGGATATCCTTGTACGCCTAGCCATGGAAGAGGACTATGATGGCCTGTGCGAATTGATAGATGAGGTGGATGAGTTACATCGCCAGAATCTCCCGCATATCTTTCAAAAGCCGCCTGGTGCAATTCGCGAACGGGAATATTTTGAAGGGTTGCTCGCAGACGCGCATGTCGGCATCTTCATCGCCGAGATGCAAGGTGAATTGGCGGGGTTTGCGATCGCCATGATCAGGGATGCGCCTCCAATTCCGATTTTACGGCCCAGGCGGTATGCCATCCTCGATAGTATCGGTGTAAAATCAAGATGGCGTCATCAGGGGATCGGGTCAAGGCTTATGGGCGAAGTTCATCAGTGGGCATTGGCTAAGGGTGCGCGGGAAATCTAGTTGAATGTTTATGAGTTCTATCGGGAGGCGATACATTTTTACCAGTGCCTGGGTTATGAAACTCTCAGTCGCAAGATGAGCCTCTCATTGCTCACCCCAGAGGAGAAGAAGTAACGCTGAAAGGCAGAGCACCCATTTCATCCGAGGAGGTTTCTGGCAGAAATGAAATTATCGCGGTTTGAAGCGGCTATGCGCCTTGTCCTTGAGTTCAATGAAGCCTTTAACCGTCAGGATCTGGCGGGGATGATGAAACTCGTCGGCGAAGACTGTATCATCGAAACCTCTACACCACCCCCTGAAGGCATCAGGTACACAGGCAAAGAAGCCATCACCCGCTACTATCAGGACTTTTTCCATCAGTCGCCCCAATCCCGGATTGAGATCGAGGAGATTTTCGGCTTTGGCGAACGGTGCGTGATGCGTTGGAAATGCCATTGGGTGTCTGCGCAAGGTGAGCAACATTACGTGCGCGGGGTGGACATCTTCCGCGTCAGGGATGGCAGCATTCGCGAGAGATTATCTTATGTCAAAGGCTAGGTGGATTGTGCTTGAGGTAAACGAACCCAAGCAATACTGTCACCCTGAGATGAGGGCTTCAGATTAAAATACTGCCAGTACATTTCGTGTTAGAGGCATCCAAGATGGATATACGGACGAAAAGAGTTTATGAAGCCCCGCAAGCCGAGGATGGAATGCGAGTGCTGGTGGATCGCATCTGGCCCAGAGGCATGAGCAAGGAAAGGCTCAAAGCGGATATGTGGCTAAAAGAGGCGGCTCCCAGCACGGCCTTGCGACGCTGGTTTGGCCACGAGCGTTCAAAATGGGAGGAGTTCAAACAACGCTATTATTCGGAACTGGAGGCTAAACCTGAGGTGGTGGCACGCCTGCTGGAAGAGGCCTCCAAAGGGCGGCTGACGTTGCTTTACTCGGCACACGACGCTGAATACAATCAAGCGGTTGCGCTGCGGGAATATCTGCTGTTGCAGGCCAGACGACAAGCGCCTTAGCCCGCAACGGCTGCACCTGCGAGAGGCTGTCGGCTAAAGCGGGGTATACTTATGCAGGATCAATCCGCTGAGACAGGAGAACTGGATGCTGAGCGTGGGTCATCTTATCACTCAGATCATTAATTTTGTGATCCTTGGCGGGTGGTTGGTGTTAATGCTGATTGCGCTCTTCAGACTACGGCGCAGCCACCTGGCAGGCTTTGAACAGGCCTTGTGGGCCTTGATGATCATCGCCATCCCCCTGCTGGGGGCATTAGCCTTCTTGATCGTTCGCCCTGGAAAGGATAATCTATGACGAAACGCCTTGTCGTTGTCGCTGGCAACATAGGCGCGGGGAAAACCTCCCTCACCGAACGCTTGGGGGCGCGCCTGGGTTGGCGCACAGCGTTTGAATCGGTCTCCGATAACCCTTACCTGGCTGATTTTTATGCCGATATGCGCGCCTGGGCGTTTCATCTTCAGGTGTTTTTCCTGGGCCATCGCGCCCAGCAATATCTGGAACTGGCAAATTCGCCCGAGTCGGCCATCCTGGATCGCAGCATTTATGAGGATGCCCATATCTTTGCCCGCGCCCTGCATCACATGGGTCACCTCAGCGAACGAGATTACCTCTCCTATCGGCGTGTCTTTGACCTGTTAGTCTCTAAACTGCCGCCACCTGACCTGCTGATCTACCTGAAGGCGCCGGTGGCGGTGTTGATGGAGCGCATTCGCCGTCGTGGGCGCGCCATCGAGAGCGGCATCACCGAGGCGTATCTGGCGTTGCTCGATTCGTTTTATGAGGAGTGGTTGCAACATTTCGATATTTGTCCAGTGCTCACCATTCGTACGGATGACCTGGATTTCGTCAACAAGACGCGCCATCTGGACATTGTGGTGCGCCGCATCCAGGATAAACTGTCGGGTAAAGAGGAGGTCGTTTTTCCCAATAACACTTGAAGTGGCCAAAGGCTGAGTATTTTTCCCCGCCCCACACAGGCCAGGATGGCCCGCCTGGGGGTGTGTGACCCATGCGGATGTGCGCACTGCTACTTTGACCTTGCGCACCAGGGATGAGGATGAAGTGACTTTGCGCTCGGGCGAAGGGACGATCTACCCCTTGGCACTTAGCGCTTCGAGCGCCTCAGAAGATGGATTTCCACAAGACATCCAGGATCAGGCCTGCCAGATAAAACATGCCGAAACGGCGGTTGTGATAAAAGGCCGCGGCCACAAAATAATTAGGCCAGACATCCGGGTAATCGGCGGGCTTTTCGAGGGGTTTGGGCTGGCGGAACATGGGCAGAATGCGCCGCAAGGCCGGCCAAGCCAGGAAGACAATCAGGAGCACCGGCGAGAAGAAAGCTCTGATTGTCAGGTACAGCACCGACAGATATTGCAAGCAGAGCATCCCCACCACGGT
>JBBILY010000199.1:0-4531 GCA_037444705.1 Chloroflexota bacterium | reverse complement strand
ACCCCAAAGCCCACGGATACGCCTATCCCCTCGTCAACCCCAGGCCCAAGCGACACACCACAGCCATCGCCGACACCTCGCGCCTCGCATACCCCCAAGTTCACCCGCACCCCGCGAGTGACGGATACCCCTGAGCCTTCCCCCACCCTGGCTCCCACAAACACATCTGCGCCATCGCCCACCCCAGAGCTTACCCATACGCCTGAACCTCCACCCACAGACACACCCGAGCCTCCACCCACAGATACGCCTGAGCCTCCGCCCGAGGCCAGCCAGACCCCTCCCAGCGGTGGCTAGCCGCGGGCGAGAAGGTGGCTGGGGATAATCGTCTCCCCCAAGTCGGGACAACTGTTTTCAGTTGTCCTACATGGGTTATTCCCCTGCTCCTATTTTCAACCAAAATAGTCTATAAGATCCGCGGCTGGCTTGACATAGAACAATTGTTCTGGTATAGTGTGGGCGACCTAAAGGTTTAGAGGCGATGAAGTACCTATCCCCTGTGCAGCAAGCCGCCTTCAATGCCCAGGTGTGGCACCTGGTGCGCCAGGTGCCGCCGGGGCGGGTCATCACCTATGGCCAGGTGGCGGCGCTCCTTGCGCCTCCGCCAGGGGTTGAGGCCCAGGATTACACCGCCTGGGGGGCAGTGTGGGTGGGCAATGCCCTGGCAGCCTGCCCCCAGGATGTCCCCTGGCAACGCGTGCTCAACGCCCAGGGGAAGATCAGCCTGCGCCCTGGCAGCGGCGGCCAACGTCAGCGCCAGTTACTGGAGGCGGAAGGCGTGATCTTCGACCCGCAGGGGCGTGTGGACTTGAAGCGTTTTGGCTGGGAAGGCCCTGCGCAGGGCAGGTGAACGTTGCGTCATCTGCTCTGGTGAAGAGCCCTCGGGAGGAAAGTCAGATGGCACCACGCTATCGCATTGATCCGCGCATCCGCGCCTTGGGGAAGGCGCGTCTGGATGTGACCCGCCGCGCCAGAGACGAGAAGGAGTGGCAGAGGCTGTGGCGGGCACCGCGCTATCCTTTTCCTTTTGTCTGGGGCGAAGGCTGGCGCGCCTGTTTTCAATATTACGTGGATGATTTCGCCGCTGAAATCGGCTTTTTGATGGATGTCCTGGGCTTGCCGGTGAGCGCCTTTTCCACCACCTATGCCCTGTTCACCAGCCCGGATCAGGCTTTCTTTTTTGCCGTGCGCCAGGTGCCAGAGGGGTTTGAGAGCACCCCGCCCGATAGCATCCGATTGCAGTTCATGCTGAGCAATTTTTCTGATGCCATCCAGGAACTGGAACGGCGCGGGGTGACCTTCGAGGTCAAGCCTGAGCCAGGCGGATTCGACCTGGCGGTCTTTCGCACACCCCACGGGGTGCCCATCGAAATCTGGCCGGCCGCCCAACCCCGCCCGCCCGAGGTGAACCGCGGCCGCGATCAGGAGCTGAGCAGCGCATTTCCCTCTGAGCGCCAGGCATGGCAACCGGCAGAGGCAGGTAACGCGCCCAGGTTGGATGAAGGTGAAAAAAGCCTGGACGCAGGGCTACCCCAGGCTGACGCGGGCGAGGTGGCCAACGCCGCGGATGAGCCGATCTACGTGGATGATGAGGAGGCGGCTGCAGGCAGTTCCGCGCATGGGCTGCAATTGCTGCAGAGGCGAATTTCTCCGTCTCGAGGCTGGCCCAATCTGGGGCGTAACCTGCAAAAATCCAATAAGGGCAATGGCATGCGCCTTTTTCCCACCCTGAACGAAGGAGATCACTAAACGCCATGGAACTGACTTTTCACCCTTTGACCCCTGAACGCTGGGATGACCTGGAGGCGCTCTTCGGACGGCGCGGCGCATGTGGCGGCTGCTGGTGCATGTATTGGCGTTTGAAACGCAGCGAGTTTGAGCAACACAAAGGCGAGGGCAACCGCCAGGCGCTCAAAGCCCTGGTTGAGGGCGGGCAGGTGCCGGGCTTGCTGGCTTACGCTGATTCTCAGCCTGTGGGGTGGGTTTCGCTGGGGCGGCGGGAAGAATTCCCGACCCTGGGGCGCTCACGCGTGCTTAAGGTGGTAGATGAGCAGCCGCTGTGGTCGGTAGTGTGTTTCTATGTGGCCAAAGGCTACCGCCGCCGCGGCATCACGCTTGAACTGCTCAAGGCGGCGCTGGCCTACGCCCGTCAGCAGGGGGCGCGCCTGGTTGAAGGCTATCCTGTCGAGCCACGCCAGGGCCGTCTGCCTGACCCGTTCGTCTATACCGGATTGGTCTCAACCTTTCGTCAGGCTGGCTTTGAGGAGGTCATACGCCGTTCGCCTACGCGCCCGATCATGCGGCGCTTCCTGGATGAAGGGGGTGAGCCATGATTCAGCGTTGTCCCTGGCCTGGAAATGATCCGCTGTACGTGGCCTATCATGATCAGGAATGGGGTGTGCCCCTGCACGACGATCGCGCCCTGTTCGAATTTTTGGTGCTGGATGGCATGCAGGCCGGCCTGTCGTGGGGCTTGATCTTGAAGAAGCGGGACAATTTTCGTCAGGCTTTCGACTTCTTTGAGCCCCAGCGCCTGGCGACATATGATGAGCGCAAGGTAGCGGAGTTATTGGCCAACCCGGGGATCATCCGCAATCGCCTCAAGATCGAGGCGGCGATTCAGAATGGGCGCGCATTCTTAGAGATACAGGCGCAGTTCGGCAGTTTTGACGCCTATATTTGGCAATTTGTTGGGGGTAGGCCTAAGAAAAACGCCTGGCGCACCCTGGCCGAAATTCCCTCTCGCTCTGCCGAATCGGATGCCATGAGCCAGGATTTAAAGCTCCGTGGCTTTCGCTTCGTGGGAACGACCATCTGCTACGCCTTCATGCAGGCGGCGGGGTTGGTCAATGACCATCTGGTGGATTGTTTTCGCTATGAGCAGGTTTCCTGAAATGGGTGCTGAGACTGGCGGCGTCGTTCCCTCATGGCTCTATGATAGAATCGTTGAGAGCCGGGTACGCCGCCCCCGGCTCTCTCTAAGGAGGAGAAGAAGAGAAATCGCCCTTCGCTTAGCATATTATCATAGAGCCTGAATCATTGCTTGACGATTGCCCTACGATTAACCTACGATATCCCATCAATTTTGAAAGTTTATCAGGGAATACTATGGAATTTGCAATTCAGACCAGTCAGTTGAGCCGCGTTTACAAGATCCGTGGCAGCAAGAAGTCTGAGCCAAAAGAATTGCTGGCCTTGCAAGATGTCAACCTGGAGGTGCGGCAGGGTGAGTTATTTGGCCTGCTGGGGCCAAACGGCGCGGGCAAAACCACACTGATAAAAATCCTGACCACCTTATTGTCGCCCACTTCAGGTTGGGCGCGGGTGGCAGGGTTTGACGTGGTAAAGGAAGCGGACAAGGTGCGCCCGCGCATCAATATGGTCTCTGGAGGTGAATCTTCGGGCTATGGCTTGCTCACCGTGCGCGAGAATCTCTGGATGTTCTCCCAGTTTTATGGCCTGCCGTCCGCGGTGGCGAACCGCCGCATTAAAGAATTGCTGGAGATCGTTGGCCTGGCCGACCGCATGAACACCAAGTCATCCGACCTGTCCACCGGTTTGCGCCAAAAGATTAACATTGTGCGCGGCTTTCTCACCGATCCGGATGTGCTCTTCCTAGACGAGCCCACCCTGGGGTTGGATGTGGGCGCTTCGCGTGAAGTGCGGCGCTTCATCCGCCGCTGGGTGGACGAGAACCCCAGCCGCACCATTCTGCTGACCACCCATTACATGGTGGAGGCGGATGAACTCTGCGACCGCGTGGCGATCATCAATAAGGGCAAGGTGCTGGCGTGTGACACCCCTGCCACGTTGAAACACCGTTTGCAGGGTGAAGCCATCTTTCGCATGGAGGTCAGCCCGCTCAATGGCCTGGGGGTGGAGAAATTTGAGGTGTTGCCCGGCGTGCGTAAGGTTGTGCATCGTCCTCAAGATGGCTTTGCTGTGCTGGAATTCATCCTGGCCGAGGATGCGGTGCTGGGTTCGGTGGTGAACACCCTGACCGCCGGCAATGTGCGCATCCTGAACCTGCAGAAGCGTGAACCCACCCTGGAAGATGTATTCGTGGACCTGGTGGGGCGCAGCATGGAAGAGGTGGAGAAAGGCCAGGATTGAGTGAGGCCACTCTTCAGTCCGTAGAGAAGGAGGTTGTCGGTGGAGCCAGAGCGGCGTTTGCCAAAGAGCACAGGCTGGCGTCTTTTCGTTAAAACTGTTATCGCGCGGGCTTATCCACGCATCATTGGCCAGCAGCGCGAGAAATCGTGGATGTTCTTCGAGATTTTTCTGCCCATGCTTTCGGTGGCTGCCTATGTTTATGTTTACCGGGCGATTGGCGCCCCGGAGGAGTATGTGGGCTTTGTGGTGATGGGGGGCGCCATGACCGCTTTCTGGATGAACGTTTTATGGAGCATGTCCAGTCAGTTATATTGGGAAAAAGAGCAGGGCAATCTTGCCCTCTACATCATGGCGCCAAATTCGATGATGGCGATCCTGCTGGGCATGGCTTTGGGCGGGTTATTCGCCACCACCCTAC
>JBBILY010000198.1:0-4675 GCA_037444705.1 Chloroflexota bacterium | reverse complement strand
TCCCAATAATTCCCATACCCCCAATAATCGCCATGGGCAGGATTGCCAAACATGTTTGGAGCGATCAAGGTCAGTAATCGCCATGGCCAGAAAGAATAGGTCATGGCAAATTCAAAATCTACCTGATTCGAACGTTGGGATTGGCTCAGGTACTCAAAAGTTGGTAATAATTGGGCTGCAGCCACCATCACCGCCAAAAGCAACGCTACACATAACTGTCCCAGGCGGGTCACAATTTCAACCACTCTGCTCCTGTGAACTGTACCAGTCCAATCCCAAACCAGGCACCATAACATCGCAAGGAGCCAGGTGTACCAGGTTGTTTGGGCATGGCCGGCAAGAAGTTGCATAGCTAGATAGAAGGTTAGCACCAGAACGGTTTTATAAACATGTCCAGGTCTGTTTCTCGCTTGAAGCCCAGTCAAAACATTAAGATTGGTCACCCCCAGGATCACCCAAGGTAGCCAGGATACGGAGGTGAGCAGGCTCAGAAAACCAGCTCGGCTCACCAGATAAGTTGAAAGCCCAAAAGCCAACCCACAGATCACTTGAGCGAGTTCCCCCAAACCTAAGCGCCGCGCCAGATGCGCATTGCCCAAACCCGCCCATGCAAGGTGAGCGCCAACCAATATTGCTTGACCCCAGGCAGCCCATTCAACCCCTCCGATTGCGTGCAGGGCAAATAGCAACCAGTTCGGAGGGTAGAGCAAGGCGGACTGATAATTGGCCAATAAAGGCGCCCCCATACCATTCAACGGATTCCATAAGGGCAAACGCCCTGCCCGCAACATTTGCCAGGCATAAGCCCTCCAGGGCACAAACTGAAGCGAAACCGTACCCCAAAATAGCGCCTTTCCGCTCATCCATATTGGGGCTAAAAGTATAAACGGAGTAATTAGAATAGGGATAGCGGGCAGATACCCACTCCGCTTTGGGAGGTGTTTTACGAGCCAATAAGTGAGTTTCTTCTTCATGCCACTAACTACTGCTCAACCCCGGGGTGTGTCACCTCGAAAATTTCGTAACTTCCGCTTCGATACACCCTTCTCAAGTAAGAAGCCGCAGCCGGATCCCAATCACCTAATGACCGTTCCCTGGGCCCCCAGAAAACAAAACTCACTTTTTGCTCGCGGATCAACGCCAGGCGCATTTCATCCTCGCTTCCGTTCTGAAAAAAGGCTTCCACTTGCCTCTGGAGCAACGGTAAGCCGACGCTTTCAGGGCCATGGCCAATAACAACCCTTAATGGCGCCCAGGCGGGTAGAGCATTGCCTGTCTCATAAGCGCTCAATATCACCTCTCCGCCTCTGGCATAACCCTCCAGAAATTCAAAGGCCCTCACCTCTTCCCTCGGACGGAATGCAGGTTGCATAGGCTGATAGGCTGTAAGCATCCCACCACCGATTAGGATCAACGTTGACGGTAAGGAGAACGCCAGAAGCGCATATTTAATCCATGCAGAGCGATGGCCTCTTGATGCAGTTAAGCCTTCTAACCCTTTCATCGCCAAAAGCACCACAGCCACCCAAGCCCCTTCGGATAAGCGCCTTTGTATATTTACCGGAAGGTAAACCAGGAAGGGTAAAGCCAACACCCAAACCATCACCAACCAGCCTTCCCAGCGCGATTCTCGCGCCAAGCGCAATCCACCCCAAATAGCCAGGGGTAGAAGCAAGCCATAGGCTAAAAGATAGTGTAATGGGTGAGGAGAAGAAATAATATTCTGTGAAGTCCAGGCTTTCAAGAAAGGATCAGTCGAAAACACGACCGCATTGTATAACAGAAATGGCGCAGCGATCAACCCGGCCACAATGACCTGTTTTAGAAGTTTCACCCAGCGATTCCAGTCATCTTGAGCCTTCTTCCATCCACCCACAACTTTCAAGATCGCCAGTAGTAGCAAGTGCAGGCTCATGACAACCCCCATCACCAGTGCAGTTAGTGGTTGAGCCAGCCCCGTCACCAGCCACCATCCGCCAACTTTTGTCCCATCCCAGCCCAGTGATCGAGCCTGACCAGATGGCAAATTCTGGCCCTCCCCCTTCATTGCCCTGACATAAGCTACTAGCCCCCATAATAACCCCGCGCGAGCCAGCGAGAGATGGGGTAATCCGTAGAGCGATAGGAAACCAACGGTTTCGGGAGAGTAGAAATCGAGCGGTAAGGACCCCAGCCAATCAAAATGACCAATCAGGAGCATTATCCAACCCAAACCGCCCCCCAATGTGGCCAGGACCAATCCCAAACGTCGTAAGGGTTTTAGTTCCAAAAATGTTGCCAGAAATTCATAGGTGGCGAAAATCGCCAGCGTCCCGCTAACGTAGCGAAAAAAATGGAAAAGCGCTACCAACTGCTCATGGACACCGGGTGGTGCTGCCAGTTTTCCCAAAATGAGATAAGGTAGAAAGGCAATTACACCTTTTTGCCCCATCGCCGTGTATGGTGTTCGGAACAACCAAGCTCCATAAGCCCCGCTAAGCATCTTGGCAATATAGGAATTGCCATCTTCAACCCCAAAAACAAAACCGCTAAAACGCCATTCATCTCCCTGACGGGCATAACCGACCAGATAAGGGATTGTGGTCAGTGCCATAACAAAAAGCGCAAATCGTAATACCCAACGGCGTTCCAGGGCGTCCATCCGATCAACCTGCCGATAATCCGTTGTTGAAACGTAAGGTTGTTTGACCATGGGCTTCCTTGCCGTCACTAACCCTTATAGATCAGCCATAAAGTTACCGACCATCCTATCACACCTAAACCCAGGCCCCAATAGACGCTCAAAGGGCAAAAAGCAAACACAACCTGATGATATCCTGCCGTCAAGGTCACTCCTCTGAATAAGCCACCTACAGTCTCGATTTGGGTTTTATGCCCATCCATCCAAACCTGCCAGCCAGGGTACATAACCTCAGAGAGCATGAGTAAGCCGGGTCCATCTGCCTGAAGCACAATCCGCCCAGGCGTCCATGAGACGATTCGCGCCGCAGTAACCCCGCTGCCGAGGGGTTTATCCGCTGGTTGAACCCAGGCGCGCAGTAAAAAAACCTCATTCTCATAAATGCGTGTCCGCCCAAAGCGTTGACGCAAAACAAGCCCGTCTACATTTATATCAAATTCGCTGACGACATACCGCACATTCAGCAACCGCAATAATCCCGGATCAGGCGTATAGGAAGCGTTTGCCTGAGTTGGATCATCCCCTTCTAAGGGTGGTAGGGTTACACTGTAACCAGTAGAAGGCACACCGCTAGCAGTTTGCATAAAGGACACGTAACTCTTCAATTGCAATGGGTCTACGCCATCCGCCAGTTGCAATCCCCAACGCATGGCTGTATGTTGCGGGATGCTATAGGAGGGGGAGTAAATGCGAAAGAGACCCGATTGCTGTGCTAACCATTGCGCAGCCGCTTCCCCTTGATTAAATATCACTTCAGCCGGGCGAAAAGATATCAAAGTACGATCCAAAAATCCCAGGTCAACCAAACATAAACCCACCAAGCCCCAATACCAGATAGAGGGACGATGGGCAAATAAACCTCGCAACCCTAAGATTAACCATGTAGCAGCCAAAAGTATAGCCACCGCCCCCCAGACAAATTCTGGCCTGAGGTTCTTTGTGAGCATCCAGACCCCGATCATCAGAAAAACCGAAAAACTACCCAAAGCAACCCATACCCTTCGCGCGAGAGGCTTATAGGCACCCTCGTTTCCCTTTAAAAGATCCTCGAGGGCAAAGGCTGACATCACAACCAAAGCCAGATCGGTTAGAAAAAGCGTCCTCGAAGGTACTCTCAACCAGGCAATACCCGGAAGTCTGGTCAATAAAGGGGATAGAGGTCTGAGAGCACCTGCAGCTACCGCCAGTCCAAATACCCCGGCCCCAAACCAAAAAATTGAACCTTTCTTCCCTAATCTAGTCAACGAACAATACAGGCTAAGGCCTAACGTCAACGCTCCTGGATAAACCACCCACTCCGGAAACCCCGAGAAACTTGGATAAATAAGACCTAGTAGACGTATTAAAGGTAAGGAGAATATAAAAATATCTTTTGGCATCAAGGCGGAGCGCGTAGACAATCTCGTATATTCCAACAGAGGCAAGGCTAAGGGCATCACACAAAGTGCTGTTAAGGCTGATTGAAGCAGGAGTGACACCAGTGTACGAAATTTATCATGACTATGCGCAATGCTGTAAGCCCACCACAAAACCCCAGCATAGATAGCCCAGCGCACATCTGCCAGGAAAATCATTGCCATGATCAAGGAGGGATAAGGATTAATCTCTCCGCCTTTTAAATGCCTGCCCGCTCTCGTTCTCGTCGCCCTCAACAACCAGGGCGTCCAGGAGAAAGCATAGACCAGGGATAAATGCCCAGCGCCATAATGTCCAATCCACTTGGGCATCATCGCCATAGCCAGAGCCCCGAAAGCGGCGGCCTCGTGGCCCAGATCATTTTCGCGTAAAAAGCGATACATGCCATATCCACCCCAAAATATGTGCAATGCCGTTACCAGGTTGAAACCCAAAGGCAATGGAAACAATAACGCCAGCCACCCTGGGGGGTACCATAACCCCGAGAGAGGATTTGCCGCGAAAGGGTAGCCACTGAGGATTGCTGGCGACCATAAGGGGATTTCCCCTCGGGCAAGCGCTTCTCTTAGAAAATAGGTA
>JBBILY010000197.1:0-4683 GCA_037444705.1 Chloroflexota bacterium | reverse complement strand
GTCTTCAGTTACAACGGCATGATCAAAGGCTCGCAATGGACGGCCTTGTGGTACCGAGACGGTCAACTGGTGCATTTTGAGACCTTGCCCTGGAACGGGGAAACCGGTGGTTTGGGCTACACCGACTGGCAGCCGCGCCCTGAAGAATGGCTACCCGGCACCTATGAGGTGCAAATTTTCGTTGGCTCCGTCTGGAAAGTATCCGGAACTTTCATCGTTGAGGGAGAACCGCCCACCCCCCAACCCACCCCCCCGCCGCCGCGTACGCCCCCCCCCCCCCCCCCCCCGCAACAACCCCCCCACACCCGCCCAACAACGACACAAATTAACGCTTAAATCATAGCTTCCGCCTCCCGGAAACTCTCCGGCTCTAGAACCCTGTCGCGCAACCCTCCCACCCCCACCCCCACCCCTACGCCGACGCGCACGCGCACCGCCACACCCACACCCTAGCAGGGGCGGCTAATAAGCCACTTCATGGGAATAAAATCCTAAGCCTGAGCCTGGCGCTCGATGCGCACCAGGGCGCGGGCAATCTGTGCGGCTACGGCAGCGTTGTTGAGCAGCAGCCCCAGGTTGGCGCGCAGGCTGTCCCCCTCGGTCAGTTCGCTGACCTTTTTCAATAAAAAGGGGGTGACCTCTTTACCGCTCACTTTTTCTGCCTGGGCGAGTTTCAAGGCCGCCTGCACGGCTTTTTTCACCTCTTCGCTGGAGAGGGCCACATCCTCCGGCGGGGGGACAACCACCAGGACGGCACTGTGTAAGCCCAACTCCCAATGCGTGCGCGCCAGGAAGACCACCTCGTCGGGGGTGTCGGCGCGGGCGCTGGTCTTCAAACCGCTGCGGCGGCAGTAAAAGGCGGGGAAGTCGTCCGTCTGATAGCCCACCACCGGCACACCCCAGGTCTCCAGGTATTCCAGGGTGGCGTTCAGGTCAAGGATAGCTTTGGCGCCGGCGCAGACCACAATCAGCGGCGTGCGCGCCAGGGCTGGCAGGTCGGCTGAGATATCGAACGCCCCTTTGCGGCGCGGGTTCAGTTCGTAATGGACGCCGCCGATGCCGCCGGTGGCGAAGACGCGAATGCCCGCCAGGTGGGCGGCGAACAAAGTGCCGGCTACGGTGGTGCCACCACTAACCATGCGGGCAATGGCTGGAGCAAAATCTCTTGGGCTGATCTTCCATAAGCCCTGGCCTGCACCAGCCAGCAACTCCATCTCGCTGACGGTCAAGCCAATGCGCACCCGCCCTTCGATCACGCCAATGGTGGCGGGCGTCGCGCCGTGATCGCGCACCTGATACTCCATATCCTCTGCCAGGTTGATGTTTTCGGGATAGGGCAGGCCGTGGGTGATGACGGTCGATTCCAAGGCCACGACAGGCAAACCCAGATCAAGCGCCTGGGCTACGCTCGGGTTAATTTCGAAAGCGGGGGGTAATTTTCTATCCATATAAAGAACAACTCCAACAACGGTTCGGATTGCGTCAGGAGGTTTGTTGAGGGGAACGCCTCAAGCCTCCTGCTCTTTCTCGCGGGGGAGTGACAGGTGGCGAAAAGCCAGCAGTCCCAAGCCCAGAGGCAGCCAGAAGGTCAGGCCACGATATGCCAGGCTGATCAGCGCCGCCGTGCCCAGGGGGACATACATCGAACTCAGCGACAGGGTCAGCGCCCCTTCCACCACCCCAATACCCTGGGGGGTGGGGGAGATGATCAAAAACAGATAAGCCACGCTGAAGCCCGCCACCAGGGTGCCGAGGGTGATCGGCGCTTTGAAAGCCAGGAACACCAGAAACAGGATGAAGATGAGCAGGGTTTTGTTGCTCAATGCCAGGGCGAAGGGGGGCAACAGGTTTTGCGGCGTCTGCCGTAACTGATGCAGGGCCTCAGCCGCCTCATGGGCAAAATGGCGGGCGCGTGCCTCCGAGAGATAGGGACGCTTCAGAAAGGGATAAAGCAGGCGATTGACGCCACGCGCCAGGGCGGCCAGCACCTTTCCCAGGGTCTGCGCCGAGCGCATCCCCAGAGCCATCAGGGTCAACAGAGCGCCGGACACCAGGAGTAGCGCCGTGGAGGCCACGATCTCAGCCGCGTTCAGGTTATGCCGCCGCAGCAGCACGATCAGACCCAGGAGCAACACACACAGGAAGCCGGCATAGTCGAACAGCAGGAAAAGCATCCCCGCCACGGTCACCCGTCCACTGGAGTAACCCCGCCGCCGCGCCTGGGCGATGAAAACGGCAATGCCACCCATGCCCAGCGATGGCGCCACCACATTGACAAAGTTCGAAGCCATGGCCAGTTGCGCCAGCGTCTCCAGGCGCTCATCCAGGCCGATGGCCTGGTAGATGACCTTATAAGAGGCAGCCACATTAAGTAACCACACCCCCTCTACGGCCAGTGCCAGCAGGAGAAAACGCCAATCCCCGCGGCGTGAGGTGCGCAGGATAGCCTCGATCTCGGCCATTTGCCCGAGTAAGAACAACACACTCAGCAACAGCACCAAGGCGAAAACCAGCCTGCGCATAAGGTGATTATATCCCAGGTTCAGGCTCCCCAGCCCCGATTGGCCCTTGCACCCTACTCGCCCTCAGCCCATAGGCCAGGCAGGCCGTCTCGAGCGCTCCAATTTTCTCCTCCAGACGGCAAGGCGCGATGCCAGGTGCACCCAGGGTGGCGAAAGCCGGCGCTGAGCTTGCGCCTGCCCCAGCGCCTGCTTCAGGCTGTGGGCATCATCAAAATAAGGCAAGAGCAAGGTAGCCCGGCCCACTTCGAAGGCTGTGTGGGCATCTGAACCTACTGTGCCCACCAGGTGGTGCTGGCGGGCGAATTGTTCCGCCTGTAGGTTAGCCCCTGGGAGCACACAGCGGGCGTTGAATACTTCGATTGCATCCACCAGTGGGGCAATTTCCAGCAAAGCCGATAAAGCCCAGGCCCCCTTGCGCAAGTAATCGAAGGGATGGGCCACGCTGATCACAGCCCCTTGCTCTCTCAGGCGGGCGATGGCCTCCACAGGTGGCAAGCCGGGCGGGATCTCCTCCTGGACATAGAACGCCAGCAGTTCCCCCGCCTGGGTCATGATCTCTTCCCCAACGATGAAGCACTGCCCGTCCAGTTGGCGACAGCGCAGGGCGCCGGCGATGGTGTTGTGGTCGGTGATCACCAGGCGATTAATCCCCTTCCGCTGGCAGGCGCGCAACAAGACCTCCGGGCGCGCCAGGCTATCGCCGGAGAAATGGGTGTGGCAATGAAACTCGACGTGCAACCTGGGTAAAGCAGGCGGGTTCATCGGCGCTACGCTTCCCTGCGCCCCTGACCTTCGATGGCACCCAGAATTACCCCCTCCAGGGCAACTACCCAAGCCCAGCGGCTGAAAATGTAACCGTGGGCCAGGGAGACCAGAATCAGCCCGGCGTAAGTCAACCAGCGAATGAATTGTGGGCTGGTGCGATAGCGGTCACGGGCGCTCCAGGGTTGTGCCCACAACAGCACCGCCAGCACCGCCCAAACATAATATTGCTCCGACAGGGCCGAGACGCTCAGGCTGGCGGTGAGCAACAGCCACTCGGTCAGAATCAGCACGGCCAAACCACTGAAGAGGGTGAGCAACATGAATTTATTTTAGCAGATATATCCCCTACGCGGGCGGCATAATCCCAAACCGGCTTTATAACCTCATCACCTTGGGGTTTCCCTTGCCGGCCTCGCCCAAAGCATTGCGCGTGTCCACGATTAACTGCGCTGCCTGCAACAGGGCCGCGTAATCATAGCAGGAGTGATTGGTGATGATGACCACACAATCCGCCTGGCGCACAGCCGAGTCCAGGTCGGGGACGCTTGCCATCTCCAGGCCCTCATGGTGCAGGTAGGGGATATATGGGTCGTGATAGGAGACCAGGGCGCCTTTTTGTGCCAGCAAGCCAATCACATCCAAAGCCGGCGATTCGCGCAGGTCGTCAATATCGGGCTTATAGGCCGCGCCCAGGACCAGGATGCGCGAGCCTTTAATCGGCTTTCCCTGGTTGTTCAGGGCATCCTGCACCAGACCAACCACATAACGCGGCATGCCGGTGTTGATCTCGGAAGCCAGTTCGATGAAGCGGGCCGTATATTTCAAGGCTCGCAATTTCCAGGAGAGATACAGGGGGTCAATGGGGATACAGTGCCCTCCCAAGCCCGGCCCAGGGGTGAACTTCATAAAACCGAAGGGCTTGGTGGCGGCGGCCTCAATCACCTCCCACACGTCCACTCCCAGGCGATTGCACATGATAGCCATTTCGTTCACCAGGCCAATGTTGATCATGCGGAAGGTGTTCTCCAGCAGTTTAGCCATCTCAGCCACTTCCGCCGAGGAGACCGGCACCACGGTCATCAGCGCCTGGGCATACCAGGTTGCCGCCACCTCGCCACAAGCAGGGGTAATGCCACCAATCACTTTCGGCGTGTTATACGTTGTCCAGTCCTTGCGCCCTGGATCCACCCGTTCGGGGGAGAAAGCCAGGAAGAAATGCTCACCCACTTTCAGCCCGTTTTCATCTCCCAATTTAGGGAGCAGGATTTCGCGCGTTGTCCCTGGATAAGTGGTGGACTCCAGCACCACCACCATGCCCAGGTGGATGTATTTTGCCAGTTCGGTGGTCGCATCCAGGATATAGGACAAATCCGGGTCGCCGGTTTTGCGCAGGGGC
>JBBILY010000196.1:0-4692 GCA_037444705.1 Chloroflexota bacterium | reverse complement strand
GTGAACTGAGCCAGGTGGCGCACATCCGGCCAGATTTTGCCATCCAGGTGGTTTTTCAAGCACACCGCTTTTTGTAGTAATTCTGGCACAGTGGGGCGTTGCTTGCGCTCCAGTTCGGGATGGCGCACCTTGCTGATCTCCAATTTTTCCTGGTGTTGGCGATAAGCACGAACGTCATCTGCGTTAGGGATTGGGAAATGTTTAGATGACATAGGCTCAGGCTACCCTGCTGATATCTTGGAATACCGTTAAATCCTATAAAATCATACCATTGCCTGGCATGCGCGTAAATCCCCCTGGGCCGCATTTTAATATAACCCTTTACCATTACCCTCTCTGGGTTGGTTCCCAGATTATGCTGGGCAATGTCAAGGAAGGTTGAGGAGACGGTACAACGTGTAGGCTTCGTCTGCGTAAACTTGTTGCATGAAGGTGCACTTTGGTAAAGGAGCAGAAGAATCCATAACCACATGGCTTAAGCGATACGCTGAAGCCATCTCACCCAGCAGCGTGCAATCCCCATCCCGATAAAATTGTTCCGCCAAACGCAAGCGCCGATACCATTCCAGCACTTCAACGTCCTTATAGGGGATGGATTTAAAATCAACGAAGGCCGCGGCTCCGCTTTCCAGGCGAAAATCTTGCATCTTAAGCGGGATCAGGTACAGGTCGTCTGGGCGTTTATGGGTGGCGATATAGGCCTGTACTTTGCGCTCAGGGGCTGCGTCCTTGCGGTGCAGGTCAAGGATGAAACGCAAACCGCCGCTGAATGCTGCCAGAAAGATGAGGGCTAAGCTCCCGACGGCCAGCCAGCTCTGGGCGCGCCTGGTTTGCAGGCCAGGGATACGCATGATTTTTTCTATGGCATAGCCCAGGAGCACCGTTGTGGAAAGGGGGACAATAAAAATGGATAATCGCCAGGGAAATAGAAGCGCCAGAGCCTGGCTGCGGCTCAAAATTTGGATCACAGTCAAGACGAAGGCTGCGCTGGCGGAGATGAGTAAGATAACCCCCAAACGCCATCTGGGGCTGTTGCGAGATGGGCGTTCAACAAACAAGACCAGTAGGGCGGCAATAACCAGGGCGATCTTGACCAGCGCGGTGGCATCAAACCACCACGAAACCAGGGCGTGATGGGGAATGCGCTCATTAACCAGGATGCTCTGAGCTTGAGCGCTGAGTTCTGGGGAAGTGCTGCCAAAGACACGCACGGTCATGTAAAGTGTGGGTGAAATTAAGACCAGGGCGCTCATCCCCAGGCCTGCGGCGCGTTTCAGGTTGTTATCCTGGCGCCAGGTGATCCAGGTGTAAGCCAGGGTGAGCACTGCGGCGCTGAAAAGGTAAGTGGGATGCATGGTGGCTGCCAGCACTGCTGCCAGGACAGCCGCAAATGGCTTGTGGCTGATAAACAGGGCAATTGATAGCGCCAGGAAAACTCCAAAGGTGCTGGGTTGAAAGACAGGACCCAACATGCGCTGATCGGCAACCCCATCTTCCAGGATATAGGTCCAGTTGACTCCGATGAGGCGCGCCAGGGCAAATCTCAAGGCTGCGGAGTGGATGAGGATGAACACGGCCGCCAACGCCAGCCTGTGGCTGGCCTCAGGCAGGTGAAAGACCTGCCAGGCGCTGTGTAGCCAGGCGATCAGGTAAATGGCCATCAAGATGGCGTAGTAGCCATAGAAGAGCGCTTCCTGGCGAAAGACGCGCAGTGTCCATTCCACCAATTCGCTAAAGACGGGGGTGGGATCGAGGGTATTCGCCAGCCAATCCCGCTTGAGGTCGCCGTAACCGGCCGCCGCCAATCCATGGAGGAAGTATTGATTTTGGTTGGAGGTGTATAACGGGGATTGAGCGTATGCCAGGGCAAACAGCAGGCCCAGGGCGACCCAGGACAACCATGCAGGTAAATAACGCGACATGCGCGCGTGTATACCCGATCCTGGGGAATTCTGCAAGGGGCAATTGGAAGCTTGTCTCACATCGCAAAATGTGGCGCAAAGTACCGCTTTGGGCGGACAAGTCAGTGACTTGTCCTACACAGAAAAATGTAGCGCAAATCACCGCTTTAGGCGGACAAGTCGATGGCTTGTCCTACACACCAAATCCTGAGTTTTCGGATAAACCTGAGTCGGCTTCTAGCCGACTTTCAAGGGCTGAGCAGGGGATTTATCCCCTGCCTGCGAGCAATGAGGGCGTTACATTACGCCTCGTCTGAGCGTTTAACTATATCTATCTCCCTGCGAGCCTTGCCTGATAACCCTCTTTGCCATCCTCCTCGAAAACAAACTCAATGATTTATCCCCTGCGGGCCATGGATTGCCTGACAGCCTTTGCGGGCTGCCCCACCCGACCAGGGGTATATCCGATCGTCCTTGAGGCACGGGTTTCGGTTATAATCCTTCCCATGCCTGGTTTTATCTACTCCCTGGTGAAGAGATTATGGCCCGAGTTGGAGCACATGAGCGAACAAAGGCGCCTCATGGGGGTGGGGGATGTGCTCTCTTTCTTCACTACGGCACCGCTGGCGCTGGTAGGGCTGTTTTGGTTAGGCGCAGTCTCAGATTTGAACTGGATGATGCGCCAGGCGGGATGGTTAGCCTTCTTTTTAGGGCTGATTTTAACCTTCAACTGGATGAGTTACTTCTTTATCATTGAGATTCGAGAAGACCGTTATGGCAGCGCCGATGGCTCTCTGGCCAGCATGGTGCAATGGTCGGCAGTGTTGATTCTTGGCCCCAGCGCTTTGTGGCTCTCGGTGGTGTTTTCATTCATCAATTTTGTGCAGAATTGGCGTAAGTTTACCTCTGCCGCGGCCCGCTGGTCCCAGTTGCGCACCCTGGCGATGGAACAGGCGGCCAATACCGTGGCCTATCTGGGGGCTTTGGAGGTCTATCAAAACCTGGGGGGCGTAATTCCGCTGCCTGGCCTGTCTTTTTCCGCCATCTCGATCGCCATGGCAGCCATGGTAGCGTATTTCATCCTGGTAGTTCTTATCTGGCTGGAATACATTCTTTACGCCATCTGGGCGCAGCGGGTCTTGACGCGCTCTCACAATCTTGCGCCTTTGGTCAAGTTCTTTGCTTTGGCTTTGGGGCTACCCAACCTGGCCCATCCCTTCGCCATTTTGGTGGCTGGGCTATACATCCAAAGTGGTTTTGAGGTGTTCCTTTTCCTGATCTTGGGTTTGATCCTGGTGGCGTATCTCTCGCGTCAGTTATCCTGGGCGGCGGAGAGCAATCGTCAACGCTCGCGCCAACTGGAGAAACTGGAGCACCTGGGGAGGGACATCATCAGTGCCCTCCCCGATGGCTCTGCTCTGGCTGATCTCTTGAAAGAGCACGTGCCGATGATGTTCCCCTCAGGCAGGATCGCCATCTGGTTGTTCTCCGATGGCTATTATCTGCTGCATCCAGAGGGGTGGCAGCCCGAGATCGAGGCGATCTGGCAATGGGTGAAAAGCCAAAAACAAGCACACGCTTTTTTGGCTAAAGAGCAGTTGCCATGGGATACAAGCCAATCACACCATGACCCGCTCGTGGTGGTGCCCATCCTGGACACGGAAGAAGGCATGCCCATTGGTTGCGTTTATCTGGAATTGCGCAGTCTGGCGCAACCCTGGGATCGCAGAGCGTTGAGCAACCTTTTCCCTGCGGCGCTCACCCTGGCGGCTCAGGTGGCCTCAGCCCTGCATCAGGCAGACATTTACCAGGACACGCTTGAATATCAGGCTATGCTCCAGGAACTGGAATTCGCCGGCAGAATTCAGGCCAGCCTGCTGCCCAATGAAATGCCGCGCATGGATGGTTGGGAAGTGGCGGTCACGCTTCTGCCTGCCCGCGAGACTTCAGGAGACTATTTCGATATTATCCCGCTATCGGATGGGAGGATAGGCATTTTAATCGCCGATGTGGCCGATAAGGGCCTGGGGGCTGCGTTGTATATGGCGTTGAGCCGAACCCTGATTCGCACCTATGCTTTAGAATATGAGGCCTCGCCAGATATCGTTTTCTTCTCGGCCAACCGGCGAATTTTGCAGGATGCGCGCGTGAACCTGTTTGTCACTGCCTTCTATGGCATCTTAGATCCCCAAAGCGGCACATTGTTATACGCTAATGCCGGTCATCACCCCCCGTTGTTGCTCAGCCCCGCAAACGGCGGAGCAATCCGGGCTTTGACTGCCACAGGCATGCCAATCGGGATTGATGAAGAGGCTACATGGACACAGATGAGCATGCGGATTGAGCCTGGGGAAATGCTGGTGCTGTACACGGATGGTATCCCTGATGCTGAAAATGGGGATGGAGCGGTGTTCAAAGAACGCAAATTGATCGAAATAGTGCAAGCCAACATGGGCGTCTCAGCTCAGGAGATGCAACGCGCCATCCTGGAGGCTGTGCAAAATTTTGTGGGAGATGCGCCCCAATTTGATGACATCACCTTGCTGGTGATTCGGCGCGATTGGGAAGCTTCACCAGAGTCCAGACATTCTCCCCCTGTAGGGCCTCATAACGTACCTCGTCCATCATTTTGCGCATGAGATACAAGCCAACCCCGCGTGTCTTCAAGCGCTTCAGAGGGCGATTGAGGTTGGGCGGGGGCACCCTGGTTGGGTCGAAGGAGCGGCCTCGATCGCGCAAGATAACGGTCAACTCCCCTGCTTCAATTTTCACCAGGCATTGAATGTCGCCC
>JBBILY010000195.1:0-4759 GCA_037444705.1 Chloroflexota bacterium | reverse complement strand
GAGGTCCTTGTCCAATTCTGGGCAGGTATCCAGACCTGAAGCGAATGGCGGGACATGCAACACCAGGATGGCACGTTCGGGGTTGGTGATCAGCGCCTGCAGGGCTTCCAGGCGCTGTGCTAGATCGGCCTCTTCCAGATCGCGCGCGCAGGCCCATGGCGTCATATTGGCGTTGGAAAGGCCATAAATTTCATAGTCCCCTTCGATCACAAAGCGTTTCATGTCCGGATTGTGGACGTGCTCAAATTCTTCAATCACAGCGTCAATTGAATACAAATCATCGTTGCCGGGCATAAAGTAGAGTTGTTTTTTGCGCGGCACGAGGGTTTCCTCAGCCAGTTTTAGCCATTGACGCACGCGCTGACACATCTCGGCTTCAAAGCGTTGGCTCATTAACTGCGGGTTGCTTTCTAACTCTCTGGCTTCTTCTTGTTCAACAACAATCGGATAAAAGCCCACGTTGCTGATCGTGCGCTTGAATTTTTCCAGTTCATCTGGGGTGCTGGGTTCCTCCTTGCGACCAAAAAGGTAACCCACATAACGACCGTTACCCTGGTAAACAATGGGGATCATGGCCTTCCCGGTCACATCCCCACCGACAATCAGCACATCTGCCTGATATTGGATTGAGGCAGACAGGAATTTACGAAAAACCATCTCTGAACCGTGAAAATCAGAACCGTACAATATCCGCGTGATTTTTCCACCGCGAAAGAGATTACTCAGTTTCATTCCTGTTCTCCACTTTTAGAGGTCATTGTGAGCGAGGGCTTCGCCCACAATGACCTCGAACGGATAGATTTGCAATTGACAAAGGCGCGCTTTAGATGGGAGGGATGGACTGGAAAGTCCATTTGAGATCGATCCCTTCCGTGCGCAGGCGGTAGAAGCGAGCCAGGTAGAAAACCAGGATGCCGCTGAGGAAAAACCCAAACAGCGTCCCCAGAGTGCCGCTACCAATGCGCCCACCCACAGCCGGATACAGGAAAGAGGCCACAATCATCCAGATCAGGTAGGCGAGGGTGATCAACCCGACAATGGTGATCACCGGCACCTTTCCCAATTTACGGCGCACGAAGGCGCTGGCATTTTCGAACAGGTCTGGCTTCAGGTAGGGAAAGAAGGTCACTGCGGTCACGGGCACCAGTTGGGTGGCCACGGCGAAGAAGACGAAGTTCAACTGAGCGCCCATGACTCCACCCAGGGCGGCATCAATCACTCCAATCTCTGCGATCAGGGTGATGATGGCGATGGCTACGATGGGGCTGTGCAGTCTGGGATGAATGTAACACACTTTCTCTGGGATCAGGCGATCGAAGGACCAGGCAAAGATAATGCGGCTGCAGTAGAAGAAGTAGGTCTGAGCCAGGTTAATCAAGGTATACACCCATGCCACGGCCACGATCAGGATCAACGGAAAACTGGGTTTGAGGATAGCCGCATAGAAAGTGATCCAGGGCATGGTTGGTCCTTCGCTATAACCCACATTGGAGAGATAACTTTCGGCGGCGATCCACTCCAGAGGCACCAGGCGCTGCAATAAGATGGCAGCCACAACGAAGATCGCCCAGGTGGTCAACAGCGAAGCCCAACTGCCTGAGATCAAGGTAGTATCGGCCTGTTTTACCTCACCGGCAAAGAAGGTGGGGATATAGTAGCCGTAGAAGATCCAAAAGCCCATGATCAGCCCGGCCAGGGTCATGATGGCCACATTAGGGTTAATCACCATGCCATTGGCTTTGGCCAGTTCGATGCGGGCAGCATAACTGCCGGCACCCATAAAACGATCCCAGGCGGCAGGGAACGCATCCGGCGCGGCTGTGCCCAGTTGGAAGTAGAGGATCGCCCAGGCAAACAGACCCAGGAAGAACCCCACCTCCAAAATGCGCAAGATGGTGCGGGTGGGCAAGATCATGGTGATGAAGGTGATGACCGTGCAGATGCTGCCGATGACAATAATCCCGGTCGGGGTGGGTGACCAATCGGCTAGAGCCAGCATGCTTTGGTTGTTGAAGATGATGCCGATAGTGCGGGCGAAGACCGGGATGGCTGTCTTGGGGATCCAGGCGATGAGCGCGCCTGCGACCATGGCGCTGAATATCACCAGGGTCCAGGATGCGGCAAACGCCAGGGGAGCGCTCAACACGCGGCTGGCCAGGGTGTAATCTGCCGCGGAACGAGGCATGGCGGCCCCGATGACGGAATAGGTGTAGGCATGGAAGAGACACAGGAACATCGCCACGGTGAGCACACCGATGATGCTACTTCCAGGCCAAACGCCAGCAACCCAGGAAAAGGGGATTAACCCCGAAGACGAGAGGCTGATGCAGTGCACCCCAAAGACCATGGCTCCAAACACGCCAATGGTACGCACCAAGCCCGAACTTTTACGGGCATACAGCCTCCGTTCTCCGGCAGGCATGGTTACGCTTGCTTCTGCCATATTCTCCTCCTGAAAAGTCGAGGCTTTACCCCTCGGATGGATCAGGGTAAAACCCATGCTATGCTCGCCCTGAAAGCCAGAGCGAATGTCTTATGAAATTAGCCAGGAACGACGGATAAAAAACAAACACTCTTATCTCTCTCCAGGTCACCTCCTCACGCCAAGAGAATCAGCAAGCCTCGAAGTGGGCTGCTCAGGCGGCCTCCAGAGTGCCGACATCCTGGGCTACTGGTGCTTCCTCAGGACTTTTCAGGCTAAATTCCGTGTGAATGCGGGCAAAGTCACTGCGGAAAAAGTTCTGCGAATGGAGCACGGGTTTGTCCAGGTCTAGATCATGGAGAGTTTGGGTGAGCATCAAGAGGGGAAAGCCCTCTTGCACCCGCAATTGTTCCGCGATGGTCTCTTCGGCGGCTACTGCTTCAAAAGTCTGAGAGATGCGCGCTTGCCGCAAGCCGTAGATATTGACCAGCAGGTCAATCAAAGAATTCTTCTCGAGGTCCCATTCTTCCAAATTAGGGCAGCGTGAGCAAGGAATAAAAAAGCGTTCCAGAATCACCGGAACGCGATTAGCCAGACGCAACACTACCACGCGATACAGAGGGTGTCCAATTTCAACTTTCAATTGCTCCCCTAAACGCCGACTGGCGACGACTTCGCCGAATTCCAGCAATTGGCTGGCGGTGAACAGGTTGCGGCTTCGCATGGCCTGGAGGTTGTTCACCAGTTCATGGGATTCATAGGTGACCCGCGGCTTAGCGACGTATGTGCCCGAACCGTGACGGCGTTCCAGCAAGCCCTCGCTCACCAGTTCGGTAAGGGCTTTGCGCACGGTCATGCGGCTCACCCCAAGTTCCTCGCTGAATTCCCGCTCAGATTGGATTTTGGTTTCGGGTGGCAGTTTGCCGGAGAGAATTAGTTCGGCAATATATTCCTGAATCTGCACATAGAGCGGTTTGTTCAGTAGGTTTGACATTTACCACTTTTCCTTTTTAAGCATTAAAATTCGCTGATAAAACAAAAGTGGTATATGGTATAGCCTATTAATTTATGGATGATTTTTGAAATAATCGGCTGATATTTGGAAGAAAATCGCCTTTATAAGCGGTTTTGATAGCCTGATTATAGCAAATATGTGGGGAGTGTCAAGAATTAGTTAGCAAATCGTCCCATCATCATAGATATTTAGCGCCCTCTGGGAGCGATTAGGCGATTTTTTCACAAAGTGGTATATGGTATAGCCATTATTCATCCCGGGATGAATTTCTCATCCTGATCAGAATCTGTTTTGGCTCCCTCAACGCGTCTGGCCATACTCAGGCGCATCCTGAATATCACCAATGTGAACACACCAATAAAAGCGATGGCAGCGCAAGATAATCCGTAAATCAACCCTGACCGGCGTTGAGCGGGTTGGGCCTCAAGAGTGTAATATGCGGCGCGCTCAATTGGGTCTCCTTCGTCTGTGTGTCCGCTCAGGTTAATTTCAGCCGAATACAGGCCAGGTTGAGTGGCTCTCCACATCCCCTGGTATGCACCCTCTATGAACGAGAGAGGCAGGGTTTCCTGGCTACCATCTGGGCCACGCAGCCTGACCTGGGCTTGATCTACGCGGATGCCTTGCTGATCAAAGGCGGCCCTGAATTGCACTGGTTGCCCTAACCTGGGCAACAATGGGCTAACCTGGACCTGTAAGCGAGCCCCACCCTGGAACGAAGCGCTTAAGGCGTAACTGGCACCCGTGGCCGGCGTCTGGGCTGTAGTTTGTAGTGTAATCCGCCATATACCCGCTTTGGGGTTATTGCAGCCATACCCTAAGAGGAATAGGGCCTGTGGATCGTCCACTTCGGTCAGGCCATTTTCCTCTGCCTTCAGTTCAATCACCTTGCCGCTGGCGCCGCGCACCGTGACGCTCAGCGAGCGGCTAGGGTCAAAGAGGGCAAAACTGGCAACGCTCAGGCCGGGATCAATGGCAATGCTCAATTCCTGGCTCTCACCAGGGGACAAATGTCCTTCGTAGGTGTGGGTAAACTGCTGCGTCAGGTTAACCGGCGCTGGTGGAGGAGGCTCGGGTTCAGTTGCAAAGTTTCCAGGGGCGGTTTGCAATAGGGGACGAACATAGCCTTCAAATACTTGAGGGGATGTGTTTAACTCGGTGTGCAGAATCGCCATTTCGGTCAGGTGGAGAGGAATTGCGCCCACGCTTTCGCGCGAAACGGCCAGGTCGCTAGGGACCCCTGTGCAGGGGGATTTCAGCGCTTCCTGGATAGGCACACCGGCCAGGGCATGGAGAGGGACACCCTTGCGTTGGGCGATTTG
>JBBILY010000194.1:0-4863 GCA_037444705.1 Chloroflexota bacterium | reverse complement strand
CAGTTTCCGGATAGCTCAGGCGGCCGAACAGATGATACACAAGTGGGCGTTGTGGGCTGGGTTGGTAATCTGGCTCGCGGTCGTAGATCGATTAGATTTGCTCCGCATATTCGTTCCAGGGACAGAGCACGACCTGGGGATCTTTGCCTGCTCCTTGAAGCGCTGAGGCCAGCAGGTTATTCCAGTTGGTGGTGATGTAAACCGGCAGAGGTAACTGCGCCAGCACCGAATAAGGCTCCAGTGGGCTGCGCTGACGATAAATGTTGCCCACAGCCTCGATCAGGCGATCTAACGAGGCCTGATTATTGTTCAATTCTGAGGGCAGGTCTTGAGCAAATTGAGCCACGAGTTCTTGTTTCAAATACTCCTCAAGTTCGTCGTAGGGGGCACGTTCGTATTGATTGACCGTGAGATATTGGGCCACCTGAGGCAGAGACTCGCGCTCATGTGGCGCCATGGGATAGTGGTAAGCCTCTGCCCAACGGCGGGCAATATCTTGCGGCGAACCCAGCACCGGCTTATATAAGCCTGGACCCAGGATAGGCGTGCATTGCCCGCGCGCAATAGTGCGCAAGATGGAGGGCCATTTCTCGAATCCCCGCCGCTCATCGCCAAAACCGGGCACATACCAGATGCGCCCACTCTTCAGGCGCATGAATAGGGCTGGCATCCAATAATCCGGGCGCTCACGCACGCTTCCGCGGGCGATGGATAAGGCACGATCAATCTGCCCATCCCGCTGCAACTCGGTGAAAAACAGCGGCATGAATTCTGCGATGGTCTGTAGGCCGATATTGGATTGCATGGCTATCACCGCTGGGACACCAGCCTCCGCGAGGCGTGGACCCAGGGCAGAGAGGGCCGCGCCATTGGAGGGACTGCTGGCGCTCTGGCATGAAGCCAGGATAACCAATGTTGGGCGTCGGTTCAGTTCTCTTATGCGGGTGACCAAATCATCCCCGGGAGTAACTGCGGCTTTGCCCTCCTCATCTTCCAGCCAGAGATAGGGCTGGTCGTGCACCAGCGCTCCATGGCACACCAGATAGAGAATATCGGGCTGGCCCTGACGCAGGGCCGTGGTTAGATTGTTCAACGTTGCCTTGGAAGCCCCATCTGGCACAAAGGTGATGGGAAGCGTCCCCAGACCCTGGCGAGCGCGCTCGAACTCACCTGCCACATCAATTGGTGCCAGGTTCTGATAATCGGAAAGATTGCTGGGGTTAGCCACCACGACTAGAGCGCTCAATTCGCCTTTGGGGCGCAAGGGGACAGGCCGCCAATCCAGGCTGCTCAGGTAACGCGAGAAGAGCAGATTTTCATCGGTGCAAAGCGGCGCCCCCGTTTGAGGATGGCGCAAGGTCTCCCAGTGCAGGCTGTGCAACTCAGGGGCGCTAGGGCCAATCAGCAGACGCAGGCGCAGAGGCAGGTTCAAAGTTTGAGCGCTGGCCAACGCTTGGACGAAAGCCGAACGCACCACCTCATCGGCAAACAAGGCCTCGCTGAGCGCTTGAGCATACTGAGGACTGCCAGGCGGTAGTTTCCCCAGAATCTCCAGGTCGAAGCGGGCTGTTCCCTGTCCCAGGCGAATATCAGTCTCGCTCTCTGGCTGGCTGAAACGGAACTCAACGCTATACACCTCGACCTCTCGGCGGTGCAAACCGAGTTCAAGATCGGCAAATTTGTCCATAGGGCTTTCTCCCAGATATGGTCCCCTCTATCAGGAGCAAACCATAACGATACCTCAGAGAAATAGTCTACCTGTTGGGAAGGGGAAAGAGAAACGAAATATCTTCCTAAATTTACTCGAATTATCCAAAAAAAGCAATGGTAAATTGGGAAAATCAATCCAGGATATTCCGCCCTTCTTGGCGTAAATAATCTAACCTCGTGCCATGACCGACCTCTAAATCAACACCTCCCGAAGACCATTCGGGAGGTGCTGAGTCCTTTCAGGCGATTATTTTCCGCATCATGTGCCGGGTTTGGCGGGTGGCACGTTGGTCTTGATGGTGCCGTCCTTCAGGCCTTTAGCGATCTCTTCCATCTTGGCCTTGACCTCAGGCGGCACCTGGCTGTCCAGATCGTGGAACGGAGCGTAGCCCGCCTCGCCGATGTAGTTGCCGCTGGGGAAGTTGCCCTCTTTAGCCATCTTGATCAGATTGAAGGTGCCGGGGGTGAGCAGTTTCATGGCGCTGGAGAGCAAAACCTTCTGCGCCTCAGGCACAGTATAGTACTGATCGGTGTCCACGCCGATGGCGTAAACGCCCTTCTCAGCCGCGCCCAGCAGGGCGCCATTGCCGGTCTTGCCGCCCGCGCCGAAGATCACGTCCACGCCCTTGTCAATCATCGAGATGGCCGTGGTCTTGCCCCATTCGGGGTCGGTGAAAGTCTTGTCAAAGCCCACATCGCTGTGATACACCACGGTGACTTCCACCGAGGGGTCAATGTAAGCTGCGCCAGCGCGATAGCCCTCACCAAAGCGCCACACGGGTGGGACGGCGTCTGTGCCGCACACGGCCCCAATCTTCTTGGTCTTGGTCATCATGGCTGCCAGAGCGCCCACCAGGAAGCCCGCCTGATCCTCAGGGAAGATCAGGCCAGCCACGTTGGGCACCGCCTCAGCCTGGAATTGATCCACGCCGATGAACTTAACATTGGGATACTTCTTCGCCGCGGCGATGGTCGCCTCGCCCAGGGCAAAGCCTACGGTGACGATCACATCGTAGCCAGCATCGGCGAAGGTGGCGATGTTCTTATCGTAATCCTTAGCATCGGTGGTCTCGATGTATTGCACAATCGCACCCAGTTCCTTTTCAGCCTGCTTCACCCCTTCCCAGGTGGATTGGTTGAATGACTTGTCGTCAATTTTGCCCACATCGGTAACCAGTCCAACGCAGAAGACCTCTGGTTTAGTGCAGTCGGGCTTGGCTTCCGGCTTGGGTCCGCAGGCAGCCAGTAGCATAGCCGCAACGACGATGACTGCCAAAAAGGTGTAAAGTTTCTTAGCCATTCTTTCTCCTCCTCAAAGAGAGTCTGATATGTTTAGAAGCCAGGAAAGTTACGAAATGCGCAATCTCTCGATTTGCTACCTCCTTGTCCTGAATGATAAAGTATCGGATGAAACTTGCCTGCCCTCAAAGCGTTCAAGGCCTATATTAGTCTAGCATGAAGCCTGCTAAAAAGCAACCCTCATCACGCGCCGTTAGAGCTCTAAACGTCCAAGGAAAAAATCATCCAGCCCTGATCCCATAATTGTGCTCACGGTTCCCACATAAGATGAAGGAGAGAAAACACATATGGCTCTCCTCCCACGTATTCAATGCCCACCAACCAGGTCCTCCAGTCCAACTCGATCCCTGGCGAGCCCGCACGATAGAGAGAGACGAAGTTAATGTTCTTGTATTCTATAGGCCACATGAATTGATACGTCGTTCCACCCAGCGCCGGGTTATTACACCTTTCCTCATAATCAGCGGTTAATACATCCAGCAACTTGGGCAAGACTTCGTCCTTGAAAGCCCCTTTGACTTCCAGCCCGCTGGCTGGATGTAAGCCCCAATTCATGACATAGGTGCTCTGGAACACCCAGCCGATCTCCTCGGGAGAATATTGAGCAACCGTGCCACCCCGCAGATATTGGAGGAAAAGGCCATGGGTAGGGCTAATCAGGCGGGCTAAGGTATTTCCGTCCTGTTGAATGATCGAGGACTTAAACGAATTCAGTAATGCCTTCACGCGGGCGTCGGCGCAAAAATCAGCTGGGTCAACCTGTTCGGTGAGAAAGTAAGCATTCACCCAGCCGCGCCGCCCATCGGAAAGCAAGACCTCCACCCATCGCTCTCCTCCGACCCTTCTCTCCTGTCCGCTAAGGATAACGTGCCTGGCGGTAGGCGCGAGGCGCTCCACCACCCTAGCTTGCGGGTCAGGGGATTGACGCACGTTTAACCAATCGCCTTCCTTGACCAGGATCACGGCATAGGTGGCTAACACTGAGGGAGGCGTGGGGGTAGGCTCGAGGAAAGTAGGAGATGGAAGAGGTGTCTGTGTTGGCGGAGCGGGGGTGTACGTCGGGGTGAATATAGAAGTTGGGCTAGAAACGATCGAGGTTTGTGTAGGAGCAGGTGAGGGTTGAGGCGTCTGAGCGAGTAGATTGCATGCCATCATGATGAACCCTGCCCCACACACCAAGGAAACCATCAAAGGCGTTTTCTCTCTCATAAGTGCTCTTTCCACTTCAGGGACAAGGTAGAGGGAACTTAATAGCGGCTTTCCCCGCTTTGGGGATCCACGCCGGTGTCAATCAAGCCGGCTTGCAGATCGGCCAGCATTTCTTCCGCGGTGCGTTGTCTGGCGGGGCTGATCAAATCCGCATTCAGCGCAGTAAAACCCAAAGGCAGTACTAGCTCTTGACCACCCTCCCCAGCCAGCAAGCGCGGCCAGAGTTCCGAGACCGCTTGTAACGGTGGCTGACTGCCCAGAGAGGCCACCCAATTTTGGCGCAAATTAGGTGGCGGCGGGCTTCCTAAAATCAAGTTGATCTCAGATTGCGCCAGTTGCTCTAGAAATTTCTCGTTCGCCACCGCGGGAGTCACAAACACGGTGGTTACCTGCCAGGCTTTAAAGTAGGCGATCGCCGACTGCCACTCGGCTGCCGCGGCCGCCGCAGGCAGGTCAAACCATAAGGGATAACCGCTGGGGGGAAATGGCGGATAGACCGAGAGGCATAAGCCACAAAAATAACGCACGCCGTTGATGAAACCCAGACGAGCCGCCTTATCGGTAGGAGTGTCCGTCTGGCTCACCACGCCCACCCTCCAGTCTGGGGTGATGGCAGCCGCCACGTAGCCGGCTAAAAAGCCCAAT
>JBBILY010000193.1:0-4870 GCA_037444705.1 Chloroflexota bacterium | reverse complement strand
ACCCGCCGAAATGGCTGGCTTGCAGGTAGGCGATCTGATCCTGGAGGTCAATAATCAACCTGTTCGCTCGGTTGACGAATTACACAACCTCATCTATGCCAATCTGGGCCAGCCCACCCGCATCGAATATCAACGCGGCGAGCAACTCGGCGAGGTCACCCTGGTGCCGCGCAACCCACCTCCAGAGGACGGCGCCATTGGCATCATCATGGGCAATCCTACCCGCCCCCCCACCTGGGCAAGAGCCATCCCCAGCGGTGTGATCGTCTCTTACGAATATGTGCGCAACATTCTGTTGCTGCCGGTGCGCATCCTGCAAGGCAAGGTCAGCCCAGAGGAGGGGAGACCGGTGGGCTATAAGGGCATGTACGACATCTATCAGCAAATCCAAAACCCCACCTGGTTCTTCATGGTCATCAGCCTGTCGCTGGGCATTTTCAACCTTTTCCCCATACCCGCCCTGGATGGAGGCCGCATCTTATTCACCGTGCCCGTAATGCTCATCCGCCGCCGCATTCCACCCCAATACGAGACCATTGTCCACCTGGTGGGTTTCGTCATGCTTCTGTTCCTGTTACTTTACATTAACCTGCAAGACTTTATTAATCCCATCGAATTGCCCAAATAAACCTGTAACCTGGAAAGAAATTTTATGGCACGTAATCAAGAAATCCCGATTCAAGAACTTTTGGATGCCCTCCTGGACACCAACACGCCTTTCTCGCCGCGCTACTTATACCGCCTCTCCGATCTGGAGGGCGAGGATCTGGCTGCTGTGCAAAAAATCTGGCCTCAGGTGCCCACCTGGCGGCGCCAGGCGATCATGGAAGATATCGAAAATTTAGGGGAGAGCGACTATGTGCTCTCCTTTGAAGCCTTTGCCCGGTCTAACCTTCAGGACAGCGATCCGAGAGTGCGTGAACTGGCCATCCGCGCCTTGTGGGACTATGAATCCCCCGACCTGGTGCCCATTTTGCTCAACATGCTGGAAAAAGATCAGGACGCCAACGTGCGCGCTACCGCCGCTTCCGCTCTGGGGAAATATATCTATCTGGGCGAAGTGGAAGAACTTCCCGAGCGGACATTGCACCAGATCGAGGATAGACTTCTGGCGATTACCCAAGGCTCTGATACCGCCTTAGTACGTCGGCGCGCCCTGGAAGCCCTGGGGTATTCCAGCCGCGAGGAGGTCAACGCCCTGATCGAATCCGCATTCAACTCCGGCAACCATGATTGGATTGTCAGCGCCCTCTTCGCCATGGGGCGTTCGGCTAATCCAGACTGGAGTGAGCGAGTGCTAAGCATGCTGGAGAACGACGCGCCGGAAATTTGCTATGAAGCCGCCCGCGCCGCCGGAGAATTGGAGATCAAAGAAGCCGTTCCACGCCTACTCAACCTTCTGAATAGCCAGGATGCCGAGGTGCGCATGGCTGCAATCTGGTCTCTTTCTCAAATTGGCGGCTCAGGTGTGCGCCAAAGGTTAGAAGCCCTATACTACGAAACCGAAGACGACGACGAAGCCGATTTCATCGAACAAGCCCTGGATAACCTGGACTTCACCGAGGGTTCCACTTTCTTCACCCTCATGGACGTCTCTGACCTGGAAGAAATGGAGGAAGAGGAAGACGAGGACTATTGGGACGAAGAAGACGACGAGTTCCTCAGTAAAAACTGAACGAACCTCCAATGCAGGGTATCGTGCTGAAACGATTGGCGCTTATCCCCATCCTGGTCTTTTTATGCCTCGGTCCATCTCACTTTGCGGCTCAGGCACAGGTACAACTGCTGCACCTCAGCGCCGAGTATATTTTCGGACAAAAGATCACATTCAAAGGGGAACTCCCAGCCGATATGAAGATCATATCGGCTCGCTTTTACTATCAATTTCAGGGCGAAGCCAACACCCGTTCCGGCGCGGCTGAGATGTCGGATACGGGCCTGCTCATCCATGAGGTAGACCTGACCCAAACACCCCTGCGGGCTTTTTCCACGGTGCTTTACTGGCTGGAAGTGACCTTGCCCGATGGCAAAACGCAACAAAGCCCACCCGCAACTTTTTATTACGAGGACAGCCGTTTTCAATGGCAAACGCGGGAGAGCCAGTTGTTCCGCGCCCACTGGTACCAGGGAGATAGCGCCTTCGCCCAAAACCTGTTAGATGTAGCCGACCTGGGCCTGAAGAATATCCAAAGCCTGTTACCTCTCACTCTGGAGAAGCCCATTGATATTTACGCCTACGCCAGTTCCCTGGAGATGCGCGCCACACTGCAAACAGGCGGGCAGAGTTGGATAGGAGCCCACACCGATCCTGACCTGGGGGTGATGGTGGTTTCATTGCCTCCCAGCCCTGAACAACGCCTGGAGATGGAGCGCCAGATTCCCCACGAACTGATGCACATTTTGCTCTATCAATGGTTGGGTCCAGGCTATGCCAATCTCCCAATGTGGCTGAATGAGGGTCTGGCTTCCGCTGCAGAACTTTATCCCAACCCCGATTATCTGATCCTGATGGACAAGGCTCAGCGCCAAGATGAGGTACTCCCCATCACCACCTTGTGTCAGGCTTTTCCCCGCCAGACCTCAGGGGCGTTTCTGGCCTATGCCGAGGCTGCCTCTTTCACCCGCTATCTGTATCGTCAATATGGCGCTTCAGGGTTAGAGAGCCTGGTCAAGGCCTATGCTAACGGCCTGGATTGTGAGCGCGGGGTGGAGGTAGCCCTGGGTGCCAGCCTGAGCCAGTTAGAGCGCAACTGGCGCGGCGAGGCTTTTGGTGAAAACCCCATCCTCAGCGTCTTGATAAAGTTATCCCCCTGGCTGGTCTTACTACTTATAACTCTGACAGTTCCCATGGGGCTGATGCTGGCAAGCGCCAGGAAGAGACCCCCAGCACAGGAAGCCAAACCCCATTAAAATAAAACTTGCCGGGTGGAGGTTAGATGAGCGAGGCAGAATATGCGCGGCTGCATGCGATCGTAGAAGGTCATGTTCAGGGCGTCGGATTTCGTTATTTTGTCCAGGACACCGCCCTGGCTTTGCGCTTGAAGGGCTGGGTGCGCAACCGCTGGGATGGCAGTGTTGAGGTGTTGGCTGAAGGAGAGCGCCTCAACCTGGAGAAACTCCTGGCTGCACTGCAGCGCGGGCCACGCGCGGCGCGCGTCACCCGTCTAACTCACGAGTGGCAAACCCCCACCAACGAGTTCGCCAGTTTCTCCATTCGCCCCACGGCCTAAAAAGACACCTGGGAGGCGCGGGAGTAGGCGAAAACCCTTTGGGAAGAAATCCATCCCAGAAGAGCATTACGAAGACACGGAAGCGGGCACTTTCAGATCATGAGAAACCTAACCCTCGCTCTTTCAGGGATACAAAGCGCCCCCGCCCGATGACAAGATGGTCTAAAACTTCCACGTCTAACAGTTTCCCCGCCTGGACAATGGCGCGGGTCACCATCACATCATCCGGGCTGGGTGTGGGGTCTCCACTGGGATGATTGTGCACAATCAGCACGGCGACGGCGTTGCGCCGCACCGCGGCCTTGAACAGTTCTCCCACCCGCACTTGAGACGAATTCACCGAACCGCGATACACGGTTTCGATAGCCAGGAGACGATTACGGTTGTCTAAGAGCAGCACCCGCAGTTCTTCCTGCTCCAGGGCGCTCATCTCATACTGCACCAGGGCAGCCGCATCAGCCGGGCTGTGAATGGCGGGGCGTTCATCCGGGGCCTCAACGCTCAGGCGGCGACCTAACTCAATGGCGGCTTTGATCTGCGCAGCTTTGGCTGCTCCAATGCCGCGTTGGTGGCAGACCTCTTCAAATGAGGCGCGATGCAAACCCGATAGACCGCCAAAGGTGTTCAAAAGACGTTGCCCCACCTGGACCGCGTTTTCACCGGGCAACCCAACCCGCAACAAAATCGCCAGCAACTCGGCTGAGGTCAGCGCTTGTGCGCCTAACCGCGCCAGGCGCTCGCGCGGGCGCTCTGCCTCGGCTAAATCGGTAATGCGATATACGGTAGCATTGCTCATCTTACCTCCCTCAATTCGCCTTTTTACCCCGCCTCGATAATGCTATAATGCATACAATTTGGAGATGCCTGTATGCCCTTCGATACCACTTCCCTCAGTAACCTCATCCTGATCGTAACTGCCTGGGGAGGATCTTTTATCGCCGCCCTCTGGCTGAGTTTGGTGATCTGGACCTACCGCGACATCCGCGCCAGCGGCACCTGCAACGGCAAATGGCGCAGTTGCTGCTGCGGCGACCGCTCCTTCAGGCGACCGCTTATTGCAGGGAGCGTTTCGCTGTTGTCCGAAGGCCCCTCTCCAACCGTCGGTGTCCTTGTCGCAGGGGTTCTCTATGCGCTTCGCCTGGCTACGCAGCCGCTGGCAGCACATCGCTGGCCTCTTCGCTGCCCTCGAAGGGAACGCTGGCGTCATCGTCCTCACTGAGGCGGTCGCAGCGCCGCCTCATTACTGGTTCACCACCTACTTTTCTCTGTACATGCTGGCGCTTGGCGTCAGCAAGCTCCAGGTCGGCTGGCTGGCCAGCGCGCTCCTCCTCATGCAGTTCGTGGGCACCCTGTTTGGGGGATATGCTGCCGACCGCTGGGGCCGCAAGCGTGTGCTTGTCGTCGGCGACATCTTCTGTTGGGGCATTCCCATGCTCCTCTATGCTGTCGCCCAGAATCCCTGGTATTTTCTGGCCGGGCAGCTCATCAACGGCCTCGTATACATCGTCCTGCCCGCCTTCCAGTGTCTCTTCGTCGAGGATGTCCCCATCGAACGGCGCACCGCCGTCTTCGGCGTGATGCAGCTCCTCTACAGCGCGGGCAGCCTGCTCACCCCTGTGGCCGGCGTGATCGTGGCCAGG
>JBBILY010000192.1:0-4922 GCA_037444705.1 Chloroflexota bacterium | reverse complement strand
CTTCAACTTCGCCAGCGTATCTTACCTATCTCTGGCTTCCGAGATCTCGGGGGAGAAGGGGCGCGGCAAAACCATCGCCGTGATGTGGTTCATGATGATCGTCAGTATCATCTTCACCGCCATTGCTCTCAGCCAAATGGTGGACCCATATACCCCCGCGGCTCTGGAGCGGGCTTTCATAACCATTGGCCTGGCTGCTCTAAGCCTGGGTGGTTTGGGGCTGATCGGGCTGGAAAAACGCTACCCGCAGCAACTGCGCCCTACCCAAGAATATCCCTGGGGGCAAATGCTCCACGCTATTTTGGAGAACCGCCAGGCCACCCTTTTCTTCTGGTATCTGGTTATCCTGCTGGCGGCTATTTTGGGTCAGGATATCTTGTTGGAACCTTTTGGCGCTGAAGCCTTTGGGCTTTCGGTGAAGGCCACCACTCGGATTACCTCAATCTGGGGTACCTGCGTTTTGATAGCCCTTTTGCTGGCGGCCAGCCTGGAGAATCGGGTGGGGAAGCGTCTTATCGCCAGGTGGGGTGCCTGGAGTGCCCTGATGGGTTTTATCCTGATCATTATCAGCGGTTTGTTTCGGCAGCAAGGCGTTTTCTATTCAGGCGTGGTGTTCCTGGGGCTAGGGACTGGCCTTGCTACGGTCTCAAATTTATCCCTGATGTTGGATATGACCACGGCCAGCAATGTGGGCTTGTTCATTGGCGCCTGGGGAATGGCTAACGCCTTTTCCAGGCTGGTGGGCACGGTTTTAGGGGGTGCCGTGCGCGATGTGATCGCACAAATCACCCAAAGCGCTATTGCCGGCTATCTGGTCGTCTTTGGTATAGAGGCTGCTCTCCTGGCGATCTCCTTGAGATTGCTGCAACGCGTAGATGTGAGCGCCTTTCACACCCAGGCTGGCCGCCTGTCTGTGGTTGAACGCGCCGCCATGGCATGCGAAGCCTGAGTTTTGAAAGAGCCATAGCAGGTAGGAGAAAGGATATGATGACCTAGAATTGGTTGAGTCTAAGTGAAGTGGCTGAACTCCTGGGTGTCCACCCCTCCACTGTGCGCCTGTGGTCGGATAAAGGCGTGTTGCCGGTGCACCGCACCCAAGGTGGACACCGCCGTTACCTGCGCAGCGAAGTGGAATTGTGGATGCAAGCGCGGCGCGATAGCGGCTCTAATGATATGGGGCTGGTGGTGCAAACTGCATTAAGAAATACCCGCTTTCAGGTCAGCGAAGGCCATTTGAGCACCGAAACCTGGTATACCAAACTGGATGAGGAGGCGCGGGAACAATATCGCCGCAGTGGGCGCACCATGCTCGAGGGGCTGAGTGGTTTTTTAGTCGCTAACGGCAAGATGGCTGCAGCCGAAGCCCAGGCTTTAGGCTATGAATACGCTTCACGCGGGCGACGCTATGGTCTGAGCCCGCTGGAGGCGGTTCAAGCGTTTATGTTTTTTCGCAACGTGTTGATTGAATCCATGCTCTCCGTTTATGAGGCGGCCTCAGTGCAGTCGCCTCTGGCTTGGAGCGATCTGTTCCGCAAGGTGAATGCCTTCACCGACCAGATCCTGGTCACCATCCTGGAGACTTATGAGGCTTACGATCGAGGTGCAAACCATCGATGAGTTCGCCCAGACGGCCTAGCAAACGCTTTACACCCACCACCTGGATGGAGCGCCTGGTTCCGCTGCTCATAGGCCTGCTCTTGCTCGCCTTGATTGTAACGATCGTCGTTGTGGTTTTATCTATTTTGGGGCTGATGCCCGCAACAATTCTGCAGCCTGCCTGAGTTTGCGCAGGCAAGGGGAGGTCGTTATGCATTACATCTCTTATCTTTCAACCCTGGTGGCCTTTGCCTTTGCTGGGGCTATTCTTAATCGGTTTCGCTTTAAAAAAGGGGTTCATCTTTTACTCTGGGGTATCGGGATGATCCTTTATGGCCTGGGGACTTTGACCGAAGCGATCATGACCGTCACTTTTAACGGCCTGGTGCTCAAGGTGTGGTATCTTTCTGGCGCCATGCTCACCGCCGCCTGGTTGGGGCAGGGGACGTTACATCTGCTGGTGCGCAAGCGTGGTGTCGCCCCGGCCTTGACCGCGATCCTGAGCCTTGCCTCTCTGGTTGCCATCGTGCTCATCCTGGCATCACCTCTGACGCCGGCGGCAGCAGCCTTTGACGTCAATCGCCCTGTCTCTGCTCAATACAAGGAAATTCTGGTGCGCAACGGGGCGATCATCGCCCTGACGATTGTGCTTAACCTGTACGGCACGGTCGCTCTGGTTGGAGGGGCACTTTATTCGGCTTACCTTTTCTGGCGCAAGCGTGTTCTGGCTAATCGCATGCTGGGCAACATCCTGATCGCCGCCGGAGCTCTGATGCCGGCCATGGCTGGTTCCTTCATAAAAGCCGGACTGGTGGACTGGCTATATGTCAGCGAATTTCTGGGGGCTGTGATCATGTATGTGGGTTTTCTGCGCGCCACCGCTAGCCCTGCGCCGCAGCAAGCCACCTCACCCACGCTCAGTTAATCTGCCTCCGTCCGTGCTTTCTCCCCTTGCCTGGGAGCAGTGGTCCTTTGCGCCTCTTTGAGTCGATCCGCCGGGATTACAGAGGAGCGATGGTAAAATACGACTCAAGAGGTGAAAAATGAGCCTATCGTCGTCCCCTTTCGCGGCTTTATTGGAGTTGCCGTTATTATGGCGTATCCGCCGCAACCATGGGGTGGAGCACGCCACTCTGCATATCCTCTCTCAGCGCTATCCCAGGCGCAGTATGGCGGGATATTCCGACTGGCAAGGTTTTTGGATCCTCGGCGATGTCTCCTTAGAGGATGTCCACGCTGCGGTTATCGAGGCAGTGCAGCGCCTGAGGGCTGGCGAAAGCCATCTAGCAATCCATCCCAACTGCGGCACCAGTTTCGTCACTTCAGGGATGCTGGCAGGGATTGCCGCCTTCCTGGCGCTGTTTAGCGCAGGCAAGCGCGTTCGGGACAAATTGGAGCGCCTGCCCTTGGCGGCGACGCTGGCCACAATGGCTATCATCATCTCACGCCCCCTGGGTCTGTTCCTCCAACAACGGGTTACCACTTCAGCCGATCTGGGGGACCTGCGCGTGGTGGAGATAACCCCTGTCCCTGGTGGACCGATCCCTGCCTATCGGATTTTGACTCGGGGTTGAGGTGAGCGGCGAGCAGACCTGCATTTATCTTCTACACGGCGAAGATGAGTTTAACATTGCGCGCTTCATTTTCAGCCTGGCGGCAAGGCTGGGTGAGGCCGCTACAATGGCCTTAAACACTACCCGACTCGAAGGACACGCCTTCACCCTGGAAGAATTACAGGCCTCAGCTCTGGCAATGCCCTTTCTCGCCCCGTCACGGCTGGTGGTTATCTATTGCCCTCTCAATCGGCCCGCCACGAGAGAGTGGCAGGAGAAGTTCCTTGCCCTCCTGGAAAGGGTGCCCCTCACGACCAAAGTGGTGTTGGTGGAATACAGGGTTCTGAAGGATGACGACAAGGAGGGGGGATGGCTTTTGAAATGGGCTTTGGCAAAGAAGGACAGGGTGCTTGTGCGAGCATTCCCTCTAATGGACGAGGAGGAGATGGCGCGTTGGATTCAAGCCCAGGCCAGGGAGATGGGGGGGCGGTTTTCTCCAGGAGCGGCGGCGCTGCTGGCTTCGCTGGTGGGTTCGGAGACGCGTATGGCATATCATGAAATTCAAAAGTTGCTGACCTACGTCAACGCTGGACGCGCGGTAGAGGTTGAAGATGTCGAAAACCTGAGCCTGGCAGTGTTTCACGAGTCAATCTTTGCTTTGGTGGATGCCCTGGCTACTCAAAATGGCAGAAAGGCGCTGCGCCTGTTACGGCGTTTTCTGGATGAGGATAGCCCTCAGTACGTGATGGGGATGATGATCCGTCAATTTCGCCTGTTGATTTTAGTCAGAGAACTTCAAGAAGAAGGTGCAATCTTAGGTGAAATGGTGCGCCAGTTGGCGCCATTTCGCCTGAAGCGGTGGGAGATAGAAAAATTATCCAGGCAAGCCCGACATTTTTCCCTGGAAACCCTGGAGAGCGCCTATCGCCGCTTGCTGGATATAGATGAGGCCATAAAAAGCGGCCAGATAGATGATGGCGTGGCTCTGGACACCTTCACCGCGGCTTTCACCAGTCACTAGCCACCCTATCCTGACCATCCACGCCAATCCAGAAATGGTTGGGGCGCACAGACGGCGAAGCGCGCACCAGCACTTCTCCAAATTTGAGAGGATGGCCGTTCGAAGCGTTTTGGATCATGCTAGGATGGACGAAGCACAGATTGGGGGATTTGCCATACTTGCGGCGGTAATATTCCGCAGCGCGGGCGATTTTCACCGTGATTTCTGTTTTAGGATCATTATCAAACCAGAGCATGCCAATATCCATGGGCAACCTCCTGGACGATGAGTAGGCCTCAGCCAATATCGGGGAGCCAAAACCTGACCATTTCATGACCGACCCGGGTGATGAACCCCGAAGATGGCCCAGGGATGTGGGTCAGGCTATCCCTGCCTGGGAGCAGACGATCCCCTCGGCTCTGACTGATATGGGTGTGAAATTGCTCAAGCAGTTTGGTGTTGAGGGGTTCGCGCCCTTCAAGGTCTACGCTGACAATCGGCCAGACATACGAATAGGGCCCATATTTTGCCAGCCATTTCAGATGACTGAGCACTTCATATCCGTTATACTGGAGAAAGGTGCTCAGGTTATCTATGCTCAGGATGAGGGCTGCGCCTAAGTTCCTCCCGCTGCGCCGTTGTTCGGCGATTTCAGCCAGTTCGATGATCAATTCGCTCGACCTTCTTTCGTATGAGGAATGTAAGCCGCGGCAATGGGGATATTTCTTTAAAGCCAGGTAATTTTCGCTATTGGGGGTGATGAGATAAAAAGA
>JBBILY010000191.1:0-4982 GCA_037444705.1 Chloroflexota bacterium | reverse complement strand
CTTTCCTGTACGATGGTCCCCAGACGCCAGGCGTGCTGCCTCCTATGGCGCGGGTATTGACGGTTGATTTGGATGGTGATGCCGTGGCATACCCATATGAAACGCTAGAGGATGTACAGATCGTAAACGATGTCGTGGGAGGTCAGCCCATTGCCGTTTTCTGGGCAGAAGGTACAGCCTCGGCATTGGATACGGGTTCGATTGCCGGTGGGCGGGATGTCGGCTCGGCGGCTGCCTATTACAGAATCTTTGATGGGCTGGAATTGTCTTTCGATATCGTCAACGGTAATATTATTGACCGGGAAACCGGAAGTCAGTGGAACATTCTCGCTCAGGCAATTGCCGGGGAACTCCAAGGAAAACAGCTCATTCCTGTTGTAGCCATAAATCACTTCTGGTTCTCCTGGGCAGCTTTTAAGCCTGATACGAGGATATTTCAGTTGAGATCAAACAACTGCAGAGGGAGTTGCCAATTGAAGGCAGCCGCCCTTTGCTCGAGCTATACAAGCAGATTCCAGAGCGTTTTGCTTCCCAACCAGATGCTCAATTGTCCCCCTTGGAAAAACTGCGCCTGTTGCTCATCCGATTGAGCGAACACTGGCCCACTTACCGGGTTTTTGACTGGCAGCAGGAAGTTCCCTGGACGAATAATGGCACCGAGCGGGTGATCGGTCGTATGAAAATGCGCAGCCGCACGGTGCGAGGGTATAGATCTGAACCGTCCATGCTAGCTGGATTGATAGTCGCCGGGGCTTGGGTGTACTAACCGTTGATGGTCAGACCTGGCTGGATTATGTTCACTGTTCTCTGAGAATTTCGCCCACCAATTTTGAGACAGACTCATTCTTGACGAGAGTAGAGGAGTATATAAAATGATGGTAATGCACCTTAAAAGTGAGATCGCTCAGCGCGAATTGAGCGATCTCTGTCGTAAGACCTCGGTCGATCAGGACCATATCACCAAGCGATTGAGGCTGGCGATAATGTGCAGCTTTCGCTGCTATGAGGATCTTCCGACCTGCGGAGAGGGTGGGATTCGAACCCACGGTGGCCACGAGGGCCACAGCGGTTTTCGAGACCGCCCCGTTCGTCCACTCCGGCACCTCTCCAGTGAGTTCGCAGGCAATTATACCAGAGTTGAGGTCAACCGTTTTGGCCGCGCATGACCTCGCCTCTGGCAGTTTAGATCTCCACGCTATCGTGCAGATCAGGATAGTAGATACGCTCCAGGCCGGCCACTGCCAGTTTCTGGCGCAAGGCTTCGGCCGCGGCTGGCTCGCCATGTACCAGGTAGATGGCTTTCACCCGCTCTTTGACCGCCAGGGCATATTCCATCAGAAAGGTCTGGCCGGCGTGGGCTGACAGGCCGCCAATGGTGGCCACCTGCGCCTTACGCTGATAGGTCTCGCCAAAGATGCGCACCACTTCTTCGCGGTCTGCCAGCCGCCGTCCCAGGGTGTGCGGTGCCTGCCAGGAGACGATCAAAATGGTGTTGCGCGGGTCTTCGATGTTGTTAGCCAGGTGATGCAGGATGCGCCCCGTCTCAGCCATGCCCGAGGCCGAGATGATCACCATGGGCTCCTTGCGTTGGTTCAGGGCTTTGGATTCTTCCACCGAGCGGGTGAAGGTGAGCAGATCAAAGCCAAACACAGTGTGAAAGCGGTTGCTGCGGATGAACTCTTGCGTCTCAGCGTCGAAGCATTCGGGGTGGGCGCGGAAGATTTCCGAAGCGTTGATCGCCAGGGGGCTATCCACGATAATCGGGATGCGCGGCAGTTCGCCATTCTCGATCATACGTTGAAAGTTGTAGACCAGTTCCTGCGTGCGTCCCACGGCGAAGGCCGGGATGATCACTTTGCCGCCGCGCTGCACGGTTTGCGCCACCACCTGGCGCAGTTCCTCATAGGCAGCCTGAGGATCGCGGTGAGGCTTATCGCCGTAGGTGCACTCCATGATCATCCAGTCGGCTTGTTCGGGCAATTGCGGGTCGCGCAAGAGAGGCAGGTCACGCCGTCCAATATCGCCCGAAAACCACAGGCGGAACTTGCGCCCCTTTTCCTCGACGTCCAGCACCACTGCCGCCGAGCCGAGGATATGGCCGGCCTCCACCAGGCGCGCCACCACCCCAGGGATGGGTTCAAAAGGTTGATCATAAGCCACAGGCTGGAAATAGGGCGCCACCCTGGCGGCATCCTCCAGGGTGTAGAGGGGCGGCACAGGGGGCTCACCCTGGCGGGCGCGCTTTTTGTTGACGTAAGCCACGTCCATTTCCTGCACATGGCCCGAATCCATCAGCATCAAATTGGCCAGGTGAGCTGTGGCAGGGGTGGCATAGATAGGTCCCTGATAACCCTGCTTCACCAGATTGGGCAGATTGCCGCTATGGTCAATATGAGCATGCGAGAGGATGACCGCCTGGATGTGGCCTGGCTCAAAGGGGAAATTGTGGTTGCGCTGATAGGATTCCTGCCTGCGCCCCTGAAACAGGCCGCACTCCAGCAACAGGGTGTGTCCGTTGAGGCTGAGCAGGTGTTGCGAGCCGGTGACTGTGCGCGCTGCGCCGTGAAAAGAGATGAGCATCTTGTTCAACTCTTCGGAGTGAGCGGCCAATGTCATCTATTGGGCCGCCGAGAGAGCCTCCAGGATTTGTGCGCCAAATTGGGCAAAGCGCCAGGGCACGCCCTTCATAATCTGGGCCAGGGCCTCCCTGGTCTGAGGGTTGAGTTCGGCGATGGCGTGTAAGACATCGCGCGGCAACACCACATCCGACTGAACGCCCATCTTCTGAGCGGTTTTTTTGCGCCAGGCGCGCAGGGCCTCCAGGCGAGCCAGAAAAGCCTCGTCGGGGCGAGGTGAGGGAGGGGGAAACAGGGGCTGCGCCTTCAGGCCGCGTTGCACTGCAGCCAGCAATTCCCTACCGTGGCGCTCCACCTGATGCGGACTCATCCCAGGGATGCGCCTGAGTTCCTCCAGGCTGGTGGGACAATCCCTGGCGATGCTCAGTAAAACCTGGTCGCTGAACACCTTGAAAAGGGGGCGGTTCAGGGCGCGCGCCATCTGATCGCGATAGCGGCACAATTCCTTAAGCACTGCGGCGCTTTGGGGTGGCAGGTCGTGAGCCCCACTCACCCGCCAGCAGGCGTCTTTATGGTTTGAGGTTCTGCCGTTATTCACCTGGGTCAGGCGCTTAAAGTCTTCGTGGGCCAGCGGCCACAGCCCTCGCGCCTGCAGTTCGAGGCCCAGGCGCTGCCTCAGCGGGATCAGATAGTGCGTATCCACCTGGGCATAAGCCAGCAGGTGGTGCGGCAGAGGGCGCACACCCCAGTTGGCCCGCTGAAGTTTTTTATTCACCTCAACCCCGAACTCCGCCTTCAGCAAGGCCCCCAGGCCCACCTCCTTGCGCCCCAGGATGCGCGCTGCCAGCATGGTGTCAAACAGATTGGCGAACTCGAAGCCAAAATCGCGCTTCAGGCACAAGAGATCGTATTCGGCGGCGTGGAAGACCTTCTCGATCTCAGGGTTGCTGAAGATCGGCCCCAGGCAAGAGAGGTCGACCAGCGCCAGGGGGTCCACCACAAAGTCGTGCTCAGGGGTGGAGAATTGAAGCAGGCAGATCTGCTCCTGATAGGCATACAGGCTGTTCGATTCGGTATCTACAGCGATAATGGCTTGATTGCTCAGCAAACGCGCCAGCCTTTCCAGGGCGGGGGTCTGAGCGATCAGGATGGGTTCGGGCAGGTGGGACGTGGTCATGAAGGTTGCCTCGGGTTTGGCCTCAGGCTGCGGGGGATAACACCTTTTCCAGGATGAGAGCATCCTCTCCGTCCTGGTAATATCGGGGCCACAATCCCACCTGATGATAACCCAAACGCCGATAGAGGCGCAGGGCGCTTTCGTTGGAAGGGCGCACGTTCAGGCGCACGCGCGGCAGGGTGATGCGCGCCTCACAGGCGCGGAGCAAAGCCGCACCAATGCCCTGGCGGCGGTACTCAGGCAGAACGCCGATGGTGGCAATCCATGCCACCTGTTGAGAAGGGCGCACGTCGGCAGCGATGAAGCCCACCAGACGGCCATGCGCCAGCGCCTTCAGGCGCACGACGTTGGGCAGGGTCAATACGCTCAAGATGTCCCACAGAGGCCAGGCATCGCGGGGAAAACACACGTTTTCGAGGTGACGGACGGCGCTCAGGTCGCGCCAGGTAGCCGCTTGGATGATCGCCGCGCTACCTGGCACGGCAGAAACAACGGAAGCCATAGCACGCGTTTACGATTCTCGACTCTTGATAAAGTCACCCAACAGGCTGCTAAATTCCATGGGGAAAATGTATTTGGTGGACGGACTGGCGCCAATGGCTTTAAGCGTCTCGAAGTATTGCAAGGTCATGGTCTTCGAGTCAACCGTCTGTGCCACGGAGTAGATCTTCTCCAGGGCCGCGGCGAAGCCCTCGGCGCGCAGGATCTGCGCCTGGCGTTCGCCCTCAGCGCGCAGGATGGCGGACTGTTTCTCGCCTTCAGCCCGCAAAATCGCCGCCTGCTTTTCGCCCTCAGCCACATTGATGGCTGCCTCGCGCGTGCCGGTCGACTCGGTCACCACGGCACGGCGGATGCGTTCCGCCGACATCTGGCGGTTCATCGCCTCTTGCACCTCGCGCGGCGGGACGATCTCGCGAATTTCGACATTGGTCACCTTCACCCCCCAGCGTTCGGTCACCTCGTCCAGGCGGGTGCGCAGCATGTTATTGATATGTTCCCGCTCCGAGAGCACATCGTCCAGCATGATGCCACCGATGACGGCGCGCAGCGTGGTGGTCGCCATACCCTGGGCCGCGGCCTCGAAGTTGCCAACCTGGAGCACGCTCTCGGTCGGATCCAGCACTTTGTAATACCATAAGAAATCTATCGAGATGGGGGCATTGTCTTTGGTGATCGAGGTCTGATGGGGGATTTCGCGCACCTGCTCGCGCAAATCCACCCGCACTGCC
>JBBILY010000190.1:0-4996 GCA_037444705.1 Chloroflexota bacterium | reverse complement strand
GGTGGGCGTTGGCTGGCGCGAGGGTACGGGGGGGATTCCACCCCGGCGCGGGGGGATGGGGGGAGCGGGGGTGGCAGTGGCGGGGGGCGTGAATGTCAAGGTTAGAGTGGGCGTGGGAGAAAGTTCCAGGGTAGGTGTGATCGGCGTCGAGGGCGGGGGCGAGGCATTTGGGGCTGAGGGCGATTGTCCCAGCGCCAGCGCCAGTTGGCCCAGGGTGCGCGCCTCCTGCAGGCTGCCACCGCCGGCCAGGGTGCGCTGCGCCTGCTCAGCCAGGGCACGATAGAGATCCTCATCCCCCAGCAGTTCCAGGCGCGCCCGGGCGCGCACCAGGTCGCCATTAGCCTGGTAAGCCGCGGCAATCAGGGCGCGATATTGATCCTTAAAGTCAGCCCGCAGTGAAGCCGGGGCGGTGTTGGTGTATTCCACTGGCTGGATAACCCAGGCGTAGAACAAACCCAGGGCGACACCCAAGACCAGGCCGGTGAGCAAGTACCAGGGACCGCGCTCGTTGTTCATGGTGTCCTTGTCTCAGGGGGTGGGTTCCAGGCCTGCAAAGCCTGATAGAGGTTGCGCATCAAAGCCACGTCGGCGTCGGTATATCCCTGGCTCTCGGCGAAGAGCAGCGCCTGGCGGGTGATCTCGGCCGGGTGCGTTGCCCCTAGCAATGCCAGGCGGCGGGCAGCCAGGGCCAGGTCGCCTTCGGCGCTGTAGGCTTCTGCCACCATCAGCACATAATCGCTCTTGTAGTCAATGCGCAGCGTGTCGGGGGTGGTGTCCACATAACGCACAGGGTTGATCACCCACCCATAAAACAACCCCACGGCCGTGCCCACCAGGATCGCCAGAAAGAAACGCACCCAGCGTCCCACAGTCACCCCGCCAGGATCTCTTTGAGCGCGGCCAGCAAGAGCGCCACATTCTCGCCACGGCTGCTGAAACCCATCAGCCCGATGCGCCACACCTTACCCTTGAGCGGCCCAAAGCCCCCTGCAATCTCGATATTGTATTCGTCCAGCAGACGCCGCCGCACCGCGGCATCGTCGATCGCCGGCGGCAACTGGGCGGTGGTGAGAGTGGGCAGACGATATTCTCGCGGTACCAGGGGCGGCAGGTCCAGCGCATCCAGTCCCTCCCACAGGCGCTCGGCGTTTTGACGATGGCGGGCAAAGCGCGCCTCCAACCCTTCCTCCACCACCAGGCGTAGCGCCTCGCGCAGGGCGAAATTCATAGTAATCGGGGCAGTGTGGTGATAGGTGCGCTCGTGCCCCCAATATTTATCAATCAAGGTCAGGTCCAGGTACCAGTTCGCCACCGGGGTCTTGCGCTGGCGCAGCACTTCACGGGCGCGGGGCGAGACGGTGATGGGAGCCAGCCCCGGCGGTGCAGACAGGCACTTCTGCGAGGCGCTATAAGCCACATCCACCCCCCAGGCATCCACCTCAACCGGCAGGCCACCCAGCGAGGTGACTGTGTCCAGCACCAGCAAGGCTCCGTGGCGATGGGCGGCGGCGGCGATCTCGGCGATGCCTGGCTGCCAGGCGCCGGTGGAGGTCTCGGCATGCACCAGAGCCACCAGTTTGTAATTTTTGCCTTTCAGGGCGGATTCGATCTCCCCGGGATCAAACACCTGCCCCCAGGGGCGCTCCAGGCGATCTACCTGCGCCCCATAACGGCCAGCCATGTCGTACATGCGCTCGCCGAAATAGCCGTTAATACACACCAACACCCGATCCCCGGCCTCAATCAGGTTGCACAGGGCGGCTTCCATGCCCGCGCTGCCTGTGCCAGAGATGGGCACCGTCAGTTCATTGCTGGTTTGAAAGACGTAGCGCAACAGATGCTGCACTTCATCCATGAGGGCTAAAAACTGGGGGTCCAGATGCCCCACCAGAGGCGTAGCCATCGCCCGCAGCACGCGCGGCGACACCATGCTCGGACCAGGGCCGAGCAAGATACGGGGAGCAGTGTTGAGATCGGCAATTTGTGTGACGTCCATAGGTCTCCTCTCTAGTCCTGATATGGGTAGTTGGCGTGAGAGCACGCAAACCTTGTTGGGGAAGGTGGCCTCCGCCGGCTTTAGCCAGACGGAATAGGCACGAAGGCTCGCTCAACAACGTTTTCGTGCGCTCCTTGGGCAAAAATGGCTTGAGAAGGGTTGCGCCTTCTTGACAATAATAGTTTACAACAAAAGTTGATCTTCACCAAGATTTGAGAGAGTGATGCTTGCATAACATTAAAAAATCCTGTACAATCATGTTAAAGGCGTATCACCCCATAGCGGCCGACAACCCGGCCCTCATCGTTGTGTTTTGGGGAGGAAGCAGCATGGACGTCATCAAAGTTTCTGGAAAGTCGCGCACTTCAGCCGTGGCGGGGGCTATCGCGGGTGTCTTCCGGGAAAATAAACACGTCGAAGTGCAGGCGATCGGCGCAAGCGCAATTAACCAGGCAGTGAAGGCCATGGCATTGGCGCGCAGTTATCTGGCTGAAGACGGCTACAGCATCGTGTGCATCCCGGAATTCGTAGACGTGGAGATTGACCAGAAAATCCGCACTGCCATCAAATTCACGATTGAGCCGCGCTGATTCGATCATCTGCGCTATCGCCTGGAATTTCGCGTGAACAGCAACCTGTCCTCAGCGCGCTATGCGGGCGTGTGCATGGCGCGTTTTAGCCTGGTGAGAAATGCCTGCAAGGATGCCCTCTCTTCCCGCGCGCCTGATTTTGTGTCTGACCTGGTTATGGTTCGGCCTGAGCGCGGCTTGCGCTCTTGCCGCTCCTGTGGAGCAGGTGGTGACCCCCTCTGCCCTGCCGCGCTACACCCCGATTGAGACGGGATTCACGCCCTATCTTCCCACACCGATAGCGCCTCTGCCATCTACCCCGAGCCCAAGCCCCTCTCCTCCCCTGCCCCAACCCACAGCCACGCCCCTGGCGTGTTGGTCTCAAGGGGGGAGTATGGAAGAGGGCAGCCTTTCCAGTCCGTTATTGCGCCTGCCTCTGGAGTTTAAGGTTTACCTGCCCCCCTGCTATGCCCAGCAAGTCGAGCGCCGCTATCCCGTGTTATACCTCATCCATGGGCAGAACTACGACCAGGAACAATGGGATCGCCTGGGGGCGGATGAAGCCGCGGGGCGCCTGATTGCCGCCGGGGAAGTCCCTCCCTTTATCCTGGTCTTGCCGCGCGACCGTTCCTGGTCGCAGCCCGATGAAGACCTCTTTGGTCAGGTGTTGAGCGAGGCTTTCATCCCCTATATTGATCAGACCTATCGCACACTCCCCGAGCGCCGTTTCCGCGCTATTGGAGGGCTCTCGCGTGGGGCAGGCTGGGCCGTGCACCTGGGCCTTTCGCGTTGGGAACTCTTTGGCGCCATCGGCGCCCACAGCCTGCCTGTCTTCTGGAGCGACACCGCTCACATCCGCCAATGGCTGGAGGCCATCCCTGAAGGGCAACTGCCGCGCATCTACCTGGACATCGGCGAGAAAGACCGCCCGGCCATTCTTCGTTCGGCGATGTGGTTCGAGGCCTTGCTCAGCGAAGAAGGCATCCCCCACGAGTGGCACTTATTCCCTGGCTATCACGATGAGGCTTACTGGCAAGCCCACGTGGAGGGCTACCTGCGCTGGTATGCGGCTACATGGAAATAGAGTGATCCAATCCCTGGCACTTCGTCCAGGCGCTGGACTGCGAGGCTACTCAGGTCGCCTGAATTCAACTTGATTGCCTTTTGCTAATTGCTCCGCCTGGGCTAAGTCTTGCGGCGTGTTCACATTCCAAAACGCTAGCCCTTGTGGATCATAAGGGTGCACCTCAGCCGGAGAGAGCAAACGCAGATTCACCTGCCTGTACCACGCATCCACCCGCCAGCGATCAGCCTGGATGGCGGCATAAATGGCGGGCAGGCAGGCATCGCGATCGTACACCGCATGGAATGGCTCTGTGCCCTCGGCGGTGCGAGGGATGACCGCATCGTATCCGGCACGCAACAGTTCGTCGCGCTCAAAAGCCAGTAATTCGGCGCTGACAAAGGGCATATCGCAAGCTACCACCGCCACCAACGGCTGATGGGCTGCGCTCAGGGCGGTGTATAAGCCACCCAGTGCACCCCGGCCAGGGATGACATCTTTCACCAGGGGCAATCCTAAAAAGGCGTAATCCTCGGGTTTGTTGGTGGTGACCAGGATCTCATCTGCCAGATGCGCCACCCGCCCCAGAACGCGTTCGATCAACGTTTGCCCCAGGAAGGGTACCAGGGCCTTATCGCGACCCATGCGGCGCGATTCTCCACCGGCTTGAATCACTAAAGTTAACATATTTTGATTATAATTATAGTAGAAAATCCGTTGTCGTGATGGTATGTAGAAGGGATGCCCAGGGCGCCCTTCAGGAGTCTTTCCCATGTCCACGTTAGCCAATCTATTAGATACCTTGACCGTCGAAGGTAGCCTGTATGAGGCCTTGCCCGGGAACGCGGTGCGATGTTATGCTTGTGGCCACCGTTGCCTGATCCGCGAGGGACGGCGCGGCATTTGCCAGGTGCGCTTCAACCGTGGGGGGAAACTGTATGTGCCCTGGGGCTATGTAGCCGCTCTGCAGGCTGACCCGATTGAGAAAAAGCCCTTCTTTCATATCTTGCCGGGCAGCGATGCCCTGACCTTCGGCATGCTGGGCTGCGACTTTCACTGCGGCTACTGCCAGAACTGGCTGACCTCGCAAGCCCTGCGCGATCCGCTGTCCACCGATGCTTCTGTGGGGCTGGTGCGTCGTATCACCCCTGAGCAGATGGTGCAATTGGCGCTGCGCTCTGGGGCCAAGGTGGTGGCATCTTCTTACAACGAGCCTTTGATCACCTCTGAATGGGCGGTGGGGATTTTCAAGAAAGCCATCGAGGCCGGGCTTAAGTGTGTTTACATCTCCAATGGCAATAACACCCCGGAGGTCATGGAGTACCTGCGCCCCTATCTGGTAGGATACAAGATTGACCTGAAAACCAT
>JBBILY010000189.1:0-5003 GCA_037444705.1 Chloroflexota bacterium | reverse complement strand
ATAGTGGCAAGACCTCCATCATTGGAACGGGCTAATTCTAACACATGTTATACTTAATCAAATTGTACAAACAGGGAGCCTCTGGGGTTCAAGGCGCGCCCTTGAAGGCGGCTATGTTTTGTGATTAGAAATATACACCCCGATCCTCGACGATCCAATCTAAGGATAAAACGCCATGTCCCCAACCACTAACGAATCACCCTTCATAAACCGCCTGGCGAAACTCGAACGCCTCCTCCAAACCTCTCACCTCGACGCATTAATCCTCAACCCCAGTCCCAGCCTGGTTTGCATTTTCACTTGATGGAGCGCCCTGTCATCGCCATTTATCCGCGTCAAGGCACCCCTACGTTCGTGTTACCTGAACTGGAAACGGGGAAATTATCCGATCTGCCCTACCCATCTCAGGTTTATGCCTACGGTGAGGATCCCCAGACCTGGCCTCAAGTTGTTACTCAAGCATTCAAGGCTGCTGCCTTGACGGAAAAGAGCCGAATCGGGATCGAACCTGACCACTTGCGCGCTTTGGAACTACGTCTACTGGAGCAAGCAGCCCCAAAAGCCACTTATGAGGCGGCAGAAGGGCTGGTGGCACAATTGCGCATGCAGAAAGACCAGGAAGAGATTTTGGCTATGCGCAAAGCGGTGCAGATTGCCCAATCTGCCCTTCTGGATACCTTGCCCCTCATTAAACCAGGTATGTCCGAAAAAGATCTGGCCTCAGAGTTGACTGTGCAATTGTTGCGCCACGGTTCTCAACCTGTTCTCCCCTTTTCGCCCATCGTGGCCTGCGGGCCAAACAGCGCCAATCCCCATGCCATCCCGGGAGAACGGCGCTTACAACGCGGAGATATCTTGATCCTCGACTGGGGGGCTGGTTATAATGCATATTTTTCCGATCTCACTCGCACCTTTGCCATCCACGAGGTTCATCCAGATTTTGCTCAAATTGCACGCCTGGTCGCAGAGGCTAATGCTGCCGCTCGCGCTGCCGCCCGACCGGGCATCCCCGCTGAAGCGGTAGACATGGCGGCCCGTGAGGTCATCACAAAAGCCGGCTATGGCTCCTATTTCATCCATCGCACCGGCCATGGATTGGGCATGGAGGCCCATGAAGAACCCTACATTCGCGCCGGAAACTCTCTCCTATTGGCTCCAGGAATGACCTTTACCATCGAACCCGGCATTTACCTTCCCGGACGCGGGGGAGTGCGCATCGAAGACAATATCCTGATCACCGCTGATGGCTCAGAATGCCTGAGCGACCTGCAGCGTGATTTGATCATCCTCTAAGTCCCCTCTCAAACTTATGCCTCGGATTATCCCCACCGCTGAACCTTTCTTCTTTCCCGGCGACCAAACCGCCTGCCTCCTGGTGCATGGCTTCACCGGAACACCTAAAGAGATGCGCCCAATGGGAGAGTATTTAAACAGTCGAGGTTACACGGTTTTAGGCATACGCCTGGCCGGGCATGCAACCCACCCCCAGGACATGCTGCGCACGCGCTGGACAGATTGGCTGACCAGCGTTGAAGATGGTTATCATCTGCTGCGTAGCCACGCTAAACGGATTTTTCTGATTGGTTTATCCATGGGGGGAAGCCTGTCTTTGCTGTTTGCCTCGCAATTTGATGTGGATGGGGTCATTGCTATGTCTACGCCATACTCCCTGCCCGATGACCCTCGTTTGAATTATGTAAAATGGTTGGCCTTCATCAAACCCCAGATCCCCAAAGGTGAACCCGACTGGCAAGACCCCCAGGCTGCTGAGGGCCATGTGAGTTATCCCTTTTACCCCACACGTAACATCGCCGAATTACGCGACTTGCTGGGAGAAATGCGGGCTGCCCTGCCTCGGGTGATGGCGCCAGCATTGATCGTCCATGCGCGCCAGGATAAAGGAGTCCCGCCGCTCAACGCTGAAAAAATATACACCGCTTTGGGCTCTCAAGAGAAACAACTCTTATGGCTGGAGAAAAGCGGTCATATCGTCACCCGCGAGCCTGAACGCTTACGCCTCTATCAAGCAGCCGATCATTTTATCCAGCGCACAAGGAAACCCTCTTATGAGTCGTGATCTGATCCTGGTTTCTTTATCACTCTTCACCTGGGGCATAGGAGAAGGAGCGTTCATTTCGTTTCAACCCCTTTACCTGCAGAGCATGGGGGCCGACCCGCTCCGTATTGGAGCCATTCTGGGTGGTTATGGCATCGCCTCCACGCTGGCCCACATCCCCGCCGGTTATCTGGCCGACCGTATCGGACGGCGCCCTCTGATGTGGGCTGCCTGGTTGATGTGTTTGCTGGCTACCTGTATCATGGCTCTGAGCCCGAATCTGCCCGTATTCGTAGCCGGTATGTTGCTTTATGGCATGACCATGTTCGTCATTGCCCCACTCAGCAGTTACGTCACCGCTGCCCGCGGCAAATGGTCAGTCGCCCGAGCCCTCACCTTAATTTCAGCCACTTATAACCTTGGGGCTATTCTAGGACCCAACCTGGGTGGGGCTATCGGGAACTCATTTGGCTATCGTACGATCTTCTTTGTCTCGGCCTGCATTTTCGTGATTTCCACTTTAACCATCTTGCTGATTCGCCCCCAACCCGTCGAAAACCCCCAGGCGGAAGAAAAAAGCAATCATCTCTTTAAAAACAGGCGATATCTGATATTTGTGGGGATTTATTTTCTGGCCGTTTTCTCCATGTATCTGCCACAACCGCTATCTCCGAATTATTTACAAAATCAATGCGGGCTGAGCCTGGTTCAAATCGGTCAACTCTATTCCGTCAGCAGCCTGGGGATTGTGATTTCCAACTTAATCCTGGGTCACCTTGACGTACGTTTGGGTTATCTGCTTGGCCAGGTTGGGGTAGGGGGTTTTGCCCTCTTATTATGGCATGGGAATGGACTCCTCTGGTATGTCCCGGCATATCTCCTCATGGGTGGTTTTCGCACCACCCGTTCTCTGGCAACCGCTTATATTCGCTCGATGGTCAGTGGACCGAACATGGGCTTGGCTTACGGCCTGGCAGAGACGATTGCCGCCATTGCCACGATTATCGCGCCTCCTTTGGCCGGTTATCTGTATCAAAATGAACCTTCCCAAATGTACGGTTTCAGCGCGGCTCTGATTGCCTTCTCGCTGAGTGTTAGCCTCGTCTTCACTCTCGTTCAATACAAACCCAGACTTTTACCACGCTGTTTCCAGCAAGTAAAGCTCCCCAAACAAGCACAGGAGGGATTAGGCGATGAACCTAGACTTTGAAATCAATCTGATCCTCCTCTTCCAGCAGTTAGGCACCTGGCTGGTCAGCCCAATGAAATTCTTCACCTTTCTGGGGTATGAAGAATTTTACCTGCTTATCGCCCCGGCCTTGTATTGGTGTTTCAACACTGGTCTGGGCTTGAGGTTTGGGCTATATCTGATCACCTCTGCCGGCCTGAACACCACCTTCAAGTTCCTCTTTCATGCCCCTCGCCCATACTGGATTGACCTCCGCGTGCACGCCTTCACCGCCGAGGGTTCCTTCGGCATACCCTCCGGTCACGCCCAAAACGCCATCCCGGTCTGGGGCTGCCTGGCTACCAACTTCCGCAAGGCATGGGTGTGGGCATTAGCCATTGCTCTGATGATCTTAATCGGTCTTTCGCGTATCTATTTGGGTGTGCACTTCCCCCGCGATGTCCTGGCGGGATGGTTGATTGGAGGCGCTTTGCTCTGGCTCATGTTGACCCTGGAAAAGCCCGCCTTGGATTGGTTGCACCAGCGATCCTTTGGGGTGCAGGTTGCAAGCCTCCTGGCAGTCTCCCTTTTACTCATCGCCATAGGCGCTGGGGCGCGCTTGTCGCTGGCCGGCTGGACATTGCCCACGGAATGGAGCGACAACGCCCGCATCGCCTTCCCCGATGCCGAGCCGATTAACCCCTTGGACTTTTCGCCTGTGGTGAGCAATGGCGGGGTGTTCTTTGGCCTGGCCCTTGGAGGGCTTTTGATCTTCCGCCGTGGTGGGTTCGACCCCGCTGGACCTCCATGGAAGCGCCTCTTACGCTACATGTTTGGCTTGATCGGTGTGCTCATCTTCTGGATGGGATTGGGAATGGTCTTTCCCCGCGGGGAAACCTGGATGCCTCTTACCCTGCGCTTTGTGCGCTACTTCCTGACCGGCCTGTGGGTGACATATCTGGCACCCTTGGCTTTCATAGCCACCCGCCTCGCAGGACGTCGTTAAAACATCGTGGGGCATTCCTGCCCCACGATGAATCTCTTTGTTTCTTGACCTGGAGTCACTCTTCTCTGGCCGCCTGGAGTTCTTTCTGGCGCGCGGCGATAATTTCCTGCGCCAGATGCGATGGGACCACCTCATAATGGGAGAACTCCATTGTAAACACCCCTCGTCCTCCGGTCAGCGAGCGCAAATCGGTCGTGTAGCGCAACATCTCTGCCAGGGGCACCTGAGCGGTGATTACCGAGCGCCCTTTTTCCGTATCCATGCCCTGCACTCGCGCCCGGCGTGTATTGAGATCACCTAACACATCGCCCATGTTGGCTTCAGGGACAACGATACGCACATTCATTATTGGCTCTAAGAGCACCGGGGCCGAGTCCTTGACCGCCAGTTTGAAACATTCACGCGCGGCTATTTCAAAAGCAATCGGCTTCGAATCGACTGGGTGTTCTTTGCCATCATAAACCGAGATCTTGACGTTCTTTATCGGGAAACCCGCCAGCACCCCTTCTTTCATCACACCCTTAATGCCCTTTTCTATCGCCGGCTGAAAACTGGATGAGATGGCACCGCCAAACACATCCCAACTGAAGACGTATTCCTCATCCGGAGAGGGTTCGATACGCATCCACACCTCGCCAAACTGGCCTGCGCCGCCTGTCTGTTTCTTGTGGCGATACATGGCTTGCCCCTGCTTGGTGATGGTCTCGAGATAAGGCACCTTAGGTAATTCGGTATACAAACCGGTCTGGAATTTAGTTTCAGCCTTGCGGATG
>JBBILY010000188.1:0-5045 GCA_037444705.1 Chloroflexota bacterium | reverse complement strand
TCAGTGAACCTCCTGGTGGCAAAACCGCCCTCCCTGCACAACGCAGGAAGGGCGGTGCTGCGATGTAAGTTCGATGAGGCCCCCCTGTTTCATCGGGTGGCTGGTAGTGTTCACTGCGCAAGGGCTATAAGGCTGTGAATACGTGCACAGTTTTCTGTTCTTATTGTAGCAAATTACCAGGGGTTGTCAACAGGGCGAAAATCGTACTAGAAAAGTGATAATTGTCATATTGAAATGGGATGCACCTGGGAGATGCACCCCCTCCACTCTAATATCTACCTCGCTTCAGTTGTACTTCGGGATGGGTCAATTCACGCTCATCCGCCCATTCAATCTTCACCGCGCAGGCCTTATACTCCGGGATCTTAGCCTGGGGGTCGAGAGCGTCAATGGTCAGCAGATTGGCAGCCGCCTCCGCAAAATGGAAGGGGATGAACACCACCCCAGGCCGCGTCTTCTCCGTCAGGCTGGCACGCAAGACAATTACCCCCCGTCGTGAGGCCACGCGCACGGCCTGACCATCGACCAGGCCCAAGAGGCTGGCATCTACCGGATGGATTTCCACCCGCGCCTCGGGGTAGAGTTCGTCCAGTTTCGAGTGGCGGGTGAGCGTGCCACCATGCCAGTGTTCCAAAACTCGCCCGGTGCTTAGGATGAAGGGATATTCATCATCCGGCAACTCCACGCTAGGCACGAATTCTAAGGGGTGAAACTTACCCCGACCGCGGGGAAAAGTCTCCTGAAACAGATAGGGGGTGCCGGGATGGTTTGTGTCCCAGACCGGGGTTTGCAGACCCACCCGTTCAATGCGTTCGTAGGTGACACCCGCATACTCAGGCACAACTTGCCCCACCTCTCGCAGGATTTCAGAGGCATGATGATAGTCCCAACCGGCGGAACGCGGCTGTCCCAGGCGGGCCTCGATGCGCTTGGCCAGATCGCAGATGATTTGCCAGTCGGGGCGCGATTGGCCGCGAGGGGCGATGGCCTGGCGCACGCGTTGCACTCGCCGATCCGTATTGGTGAAAGTGCCATCTTTCTCAGCCCACGAGGCTGACGGAAGGAAGACATCGGCAAAGGCACCTGATTCGTTAATGAACAGGTCTTGCGCCACCAGAAATTCCAGTTGCTGCATATGGTGGCGGGTGAGATTTAAATTGGGTTCGCTCATCATCGGATTTTCGCCCATGATATACAGGGCGCGCACTCCCCCCGGCCTGACATTAGAGAGGATCTCGGTGGTAGTCAGCCCCCTCTTGCGACTCAGGCCGCCTGGTTCGACGTTCCAGGCCGCCTCCCATTTGGCAGCATTGGCGGGGTCATCTACTGCCATATAGCCGGGGTAATGAAAAGGCATGGCCCCCATATCGGAGGCCCCCTGCACGTTATTTTGCCCGCGCAGGGGGTTAAGGCCTGTGCCCTCACGCCCGATGTGCCCGGTTAACAGCGCCAGATGGATCAAAGAGAGAGCGCTGGCTGTGCCGTGCGACAATTGAGAAATGCCCATACCCCAGTAGATAGCCCCACGCTTAGCGGTGGCGTACAGGCGCGCCGCTTGAATGATCAACTCCCGATCCACGCCACAGACCGATTCGGCATATTCCGGAGTGAACTTCTCCATGGATTGAGCAAATTCCTCAAACCCCTCAGTGCGTTGACGGATAAACTCAGCGTTATACAGTCCCTCTTTGATGATAACGTGCGCCATGGCGCTGAAAAGAGGTACATTCGTGCCTGGCTTGAGCGGCAACCATAGGTGCGCATAATCGCAGAGCTCCGTGCGTCGCGGGTCTATTATGATCATCTTCGCCCCATATTTCTGCACCGCGGCTTTCATCTGCAAGGCAATAATCGGGTGATTCTCAGGGGTGTTCGAGCCGGTGACAATGAAACAATCGCTCTTTATCACCTCTGCCGCGGTATTGCTCATGGCTGAGGAGCCAATCGCCATCTGCAGAGCCACCACTGAGCCTGCATGGCACAGCCGGGTACAATGGTCCACGTTATTGGTACGAAACAAGGCACGAAACATCTTTTGCAAGAGGTAGTTATCCTCATTGGTGGCTTTGGCACAACAATACACTGCCAAAGCGTCTGATCCATCGCGGCGATAAATCTCAACCAGACGTTCCGCCACATAATCCAGCGCCTCGTCCCAGGAAACCTGCTGCCACTGCGATAGATCAAATGCCTGGGTGCGCTGGCCAGGGGATTGAGGGGTTTTGCGCATCAGGGGTACGGTGACCCGTTGTGGATGGTAGATAAAATCGTAGCCAAAACGCCCCTTTACGCACAAATTGCCATGGTTAACCACCGCATTAAAAGGGGAGGTGACACGATAGATATAGTCGTCCTTGATATGCAATTCCAGATTACACCCCACCCCACAGTAGGGGCAGGTGGTGGAGACGATGCGATCTGGGGTAATCATCACAACCTCCTACTTCACTCGTTCCCGCTTCAAGGGAGCGACGCCTCGGAGTGGGATTTTCTCCGCCTGCGATCACTGCGCGTCAACTGCAAGATCTCATCCGCGCTCAGGCCTTGCTCGAGTAGCCATTCCCGCTTGGGCTTCAGCGCCCCGCTAGGGCAAACCCCCACACACTGTCCACAAAATACACAGGTCGTTTGGGGCATAGGCTGATCGAAAAAAGTGGCGATCTGGGTGTTGAAGCCGCGCCCACTGAAGTTGATAGCATAGGTGTATTGAGCATCGTCGGCACACACCTGCACACAGCGCCAGCACAATACGCATTTAGCATAATCGCGGATGTACATAGGGTTGTCATCCAGCAAGGGGGGTTGTCGCCTCCTGGCATCAGGGAAGCGTTGCAGGTCGGCGGCATAATCTTCCACTTGCTGCAGAATCTGGGGCGCCTCGGAAAGATCCACTGCCGAAGCCAGCATTTCCAGAATTGTACGGCGGCTGCGCTCCACGCGGTCACTGCGCGTATGGACGACCATCCCAGGGCTAACCTGAGCCACACACGAGGGCAATAACAAGCGCACCCCTTCCACCTCGACCACACACAGGCGACACAAGGCATTGGCCGTGCAGGCTTCGTGGTAACAAATCGTGGGAACCTCTATACCAAGGCTCTCAGCCGCCTTGAGCAAGGTCGTCCCCGCAGGCACTGTGACGGATAAGCCGTCTATGGTCAATGTAATTTCATCAGGCATTGGCTATGATCCTCCTTAAGCGGGTGTCTGGAATAAACCTGGCCAGAGTTTTAAGGCGCTTAGGATAGCGCTGGCGGCGGTTTGTCCCAGACCACAAAGCGAGGCATCGCTCATCGTCCAGCCCACATCAACGAGGCGTTCCAGGTCACCAGGTTGTGGCTGCCCATGGCGCATGCGGGTGATGATTTCATACTGGCGTTGTGTGCCCAGTTGACAGGGATAGCACTTCCCACAAGATTCGTGCGCAAAAAAGCGCGCCAGGCGCCATACCACATCTCTCAGATCTCGCTCCTGATCAAACACCATGACCACGCCCGAACCCAGGGGCAAACCGGCAGTGCGCAAGTCTTCAAAAGTCAAGGGCACATCCAGATGTTGCGGGTTGGCAAATGCCCCTGCCGCCCCTCCCAGCAGCACCGCTTGCACCTCCTGGCCGCCGCGGGTGCCTCCCGCCAGGTCGTAAAGCAGGTGGCGCAGGGTGACGCCAAAGGGCACCTCATACAGGCCAGGTCGGGCGACATCACCCGAAACGCAGAACAACTTCGGGCCAGGCGATTTTTCTGTTCCCAATTGACGATAGGCCTGCGCCCCCTTTTGCAAGATATAAGGCACATTACACAAGGTTTCCACATTGTTGATCACCGTGGGCTTGCCGAACAAACCATAGGTGGTGGGAAAAGGCGGTTTGACGCGAGGGAAACCGCGTTTGCCTTCGATCGACTCGAACAGAGCCGTCTCTTCGCCGCAGATGTAGGCTCCTGCTCCACGCCGCAATTCAACCTCAAAATTAAACCCCGAGTTGAGGATATTCTTGCCCAGGTAACCTGCCTGTCGGGCTTCGTCCACAGCCTCTTGCATGACTTTAAAAGCGTAAGGGTATTCACCTCGGATATACACGTAGCCTTTCTCTGCCCCAATGGCATAGGCGGCGATGATCATACCCTCAAGCACGCGATGGGGGTCCTCCTCCATCAGCACCCGATCTTTGAAGGTGCCCGGCTCCGACTCATCGGCGTTGCAAACCACATATTTCGGCCAGCCTTCAGCGCGCGCCGCGCCTTCCCATTTAACCCCTGTCGGGAAGGCAGCACCCCCACGCCCCACAAGCCCCGAGGCTTTAACCTCGGCAATCACCTCCTGCGGCGACCGCCCCAGGGCTTTCTCCAGACCTGCATAACCTCCACCTTTTACGTACTCTTGTAATGAGGTTGGATGCCCGCTCCCACAATTGGCGGTCAGCAGGCGCAGGTCTCCCCCCAGGGCACTCCCTGGAGATGAAGCCGGGCCGTTTTGGAAGATCTCCTCCGCTGAATGCGCCCCCGCCCGAGCCACGGCACGCTCATTCACCAACAGCGCCGGGGCATGTTCACACAAACCCAGGCAAGGGGCTTCTTCCACGGTGAACAGACCATCGGGAGTGGTGTCTTGAGTGGCTAAGTGCAAATGGCGGCGAAGGGCAGCAAGCACCTCTTCGCCTCCGTATAAGGCACAAACCGGGTCTGTGCACACACGCACGATGGTCTTTCCCACAGGGCGGTGATAAAGCAGGCTGTAAAAATCAATCACCCCATAGACTTCAGCCAGAGGTACCCCCAAAGCTCGACCTACCTCTGCCGCCACAGGTTCAGGCAGGTAACCATAGTACGCCTGGGCCGCCTGCAGGGCAGGCAGGAGAGCCGTGCGCCCCTGTGGGGCTAAGTCTGCCAGGAGTGAACGTAAAGGCGCCAGGTCGAATTCTGACATTTTTCCTCCATTAGCCCTAATTTTAACCCCTGGTATAGGAAATTAGCAATGGCTCTAAACCTAAATCTCATGGCTTTCTCAAAGTCGCGAATTACTGGTGACAAGCAGGGCGAAAGCCTGGT
>JBBILY010000187.1:0-5054 GCA_037444705.1 Chloroflexota bacterium | reverse complement strand
TCCAGGATCTTGGTGATGACGCCCGCGCCGACCGTCAAGCCGCCTTCGCGGATGGCGAACTTCGAACCCTGCTCCAAAGCCACCGGCACGATCAACTCCACTTCCAGGTTGACGTTGTCGCCCGGCATCACCATCTCTACCCCTTCCGGCAACTTGATCGTGCCGGTCACGTCCATGGTGCGGATGTAGAACTGCGGCCGATAGCCACTGAAGAAGGCCTTGTGCCGCCCCCCCTCTTCCTTGCGCAACACGTACACCTCGCTCAGGAAGCGCTTGTGCGGGGTGATGCTCTTGGGCTGCGCCACCACCATGCCCCGCTCCACATCGTCGCGCTCAATCCCGCGCAACAGCAAGCCCACGTTGTCCCCGGCAATGCCTTCGTCCAGCGCCTTGTGGAACATCTCCACCCCGGTCACCACCGAGGTCATGCTCTTCTCGCGCAGGCCCACAATCTCCACCGCATCGCCCACCTTGATCCGCCCCCGCTCAATGCGCCCGGTCACCACCGTCCCTCGCCCTTTGATCGAGAACACATCCTCGATCGGCATCATGAACGGCTTGTCCACCTCCCGCACCGGCTCCGGAATGTATTCGTCCACCACCCGCAGCAACTCCTTGATGCAGGCATACTCCGGCGCATCCGGGTCGCGGTTGGGGCTCTCCAGGGCCTTCAGCGCACTGCCGCGCACGATCGGCGTCTCATCCCCAGGAAAACCATACTCGTTCAACAACTCCCGCAACTCTAACTCCACCAACTCCAATAACTCCGGGTCGTCCATCATGTCCACTTTGTTCAAAAACACCACAATCGCCGGCACCTCCACCTGCCGCGCCAGCAACACATGCTCCCGCGTCTGCGGCATCGGCCCGTCTGGGGCTGCCACCACCAGGATCGCCCCGTCTACCTGCGCCGCCCCGGTGATCATGTTCTTGATGTAGTCCCGATGCCCAGGCATGTCAACATGCGCATAGTGCCGCTTCTCCGTCTCATATTCCACGTGCGCAATGTTGATGGTGATGCCCCGCGCCTTCTCCTCCGGCGCATTGTCAATCGACTCAAAGGGACGATATTCCCCCCAACCCTTCATCGCACAATATTTGGTGATGGCCGAAGTCAGGGTCGTCTTCCCATGGTCAATATGCCCCATCGTCCCTACATTCATATGCGGCTTCTTGCGCTCAAATTTCTGCTTGGACATATCCTTCTTTCTCCTTCAGTTGAAACATAATGTAATAATTTTATCCAGGCAATCAGAGCCCTCAGCGGGAATTGAACCCGCGACCCCGTCCTTACCAAGAACGTGCTCTACCGACTGAGCTATGAGGGCATCTTGCCGTCAGGTGGGCGGTGAAGGATTCGAACCTCCGTAGGCGTCACGCCAGCTGATTTACAGTCAGCCCCCGTTGGCCACTTGGGTAACCGCCCAGAATTGATTTTTGCGGCGCGGAGATCAAGTCAACCCTGATCATACCGCAGGCGCTAGAGTTCTGGAAGCCGACGATGGGAATCGAACCCATAACCTACCACTTACAAGGCGGTTGCTCTGCCGATTGAGCTACGTCGGCAAGGAAAAGACCTCATTCTGCGCCCTGTTTGAGGCGAATGGCATTATACCAGAGGCAATGCTCTGCGGCAAGGTTAACTTGGATGCGATTCAGCGGGGGTGGAGTTTATCAGGATTTGGGCAAATCGTCAATGGTTTAATTCAAATCCTGGCGTCCTGCCAGGGCGCGTGAGAGGGTGTTAGGGTCGGCATATTCCAGATCGCCACCCATGGGCAAGCCGCGCGCCAGGCGGGTGAGGCGCACACCCAGGGGTTGGAGCACCTGGTGGAGATACATGGCGGTCGCATCACCCTCCAGACTGGGGTTGGTGGCCAGGATCACCTCCCGCACCCCGCCGGCGCGCACGCGCTCGATCAGCGGGCGAATCTTTAAATCATCTGGACCGATCCCCTCGATGGGAGAAAGCACCCCATGCAAGACGTGATAATGACCCTGATACACCGCGGCGCGCTCCAGGGCCAGCACATCCAGCGGCTCCTCTACCACGCAGATCAGGGAGGGGTCTCGCTCCGGGCTGGCGCAGATTTCGCATTGGCTGCGCCCGGCGCTGGTGATGTTAAAGCAGGTCTGGCAATACACCAGGTCGGTTTTGAGCGCCTTCAAGGCTTCGGCCAGGCTCTGGCTGAGTTCGTCTGGGGCGCGCAGCAGGTAGAAAGCCAGGCGTGAGGCCGTTTTGGGGCCAATGCCGGGTAGGCGAGAGAAGGCATTGATCAGGTTTTGTAGCGGCTCAGGCAGAATCATAAGGGGAGACCGCTCGCCAGCGGACCAAGCCGCTCGGCGGCCAGTTGACGCGATTTATCCAGGGCGCTATTGAAGGCGGTCAGGATCAGGTCCTGCAGCATCTCCACATCGCCCTCTTTGAGCAATTCCGGATCAATAACCACCGCGCGGCAACGTTGATCGCCGGTCACGGTCACTGCCACGGCTCCGCCGCCGGCGGTGGCGGTGACGGTCTCTTCGGCCAGTTGCGCCTGTACCTGCTCCATTTGTTCCTGCAACTTTTGTAACTGCTGCATCATCCCCATGCCACCGCCCGTCTTAGGGCTTTTACCTTTAAATCCTTTTGCCATGTTTACCTCCTGGTATCATTGCATATCCACAATCTCACCGCCCAGGTCGCGCAAGGCTGTGGCAACCATGCCATCACTTTCCAGGTCAGGCGGGAGGGCGCCACCCTTGCCCATATAGACGACGCAGCGCAGGCTGACGTCTTGCTTCAACACCTGCTCAAAGGCGCGTTGCACCAGGGCCAGGTTCTCGTCTCGTTCCATCTTGGTTTTTAATGTCTCTGAGAAGCCAAAAAACACAGTGCCATGCTTCACCCCCAGGAGTTTTCCGGATTTCAACAGGGCTTCGGTCTTCATATCCTGGCTGCGCACCGCCATCAAGATTTCTCGCCAATGCTCATGTATCTGCTTCAACAACAAGTCGTCTTCCAAAGATGAGGGCGCAGCCTGGCTTTCCACAGGTGCTTGCTCGGCTGGTGTCTCTGTCGCTCGAGAGCTGGGTTGCACTGCCCTCTGCGAGAGCGGGCTGCGGTCGGCTTGGGAGGCCATGGCGAGAGAGGGTTCTTTGTCCTGCTCAGCGCCGGTCAGAGCCTCAATTAAGGCCATCTCCAGGGGCAGTGAGGGTTGCCAGGTGTTGCGCGCCTCGTTCGCCGCCTGATTGAAAATGCGGATCAAGCGCAGGAGTTCGGCCAGGTCAAAGCCCTGAGCGTGGCGCGCCATCTGCGCCCGCAGTTCGGGGGTGGCATCCACCTGATCGGCGTTGCCCATGCGCACCAGGATAAGATTGCGCAGGTAATCCACCACCTGGCGGGCGAACTGGCGCGGATCGCTGCCGCCATCCAGCGCCCGATGGATTTCATCCAGGGCCTCCGCGCTCTGGCGTTTCTGGATGGCTTCCACCACCTGCAATACGGCTTGATGGGGGGCGGTGCCCAGCACGCTCTGAGCCAGTTCCAGGGTGATGGTCTTTCCGCTGGAGGCCAGTTGATCCAGCAGAGAAATAGCATCTCGCACTGAGCCAGTGGCCTGGCGCGCCACCAGGGTCAGGGCGCTTTCGTCCGCCTGCAAGCCCTCGGCGGTGGCAATGTTTTTGAGATGGGTGACGATTTCGTTGACCGAGATACGCCGAAACTCGTGGCGCTGGCAACGGGAGAGCACCGTGGCGGGGATTTTGTGCATCTCTGTGGTTGCCAGGATGAAAATGGCATGAGGCGGCGGTTCTTCCAGGGTTTTGAGCAGGGCGTTGAAGGCGGCTGTGGAGAGCATGTGCACTTCGTCAATGATGTACACCTTGTAGCGCCCTTGATTGGGCGAGAAGTTGATTTTATCCCGCAGGTCGCGCACATCTTCCACGCTGGTGTTCGAGGCGGCATCAATCTCGATCAGGTCCAGAAAGCGGCCTTCGTTTACCGCCTTGCAATGATCGCATTGTTCACAGGGGCGTTTGGAAAGGTCTTCATCCAGGCAATTGACGGCTTTGGCCAGGATGCGCGCGGCTGTGGTCTTGCCTGTGCCGCGCGGCCCGGCGAATAGATAAGCGTGCGCCACCCGCCCTGAAGCCACAGCGTTGCGCAGAGTCTGAATGACGTGAGGTTGGCCGATAACCTCTTCCCAGCGCCGAGGGCGCCATTTACGATAGAGAGCCAGGGCTGTCATAAGGAATCGTCACCTGCGTCTGCTTCCAGGCGTTCGAGTTCACGCTGTTCGTCGAGTGGGAACAGTTGAAACTGGGGGGACGGCACGTGTAGATTATACGAGAAAATGCGCCGATTGAGGGCTTCGATTTGCCCGTGGAAAAGAGCCAGCGCCCGCTGCCACTCGGCGTTAATCAGAATTGAAGGGAGTTGGGCTTGCAGGGCCTTCTCTCGCCACAGCCAGGCGCGGCGCAAGGCCTGACGCGCTGATTGCAGGGCTTCTTCGATCTCATGGCGTTCCTCGATCCAGGGCAGTGAAAAGCCGGCGTTGCGCAACAGGTGGTGGGTGAGGCGCCATTCGGCGGCTTCAAACGGATGCTCCTCCAGGCGCAGAGGCTGACCTTTGCCCGGCAAGTGGTCGAACTTCCCCTCTGCCATAGCGCGTTGGATGTGCTCTTCCACATTCATTTCAGCCACCTCGTTCGGGGTCAAGGCACTGTGTAGGTTGCCTGCACCTTACCCTGTGCGTCCACCAGGGTCACTTTCTCGCCCGAAGCCCACACCGGGCTGGTTAGACCCCAATACAGGTCCACCACGGTGTTTAATCCGCTGGTGGTCCACACATTAACCGCCCCATCCTGGTAAAGCACCAGTTGGGGGAAAATAAAGACATTGCCATCTTCATCCTTCAATTGCCAGCCGGCCAGGGATAGTTCGCCGCTGCCGCTGCGGGTGATGAAGACGCGTTCGGAGGCCAGGTCGCCGGGGCTGATCACGGCATTGATGGTGAGGCGCGCCTCAACTGAAGCAGGGGTGCCGCTGGCAGCGGTGATGGCCGCGGTGGGAG
>JBBILY010000186.1:0-5115 GCA_037444705.1 Chloroflexota bacterium | reverse complement strand
AAGTTGGGCCAACTGTGCGGCTCTCCACAATCTTAAGCGGGACGGGTAGGGAGCCGGAGCGCAATTGAACCGCCAGGGCGTTGGCGCTCTCTACGGTGAAATTACCCCGAATGACGCCTTTACCATCAGTAATGGGCTCGTCAATTCTTGGCGTGGAAATGACCACCTTGTCCAGGACGATAGCCAACACCTGTCCTACGTGAGCCGAGGTGAAATCTCTAAAGATTTTCGCTCCCTGGTCGGTGAGTTCGAAAGCGACCTGGGGTTCGGTGGCTGCCAGGTCCACTTTAACATCTTTCAGATCGGCGCCGGTCATCACAGTGTGATAGATTTGAGCCGTCTGAGTGACGGTTTGTGTCGGCTGCACCGTTTGGTTTTTACCAAAGTCGGTCTGAATCGTGCTGCCCACTAAGGTGGAGGTGCTTTCCACCGGAATGCTGGTGAAATCCACGAATTCCAACAAAGCAGTTTGCTTAAGGGTGGCCAGGGCTGCTTCCGGGTCTTTTTCACCCGGCAATTCGACCACGATCCTTCGGTCACCAGCCTGTTGCACTACCGCCTCGCTCAGCCCCAATCCGTTGACGCGACTTTCAACGATGGAGGTGGCGGCTTGCATGGCCTCTGGAGTGACCGGTTGATCGGGGGGTAAATCTGCTTCTAGCAAAGCCTGCACACCCCCTACCAGGTCAAGGCCCAGGCGGGTCTGAATTTTTCGGCTAGACCAGGGGATGCCCGGTGTATTGGGTAAGTCCAGGTATACCGATAGCACAATGGCGACGATAATGATAATGATAGTCAGGAGTTGTTTGCGTGGCATTCCTCTCTCCATCCTCCGAGAATCAGACAAATGCCAGCCCCAGGCCGGCGTTTATGCCAGGCTTGGCTGGCAAGCACGCATTATACACCCATTTTTGAGGATTATACAAATTGCTCTTGCAGATAGGTTAGCACCCGTTCCAGGACTTCCTGGGGAGTAAGGGAGTCGGTCAAAAGGTAAAAATCGGCATGGCGGCGTGCGTGGCGTAGACGCTGGAGTTGCTCCATGTATTCAGCGTAGGTCCAGTCAAGTTTGCGTCGGATCAGAGTGAGCGGATAGGAGACATCTAAGTAGATTAACACATCCGGACGAGTGAGGCGCTGCCACATATCGGGCACATAAGAATGTTCCTGGGCGATGTGTTTGGCCTGGTAGCCGCGCGCTCGCAGCGCCTGGATCAGGGTGGTTTTTCCAGCCGCACAGGGACCGACCACACCGATCTTGAGCGGCTTCATGGCGACATGGTTTCAGGAGTCCAGGGGCAGGCGCACACTCATGCGGCGTACATTATCGCCGATGTGGCTGGTGACACACAGAACCACAACGCTGATGTCATCCGAGGGACGCCCCTCATCCAGGCGGACGGCAGTTTCCAGCAGGTCATCGGCGATCATCTGTGGCGAAGGTTCTTCCTCTTCTAGAATGGCCTCTAAGCAGGCGATGACATCCATATTCTCGCCCCTGCGAGAACCCGCGTGCACTAAACCATCGGTGTACATGACCGCGATCAAACCAGGCTCAAGTTCTACTTCGCTAATTACCGGGCGTGTATCTCGATGCAAACCAACGGGTGTGCATTGATCGTCCAAAACCTGAAGGGCCTCGTTGCGTACCAGCAAGACCGGCGCGGGGTTGTTGCGGGTGATCACCAGGGTATTGGTTTGCTTGTCCACCGACAAGATATTAAGCGTGGCCGAGACCTTACCGCCGCGCTCAGTGTAGAGGTAATCCGAGGCCGCGCACCCCTTCTGCCAGCAGTGAGATCACCTTACGCACTACCAGATTGGAAATGGCTTTGGCGCCTTTTCCAGAGGACTGTCCATCGGCGAGCACCACCGAAAGACCGCCATTGGGGCGCTCTACAATTTCCACCGTGTCGCCGCTTTCGGAAGTGGCATATTTACGCACCTTAGAGACCGCTATACGTACTTCCACAATTGAAATTGTACAACAAAGACGGCGGAATTGGCAATAATTCTTTTCGGGGCTAATTCTGGACTGATAGAAGGTCTGGGGGCTCACTCGGGGGCGATCCCCCAGGCGTAGAAGGTGGGGATGAAAAGGATACGGCTGCCATCTTGCCAGGCCTGGGTGTCCACGCGTTTTAAAGCCTCCATATCACCCGAAAATTGGGGGAGATGTTCCAGGTCTGCTTGCAACACCTGCCATTCCATTTCCTGTTCTTGAGGGGAAAGAGGGGTTGACCACTGCCCACCGAGCAGGCCAGTTTCTACGTTCCTTAGGCCCGCCTGGTGGAATAATTCTCTCAAACGGCGGCCAATAAAAGGATCGGCACCCTGGTATTGCAGTGCCAGGCGCTGGGCTTCACCCAAGGCCGACAGGGCTGCGGGATAGTCCAATCGCCCGCCATAATCTGGTTCGGCCAGGGCAAGCACAGGTTTACCTGGACGTACTACGCGGCGCATCTCGCGCACCACCAGCAGCGGATCATGCACCCAAAGCAGGAGGAAGTGGCACACAGCCAGATCAAAAGTATAAGCGGAGAAAGGCAGAACATGCGCATCGCCTTGAACCAGGAAGGCCCCAGGCGAATTGCGCATAGCCATTTCTATATATACCCGCTCAATATCCAGCCCATAAACTGCCCCCGGGGTCAAATTGGTCAATTCCGTTAGCAGGGCTCCTGTACCACAACCCACTTCTAACACGCGCCTGGCCTGGCTCAACCCGGCACGCAGATACAGATGATGGCGTAATTCTTGCGTCCAGCGTGCCTGCTGAACAAAGCGTTGATGCCAGGTTTCGGGAGACAATTCAATCGGCATGAAACCATTATAATTGAAAGCATGAGCGCTTCTGAGTATCAAATCCGCCAGTGTCAGCGGAAAGAATGCCGATTGCGCTACCCTGTGGTGGAAGGGCAGTTCTTGGAGGAATCTTGCCCGCGTTGTGGTGGGGAAACCCGGGTGATGGTGCGCGGCTCATTGGGAGGCGAATTGGTGGGCCAGCCGCAATCCTCCAACGTCCACCTGGAGGCGTTGCTAGATAACCTGCGCAGTGCCTGGAATGTAGGCTCCATGTTTCGCACTGCCGACGGTGTGGGTTTGCGCCATCTGTATTTGTGTGGTATTACACCTACCCCAGATAACCCTAAGGTGGCGAAGACTGCGCTGGGAGCGGAGGAGGTTGTGCCATGGTCTTATACCCCAAATGGAGTTGAACTGGCTCTGTCGTTGAAAGGGCGAGGTTATCAGCTGTGGGCGCTGGAAAATCGGCCAGGTGCTCAGCCCCTATCATCCGCCCTACCCCTGCCTGCAGAGACACCCCTGGTATTGGTGGTGGGGAACGAGGTTTGTGGGGTGGATGATGGCATCCTGGAGTTGTGCGATCGCACGATTATGATCCCCATGCGCGGGGTTAAACGGTCCTACAACGCCGCTGTGGCTTTTGGCATCGCTGCCTGGTTCCTGGCCTCAGGTTCTTTTGCCCCAGATTTTCTCCCAGGGGTCGGTGAGTAGATTGCCCAAAATCTGATTAATCCCCTGTGCGGGAAGCACATCACCATCCGGCTCGACGTAGAGCCAGGCGCGGCCGGCACCCTCAGCGCGCTCAGCGTCGGGTAATTCCAATTGTAATGGATTTTGGGATGAATAAGGTACAGGCAGGTCCCACACCAAAGACATACCCAGGTAAGCGGCTTGGTTACTCAGTTGTCCCAGCAGGGGGCGCAAGTCCTGGGTAGCGCTGCTTAAGGAGATGGCCTTGATGCCCATTTGCCCTAATCGGTTGAGCAGTTGGACTGCCTGCGCAGCGTTTTCCGGGGTTAAGGTGAGGTGAACGGCGACGAAAATATCGCCAGCCAAGGCATTCTTCAGCGCCTGCCAGGCCGCTTCTTGTTCGGGTTGCAGCACCAGCATCAAATGATCCAGGCCGGTCAGGAGTAGTTGGTTCAGATAGGTGGCGTCAGCCAGGCGTAGACCATCGCTGAGCAATCCGCTGACCATGCCCAGTTTTTCAGCCCAGGCGATCAATTCAGGCAGGTCCTGCCGCAAGGTTGGCTCACCGCCGGTGAAGACCACATGGGGTATGCCCGCCTCCCATGCCTTACGGAGGATTTGTTTCCATTCATCGCTGCCAAGTTCACGGCGCACACGCTGGATTGGAGCGACATCCGGGTGGGTGTCTTCGGGAAGGCGATAAGTTAGAGCGCAATCCAGGCGATATGGCGCCGAAAGGCGGGCGTAAGGTGTCTTGCGGTCAAAATCCAGGAAGGTTACCGGATCCAGGTCGGGGGTTTCAATCAGAGTGAGAATGCGTTCGGTAAAATCCTGGTAATCTGCCGCGGCTTGAGCGGGGTCAATGGTATAGCGGCGAGACATTAGCCGTGTTACTTTTTCTACAGGGAGATTTTGGACGAAATAGTAAGCGTATTCTGTGGCGGTTTGATTCAGGTGCAATACCGTAGCCGCGTTGACGATCAGTATCCCGCTGCCATCCTCCTCAACGCGCAGGTGCAGGCGATAATTGCGCGGGTCTTCAAGAGGCGCCTGATAGTGATACGTGCCAGGGGGGATGGGTTGAGTGGGATTGAAAAAGCGTTTAATCAGGCTGGTTTTCATGGTTGTATTCCGGACTTCAGAGTTGGTATTTTAGTGGACAACCCCCACCGCATTCGGCCAGCAGGGCACAATCTTGACATTTGGCGGGGATATAGCGCCGTTCGCGCAAGGAGAGGCTCAGTTCATGATTCCAGATGCGCTCCCAGGGATCGCTCAGCAGGTTACCTAAAGGCTGGTAGTAGGATTGGCAGGGGAGGACACTGCCGTCTGGTTCGATACACATATTGTACAGGGCGGCGGTGCAGCCTTTGATGCCCAATTCCAGTTGCATGGGATCGAAATGGCAGTATTGGGTGGGTGTGTACCAGATCAGGCGTTGACCGTAGCGCTGGGTGCGTTGGCGCGCCAGGTCGAGCAAAGGAGGTAGTTCGCTCTCTGCAAGGCCGGTGCCAACGCTCAAGCCGTGGCCGGCATAGATCAAGGCGTTTAATCCAACTATGGGTACGCCCAATTCGCCCAGAAAATCCAGGGTCTCGCCCAGGTGGGGGCTGTTTGGGC
>JBBILY010000185.1:0-5126 GCA_037444705.1 Chloroflexota bacterium | reverse complement strand
GCTTTTTACAGGAGGAGAGTTATGTCCCACAAGCGTTTCACCTACACTTTGCTGGAAATCCTGCTCAGCGACGACTTCAGCGATCCCTCCGTCTGGAGCCTGTCTCAAACCAGCACAGCCAGCATCGCCATCGCCAATCATGCTCTAACCTTAGCCCTGGACCAGCCCACAGGCTATCTGTACAGCCTGCGTAAAGAACCCCTGCTGAGCGATTTTTACCTTGAAATTACTGCCAGCCCCAGCCTTTGTCGGGGTGCTGATGAATATGGCTTGCTGCTGAGAGTTTCCCCCACCCTGGAGTTTTACCGCTTCTCCCTCTCCTGCGACGGTCGGGTACGCCTGGACAAATATTATCGAGGCAAGGCCTCTTCCCCTCAACCCTGGGCGCTGAGCGGTTCCGTGCCGCCAGGAGCGCCCAGCACCTCCCGCATTGCCGTTTGGGCTAAAGGGAAAGAGATGCGCTTCTATGTCAACCAGGAGTACCAGTTCAGCGTAAAAGACCCCTCGCTCACCAGTGGTAACATCGGCGTTTTCATTCGTTCTGCCGGCGACAATGCGGTTACCGTGAGTTTCTCCGAACTTCTTGTGCGCAAAGTGGATGGATGAAGTATGACACGCCAACCTTACCGGAATCGTCTCAATGACCTTGACCCCAAATCCTGGCTCAAATTCCAAAAATCCTGGTTTATCCACAACCCCCCGCCGCGCCGCAAAGATGTCTTACGCCACCCCGCCAAATTTCCTGAGACGCTGGCGCAGGAATTCATCGAGTTCTTCACCAAACGCGGGCAGGTGGTGCTCGATCCCATGGCAGGCACGGGCAGTGCCCTGGTGGCTGCCTTGCGCAGCGGGCGGCACAGTTACGGCATTGAACTGAATCCAACTTATGCCGCCATCGCCCGCCAGGTGATCGCCAGCGAACGTGCGGCTCTAGGCCAGGCAGTTAGAGAATTGACCGCCATGGTCATCACCGCCGACGCCGCCAGGATTGCCGATCTGGTGACACAATATCACCTCCCGCCCATTGACTACATCATCACCTCCCCACCCTATTGGGATATGTTACACGCGCGGGGCGCATTCACCCAGCGAAAACGCCGCTCGTCCCCTCAACTGGACGTGGTTTACTCAGACGACCCTGCCGACCTGGGCAACATTCATGATTACGAACAATTCCTCGCCAGGTTAGTCAGCATCTATGCTGCCCTTAAACCTTACCTGAAACCTCGGGCTTATCTGACCATCGTGGTTAAAAACGTCAAGAAAGGAGGCAAACTCTACCCTCTGGCTTGGGACCTGGCACAGGCTTTGAGCCGAACTTATTCCCTGAAGGATGAGAAAATCTGGTGTCAGGATGATCAACGCCTGGCGCCATATGGCCTGGGCAGCGCCTGGGTGAGTAACACCTTTCACCACTACTGCCTGCAATTTCGCAATGACCTCCCTTGAGCATGCTCACCGCGGCCGACTTTGTATCCCTCGCTTACACCCCAGACCTGACCCAGGCTGGCATCTTGCACGCCTGCCATATCCTGGCGCGCGCCCAACATAAAATCCCTGCCAATCCTGTGCTGGCGCTACGCCGTTTGGTCATCCATTCGGCGCTGGACCTGGCCTTCCGCCACTATCTGGGTGAGCAAGGAGTACCCTACCAGACCCTGAACACCACCCCCTTCTCTCGACCTGGACACCAAGATGTGATCTTGGGAGGACGGCGCTGCGTTTTCATCTGCTCCATCCTTTCGAGTGCCAGCAAACACCCATCCTCCCCCTCCCGCCGATTAGCCCTCCTTCAGAAACTGGCGCGAGTACCTGGGGAATTCCTGAACACAGACAGCCATTTCGACCCCGAAATCTTTATCTTCGCCTTTGTCATATACTTTTCCAGCCCGGTTCAAGCAGGTCCACCAGCCGAAACGACCCCTAATTTCCCTGCTTATTATCTTTACCCCATGCCGACCACCTGGGCGCGACCTAACCGTTGGAAACCCCTGGGTTTATTGCTCCTGGAAACCGCAACCTCTCAAGCGCTTACGCTGGAACTGGGAGGGCTGGGGGCAGATCGTCAATACCTTTCTTATTCTGTGCCACTGCAACCGCATCAGCCGCTCCACCTCCAGACCGGTCTCCACACCCTGGCCTACCTCGCCCTTCCTATGCGGCCCCAAGGGCGTATACAAATCTACTCTTCGGCGTTGCGCCGCCGCTACGTCCCCTCCCCAGACAGATGGGGAGATCTGTGGGTGCAGGGGGATGAGATCATCCTGACGGGTTATATGACCCGCGGCGAGTTTCGCCAGCGGGCGCGAGCGCTGCCCCATAAAGCCCACAAAGAACCTTACCAAATGCCTGATCTCAGGGACATGGCTTTACCTGTATCTGAATTACATCCTATTCAGGATTTGTTGCAAAGAATCACGGAATGGCAATCTTAATCCTCTAGCCTTGAATTCAAAAGCAGAGTACAATCTGATATATTCCGGTGAGTGAAACTGAGGCGTGCCCTGGACGGTGTGCGTCCAGTCTTGGGAGACGGCCCGCTCACCGACAGAAAGGAGCAGAAAATGTACCATACCATCATTATTGTAGGCAACCTTGGGCGAGACCCAGAGATGCGCTATACCCCCAGTGGTCAGCCTGTGACCAGTTTTAGCCTTGCTTCCAACCGCCAATATACCGCTTCAGATGGCAACCTGGTCAAAGAGACCATCTGGTTTCGGGTGACCACCTGGGGTAAACTGGCAGAAACCTGCAACCAGTTTCTGCGCAAAGGCAGCAAAGTACTGGTGGAAGGCAGACTGGTGCCCGACTCTTCGACCGGAAGCCCGCGCCTGTTCACCCGCAACGACGGCACCACCGGCGCCGCCTATGAAGTCACAGCCAATATCGTGCGCTTCCTCACTCCTCGGGGCGAGGCAGAGGGCGAAACACCCTTTGCTGAACCATCCGCAGAGGATGATACCATCCCCTTCTAGCCCTTTGTCTCCGGACCACGCTCAGGAGCGTCCACTGATCACGCCGCCCTGTACCTTTCCATCGAGGCAGAGGGTAAGCGTGTCTTGCTCTGAGGAAGAACAAACTAATCGCCCTTCTTCCATCAAGGTAGATAGGAGCACGAGATGTCTTCGCCTCCATCACGTCCTGCAGGGGCGTCTTTGCCCTCGATCGAAATCCCAGCCGACCTCGCCGTCGAATATGTCAATCTGGTACGGATTGCCCATTCTCCCTCTGAAATCGTCTTTGATTTCGCCCAGATGTTGCCCGGTAACCCCCAGGCAAAGATGCAATCCCGCATCATCATGTCCCCTCTAAGTGCTAAATTATTCTTCCACGCCCTGGCTGATAACCTGGGCAAATACGAAGCAGCCTATGGCGAAATCTCCATCCCTGGGGGCAGTACCCTGGCAGAGCAACTCTTTCGCCCCACGCCACCAGAACCCCCTCCGCAGAAGTGACCCCCATGCAAGACCTGGAAGCCATCGCCGAGCGCATCCGTCAATCTTTTGAGGCGCGCACCCAGGCGCGGGATCGGGCTCTGGCACAAGCCCGCTTGCTCACCCGTCATTGCTCCAATGCCATCCGCGCCATCCATCGTGAGCAACGCGCCCTGGCCCTAGAGCATTTAGGGCAGGCGCGTCAATTGCTCCAATCCATTCAAGTTGACCTTGCCCCTTATCCCGACCTGTATTACGCCGGATATACTCAGGACGCCCTGAAGGAATATGCCGAGGCCAGCCTGGTATATGCGCTCATCTACGACCAACCCCTGCCTGCTCCCGAAGAATTAAATCTGGAACCCGCCACCTATCTGCTTGGTCTGGCCGAAGCCACTGGCGAATTACGCCGGCGTTGCTTGGATATCCTGCGCAATGGTCATTCGGAAGAAGCAGAGCGCCTCCTAAGCCATATGGACGACATTTACGCCATCCTGGTGACCATGGACTACCCCGAGGCCATCACCGGAGGCTTGCGCCGTCTGACGGACATCGTCCGCAGCCTGAATGAGCGCACGCGCGGCGACCTGACCCTCAGCTTGCGCCAGGCGCTTCTGGAAGAAAGCCTGAGGCGTTTAGAAAAGCGTCTGCTCAATCTAGAACAGGAGTAGAGCAGCACTTATGCGCCCCATCCGTGCCTCGGAAATCGGAACCTTTCTATACTGCCAGCGCGCCTGGTGGTATCAGAAGAATGGCTATATCCCCCAAAATCAGCCCCACCTGGAGGCTGGCCTGGGGTGGCATGAGCGTCACGGGCGCAAGGTGTTAAGCGCAGTGCGTTTGCGTCTTGTGGCTTATGCTTTAATCCTGGTCGCCCTGATATTAGCAGGTTTTGCCCTCTTTTTGCAGACATAACTGCAGCCACGCTTGAATTTCTGTATCCTTGATTCTCCTGATCGCCCTTTTGCTGGTTCTCGTGTCCTTTGTGCTGCTGCGCCTGGCAGCCAGAACGCAACACACCTCGGGTCTGCCTCTCGGGCAGGTGATCGCCTCTGACACCCGCTCCTGGAAACCCTTGCAAGAACCCCTATACGAGCCTCATCTGAATCTGAGCGGCAAGCCGGATTATTTGATCAGGCAGGGCAAACACATCATCCCTGTGGAAGTCAAATCCACCTCTGGGGTAAATAACCCTTATCCAACCCATCTCTATCAACTGGCGGCTTATTGCCTCCTGGTAGCCCATACCTTCGGCAGGCGCCCACCCTATGGCATCCTCCACTACCCTGATAAAACCTTTCGCATTGATTTCACCCCCGAACTGGAAAGCGCCCTCAAGGAACTCTTGATGGAGATGCGTGCCAAAGAGCGAGCGCCCATCTTAACCCGTTCTCATGCCTCTCCGGCGCGGTGTGCGGCGTGCGGTTTCAGGGACATCTGTGATCAAAAGTTGTCAGGCGATTGACCAGTCCCCCCGATAGACACTATAATAGGCTTGCTATGTCTGAAACTTTGCCTCAGTTGCGTAGGATTGCAGTCGTTGCCCATCCTAACCTGCCCGAAGCGTTGGAAGAGGCTCAAAAGGTGATGGAATTCATCCAGCAGTATGGCGGTCAACCCACCTTTAACCTGCTGAATGATCAGCGCCTGGCCGAGCAGGTCACCTCCGGCGAATATGACCTGGTGGTGGCT
>JBBILY010000184.1:0-5292 GCA_037444705.1 Chloroflexota bacterium | reverse complement strand
CACTGCAATGCGCCCGACATCTTGTCCATCGCCCACGGCGATGAAGAAATCGGCCTCAGAATGCTCGTAAAAGGGCTGCTTGTGGCGGTTGAGTTGTGTCTCAGCGTCAATAAACAAAGGGGGTACCCATTGAGGATGATCCCGATAAAGGCGGTAAGGGATCATGATAAAGCGCCGCACCTGGGCTTTTGAGGTGGTATCAACTTTTTCAATGGTGAGCATATGAGCCTCCGACATGATTAATAAGCGGTGAGCCTGCCCGTAGGGGTAACACTGCCGCGATCAACGACCTGGCAATCGCCGTTTTAACCCCCCATAACACCTATTGTCCCTGCAAGATACGGGAACTGAGTTTATCTAATTCGGCAACTTCATCAGGGGTCAGGCGCCAGCCTAAAGCGCCAGCGTTTTCTTGAGCCTGTTTGGCGTTCTTGGCGCCAGGGATTGGTATTGCTCCTTTGCAGATGATCCAGTTGAGGGCGACTTGGGCCGGGGTTTTACCCCCGTGGGATTGGCCGATCTCTCCCAGCAGGCGTACGAGGGGGGTGATAAGGGTCAAGAATTTACGATTATAGCGGCGGGCGCGGGCGCCACCGGGAGGCGAAAGGGGCGTGTATTTACCCGACAGGATGCCCTGTGCCAGTGGGCTATAAGCGATGCAGGTGATCCTCAATTCTTTGCACAATGATAGCAGGCCATTGAATTCAATCGTGCGATTAAGCAGGCTATATTCCACTTGATTTGAGGCGAGGACAACGCCGCGTTTGATCAGGACCGCGTGTACCCGCAGCATTTGTTTTGCATTAAAGTTGGACACACCGACAGCCTTGGTTAACCCCCTTTCGACCACATCTGCCAGTGCAGAAGCCCAGGTCTCAAGCGGTACAGGCGGAAATGGCCAGTGAATCTGGTAGAGGTCAACTTGCTTCAGATTTAACCTGCGTAGACTTCGTTCGAGCGCTTTATGCAGGCTATCTTTCCAGAGACGCCATGGATATGGGAAGAATTTCGTGGCGATAACCACTGGTTTTTCGGTTTCAGGAGGATGTTCAGCAATGAACTTACCGATGAGATATTCTGAATGTCCTTGACCGTAAATCTCGGCGGTGTCGAAGAAATTAATGCCGGCTTCGAGGCTGATTTCAAAGGCAGCCCTAACGTCACTCTCGTTATATTCCCGCCCATATCCCCAAAATAGACGGTCTCCCCAAGCCCAGGTACCGATACCCAGGCGGCTGATCAGAATTTCAGTTTGGCCAAGCGTAGTGTATTCCTGTTGCTCCATGGCACGCTCCTCATCGCGGGCGAACGCCTTCGGCGTGCTCTGCAGGCTTCAGCTGCCCGCTTGCCTAAGTTTTGAAACTCTTACTAAGTGTACTATATTGAGAGCAATTGTGTGTACTATTCTTTTCTCAGGAGATTACGCACAGCGGCATCTGGTTGTGGATAGCGGAACTGAAAACCCAATTCCATAAGGCGCTTGGGGATTTGTTTGGTACTTCCTAGGAGTAAAATGGCTTTCTCACCGAAAGCCAGGCGCAGGAGAAAGGCTGGTGTTGGAATAATAGCCGGGCGATTTAAAACTCTGCCTAGGGTACGGCTAAATTCTGCATTGGTAATGGTGACCGGTGCACATAGATTGAATATTCCCCTGGCATCAGGATTTTCGATTAAGAAGCGGATTGCGCGCGCTTCATCTTCGATGTGAATCCAGGAAAACCACTGACGACCACTGCCAAGCGGACCACCAATGAATAACTTAAAGGGAATTAACATGAAAGGGAAAGCCCCTCCTTGGGTGCTTAAGACCACACCAGCGGTACGGATGATGGCCAGGCGAACACCCATTCGCTCGGCATCGGCCACGGCTGCCTCCCATTTCTGGCAGATGGCCGCAATGTCATCTTGTCCCGCAGGAGAGTCCTCGGTTAATTCCTCATCGCCTCGGTTTCCGTAATAACCTACGGCTGAAGCCTGGATTAAAACCTGCGGTTTTTGTTCCGCTTCGCTGATGGCTTGCAACACAGCTCGGGCTGCATTGAGACGACTTTCCAAAATCAGGCGCTTGCGTTCTGGCGTTAGACGTTGAAAGACCAATGCGGCCATTGTGCTGCCAGCGATGCTCTCTCCGGCCAGATTGACGATAGCCTGGCTGCCGTTGACCAGAGCTCCCCATCCGTTCGAAGAATATCCATCCCAGCGAACAAGTTTAACCTTGGAGGGCATGTTACTGATCTTATCTGGATTACGGCTGAGAACGATAACTTCATACCCATTTTGAATAAGCTCTTCGCTGAGGGCCCTACCGATCAAGCCGCTACCTCCGGTGATGATGACGCGCATAATCAGCCTCCGTTGTTACTTTCTGCCTGAGTAACTATAATCAGACCGTGTGGGTCTCTTGTTGTATTTTATCGTATCATTTCTGGATGAGGGCTTCGAGAATGGCGGTGTAAGCCTGTTCTAAGGATTTTTCTACAGGGCGTGTATCGTCGGGCGCGCGCCATCTCATATCTGATAGAAGGTCTCCGACAATCACCACCGAGGCTGTCTCGATCTGACGGCACTGTCCTAACGCCAGCAGGCCTGCGATTTCCATCTCAACAGTTTTTACCCCCTCGGATTGATACTGTTGTACCTCGTCACGGGTTTCACGGTATGGAGCATCTATGCTCCAGGTGGCGCCAATCTGGAAAGGCAAGCCCTGTGAAGCGAAGGCTCGACTGAGGTGCTGGATCAGACTGGGGCTGGCGGAGACATATTTCTCTGAGGGCAGATAATGGTGAGAAGTACCTTCATCCCGTAGTGCCCGATCGCAAATAACTATATCACCGGCTTTAAGGTCAGGCTGCAAGCCTCCACCCCATACTAGCGAGACCAACCTTCTGGCCCCCCAGGCCACCAATTCCTCTGCTAATGAGACCATCTGGGGTGCTCCAATTCCAATGTTTGTCAGTATAGCCACCTGCCCATGCGATTTCTTATACACGAATAAGTCTCCCATAAGGCGCCCTACATGCTGAATAGGCATGCGCCAACGCATCCGCGCAGGCAGCCCCCGCTGCAAACATATTAACACAGCTTGCGGTGCCCTTATCGAAGGCATTTGCCCTAAACGCCGGCGGAAATTTAAAATATCTTCAGGATTAAGAACTGGCTGGCTTTCGTGCTTTTGGGGATAATTTGGAAATCCCATTACCTGCCTCCGTCAGCGCACAACCACCCAGGGAAAAGGTGAGAATTTCATACCCAGGAAACGCATGAGACGAGCATTCCATCTATTCGGATGATATAACCAGCGCGCAGAAAAACCCGTCAGAGCGGAAACAGGGTGATGGTAGTAATGTTCGGCCATTTCGGAAAAACCCAGGGAAGCGTAATAAGCCCGTGTCCGTTCTCGCGCCGCAGGAATTTCTCTCTCAGGGTAGAGTGGGCTATCCAAGATGTGAATTTCACCGTTTGGGCGCAAGAGTAGGCGTAGCGTTTGTATCAGCATTGGTAAATCCGGAAAATATTGAATGACACTGGCAAGGATGATGATGTCAAATGAATGGAGGGCAAAAGGGGCGTGGAAAATATCCGCAGTGAGGAACCCCAGGCGCGAGTTACGGAAAAGCCGCGCTGCCTGGGTTAATTCGAACGAGCCACGGTCGAGACCCCACACCCGGCTGCCACGAATCTGGGCCAGTTTTTGTGTTAACCATCCATTGCCACAACCCACATCCAGGATATCAAGAGAGGAACCCTGTCTTTCCAGATAGCGAATTAACTGTTTGCAAGAGATGGCGCGCACCTGCCATTCTTCCCACAGAGGATGGGTGCGCGGAATCGCAGGTAGGAGGGCTACCACCTCATCCGGGTAGAGACGGCCCTCTTTTTGGCGAACAGATAGGTACAGGTCAACGGGATTCATGGGCAATAACGCAGAGTTAGTGTAAAGAAATCCCCTAAACCCCACCATGGGGGGCGATGGGCTAAGTGATCCTCAAGCCAGGCAAGGGCATGATAGAGGTGTGGGTGGCGTTTGGCGAAATTTTTGCTTTCTGCGGTGGGTGTGAAAACAGCCAGACCCTGGAGAGCCAGAACCCGATAATGATTGCCAAACCATTGAATGACCTGGCGAGGTGTAAAGTAATAAACCCGAAAGCTCAATCCTTCTAGGTTTGCCTGTGTTCCATACCGCCTCAGGCGGCGCAAGGCGAGCCGCGGATGCCCTCGAAAAACCTCTGCCAGTTCCCACAGGCAAAATCGAGGCATCACCGTCCAACACACGATGCCACTTTGTTTGAGCACAGACGGCAGTTGTTGGATGACCGGCCGCAAATCTGGGATACAGTTCAAACCGCCCAGGTTTGAGAAGACCGCATCGTAAGGTGCACCCTGGATTTGCTCCAAATTGGTGAACGAGCATTCCTGAAGGGTGACCATTTCCTGCAGTCCGAGGCGATTGATTTTATCCTGTGCTCGCGCCAACATGCCCGGTGCAATGTCTGTAGCGTGGAGATAAAAGCCGCGTCGTGCCAGTTCGATGGCATCAATACCGCTGCCGGCATTGAGTTCGAGAATACGCCCTCCCTTGGGGACGAAATGTTCGACTTGCGCATAGACAATCTGGCGGAGGCGTGCCAGATGCGGGTGATCTTCAGCAAAGGCGTCATACTTATTGGCGGTGCGCGAAAAGGCTTCGGCGATAGGTGAAAAATCAGGAAGAGCCATGCACAAATTTCCTCAATTGCAGTGTGCTTTTGATCAGGCCGAAGAGATGGCGCGGGGCAGATTTTAAACCCCGGGTGGAGGGTTTGCTGAGCGCACGGCGAAGGCGAAATTCGGAATGTACACGGCGGTGAAGCAGGCGATAAAATTCAGTTGGATATGGCCCACGATATAGCATAGCCAGGTCATCGGAATCTTGCCAGTTTTGTTTGCTTCCCAACTCGGCTTTGACGCGCTCGTAGAACTTTGTCCCGGGCAGAGGGTAGGAAACTGAGATACCTATATCATCCGGCCTGCACTCTTGGATCATCTTTATAGTCTTTTGGATATCCTCCCAGGTTTCGCCTGGATAACCAAACTGAATGAAGAAACCCACCTCGATGCCATTGGCGCGCAGCAGGCGCGTGGCTGTGTAGATGTCTTCCACTTGGATATCTTTCTCCATGGCATCCAGAATTTTTTGAGAGCCAGATTCGGCTCCAATCCAAACCGTCTTGCAACCTGCCGTCCTTAAAGCGCTGGCAATTTTGGGATTCACGAGATCGGCTCGTAGCAGGCATTTGAATGGTACGATAGCCT
>JBBILY010000183.1:0-5388 GCA_037444705.1 Chloroflexota bacterium | reverse complement strand
ACTTAATTTCGCTGCCGGGGAACTATCTCTGGCGCCTGGGGCAGAAAATGCCCTGGTCGAAGGTCTGGCCACCTACAATGTGAAGGACCTCGGGCCAGAAATCACCTTCAGCGGTAAACAGGTGCTCATTGAAAACGGCGACCTGGAGATTCGAGGGTTTCCTAAGGTTAGTGGAGATTTCAAGAATGAATGGGATTTACGCCTGGGCCAGGCCCCCATGCACCTGAGTGTGAACGCTGGTGCTTACACAGGGCGATATGAACTGGGCGGTTTGGCCCTGCGCTCTCTGCGCATCAGCGATGGCGCTGCCGAAGTCTACCTGCGCTTTTCCACCCCAAACCCAATTGAGATGGATACCTTGCGCTATGAAAGCGGCGCCTCCAGCGTGGAATTAATCGGTTTAGCCAACGCCAATTTCGAGAGCATGACCTTTAAAGGCGGGGCCGGCGAATATACGTTGGACTTCAGCGGCACATTGCGCCGTGAGGCCACGGTAAACATTGATGCTGGCCTGAGCCAGGTTACGCTCATTGTCCCCAAAGGGGTGGCGGCGCGCGTGCTGGTGGATAGCAGCCTGGCTGATGTGGATTTGAGTGGCGAGTGGGAAAAATCGGGTGACGTCTATATCCTGAGCGGCAGCGGCCCTCGCCTCACCATTAACGTGGATATTGGCGCCGGCAGCCTTTCCCTGCGCAATCAATGAATCAAATTGGGCTGGTCAGCATCTGACCAGCCCAAAAATCCTCTGCAAGAGAGGTGAAGTCCATCTACTCCAGGGCGCTGTAGCCTGGGCCGGACTTGAAGTATTCGTAATTGGCCTGGATGTCGGGAGTCAAGTCAACCACTTCGCCAGCTTGCAACTGGCGCACGCAGTCCAGGATCACAGGTTCGCCGAAGTGGTTGGTGCCTTCATAATGGCCGGTTAACCCGACACGGCTGATGTACTCGCCGCCTTTAGCCACGTAGGCTGAAGGCACTTCATCTTCAGGGAAGATGGCTTCATAAGGGCACTCGGGGATGCAGGCTCCGCAGTCAATGCAGGTATCCGGGTCAATGTAATACCACGGCCATTGTTCAATGGGCTTTCCGGGTACGATGCACTCTACGGGGCAAACTTCGGTGCAACCCGCGTCGCGCAGACAAAGGCTGGTGATGATGTGAGTCATAGATCGTACCTCCGTGTAAGAGAATGAAATTCGGTGATTTGGATTGTGGGTATTGTACCCTAAAAAGAGCCGCCTTTGAAGGGAGTTGCTAAAATTGCAATGCTTTATGACGCAAGACCACGCTCTCAACCAACCCGATTCCCACCAGAGCGGAGAGCAACGAACTCCCTCCATAACTGACAAAGGGCAAAGACAGACCTGTGGCGGGCAAGAGGTTGAGGTTGACGCCAATATTTACCAGCGCCTGAAAAGCCAGCATCACCGCCACCCCATAAGCGATCAACCCGCCAAAGGTATCCTGAGCCAACCTTGCTGCCCGCAGGCAGCGATAAATGACAAAGACTAAAAGGATAAGCACCAGAATGACCCCCACGAAGCCAAATTCATGCGCCATGGCTGAAAAGATGTAGTCCGACCAGCGAATTTTGAGAAAACGATATTGCACCTGGGTGCCGCTGCCATATCCCTGGCCGAATAGCCCCCCTGAACCAATGCTGATCAGAGCCTGCTGAATATTGTAAATATCCCCGTGGCGCGCGGTTGGGTCAGGGAAGAGGAAATTTATGATGCGGTCTTTTTGATAATCCGCCAGGAATGGGTAAACAATGAAAGGCAAGATCATCCCCGCCCCCGCGAAAAGCAACAGGTGGCGCAAGCGCAGCCCGCTGGCCCACAGGAGCGAGAACCAGATCACAATAATAACGATGGAGGTGCTCAGGTTCGGTTGCAATAAGATCCAGATCACTATTCCCAGGGCATAGAGAAAACTAAAAGCGATCCGCTTCAGGTCGTGGATATGCTCCTGATGACGGGTGAAATAATCTGCCAAGACCAAGATCATCACGATTTTGGCTAATTCGGAGGGCTGAATTAAGATCACGCCTGTATCGAACCAACGCGCCGAACCGAAGAGGGCCGCGCCCACTGCTGCCAGCACCGCCAACAAGGCAGCCATCCCAAGATAGAGCATGCGGCTGAGGGATTGCCACAGGTGATAATCAATACCCGCCATGAGGATGACCACCACAAAACCAATCACGGCGAAGGTGATCTGGCGCGTGACCAGGTTGCGCTCCTGGGTCAATTCGATGTTGCCCGCCACTGCCGAGCGGATCATGGTGATGCCAAAAATGGTCAAGACCGCCACTGCCCCCAGCAGCCAGAAATCAAAATGGCGCCAATTGGTCTCAATGACATTGCGCATGTCGCTGGTGTTGTCCTTTCAGGCTGGCGATTTGTTCCGCTACCCCGACCGCCTACGGCGCGCTGAGCGCAGAGGAATATCGGCGATCAAACGTTGTTGCCGCCCTTCCTGCGCCATTTCGATGCGCACCGCACCCGCATCAATCTCCACATGGCGTGAGATTACGGCGATCAACTCGTCCTTTAAAGCCTCGAGCGCCCCTGGAGAAAGGTCGGTGCGGTCGTGAATCAGCACCAGTTTCATACGTTCTTTGGCCTGGTGAGCGCTCTTCTGATCGCGCCCCAGCAGACGGTCTAGGAAGCGGTTCATCTCAGTTGCCTCCTGGGCGGAACAGGCGCGCCAACTTGCCAAAGACGCCGCCCCCATCGCTCAATTCTATAAACGGCACTTCCGCCCCACGCAGGCGCTGAGCGATGTTGCGAAACGCCTGTCCGGCGCGGCTTTTGCCATTCAATGCCACCGGCATCCCCTGATTGGTGCTCATAATCACTTCTTCGTCTTCGGGGATTAAGCCGATCAACTCGACCGCCAGCAACTCCAGGACGTCTTGGGGTGAGAGCATGTCGCCCCGCCGCACCATATCGGGTTTGATACGATTGATCACCAGGCGCGCCGGGCCTTTTTCCTCAGCCTCAATCAGGCCGATGATCCGATCCGCATCGCGCACGGCTGAGACCTCGGGGTTGGTGACCACCAGCACGATGTCGGCCGGGGCCAAGGCGTTGCGAAAGCCGCGCTCGATGCCAGCTGGCGAATCGATCAGGATCCAATCAAACTCCGATCGTAACTCATCGCACAGACGCACCATGTCGCTGGGCGAAACCGCGCTTTTGTCGCGGGTCTGGGCTGCGGGGATGAGAAATAACTCCGGCAGGCGCTTGTCGCGGATCATGGCCTGGCGCAGACGACAACGCCCCTCCACAACATCCACCAGATCATAAACGATGCGGTTTTCCAACCCCAGCACCACGTCCAAATTGCGCAAGCCGATGTCGGCGTCAACGCAGACCACCTTGTCTCCATTGGCGGCCAGCGCCACTCCCAGGTTGGCGGTGGCTGTGGTCTTACCCGCTCCGCCCTTGCCACTTGTCACTGTAATTACTTTTCCAGCCATATTCCCTTCCTGAGGCCTGTGGATGCCAAGCCTCGTCACACCCAAGACATGGCGCCCGAGGCCTAACACCCGGTGGGCCATACCTGTCTGGCGCACCTTATAGCCTGCACTGTTACTTCCTCGGATACCACGCCTCGGCTACCACCTGGCCATCCCAGAGCCGCGCCACTTCCGGTTGAGGTTTGCCACGCCGTTGGGGCGGAATGGCGATCTGCCCGGCGATGCGCAACTGGGTAGGGGCAAGATCCAGGGCACAAACCACCGCGTCTTCATCCCCTTCAGCGCCGGCATGCACTACACCGCGCAAACGCCCCCATACGACCACATCGCCTGAGGCGATGATCTCTGCCCCAGGATTGACATCGCCAATCACCACCACATGTCCGGCAAATTGCAAGCGATAGCCAGAGCGCAGCGTACGCCGCACCAGCACCGCGGTCTCCCCATCATAAAGCGTGGTCTCGCTATCGGGCTTCAACCTGTGCCCTGGGCGTGATCCACTCAGGCGAGTGGCCAGGCCCAGGTCTTGGGCAGTGCGTTCGGTGGTGGGCGAATGGCTGAGCACCGCCCACAGGCTCAAGCCGCGCTCTGAAAGTTCTTGGCGCAAACTGCCCAAATCCACCGCTTTCAGGATGTGGTTACCCACATCCAGAGCCAGGCGGGCACCTTTTAAAAAATCCGCCTGCTGATCCAATTGCTCCAGAAGCGCAGTGCGCACCTGGCTCCATTCGCCCTCGCCAACAATCACCAATAACCCTTCACGAATGCCTTTGATTTGTATGAGTGGCTGCATTTTGCAAGAATTATAGCACAGCACCTCGTTTTGCCCATAGGATTTCAAGGCGTTTGCAGCCCCGTGTCAATCGCCTTGAGTTGGAAATAAGCCTTTAAGACCTGCCACACAATTGGCCCGGCCACACTGGCGCCCTCACCACCGTTATAGACAAAAGCCACAACCGCGATCTCTGGATTCTCGTAGGGGGCGTAGGCCACCGTCCAGGCATGGGAGGGCCACGCTCCAGGGATGCAGCGATTGCGCGCATTGGCGTACTGGTCGCAATATTCAGCTGTACCGGTTTTACCTGCGGTAGGCACAGTGTATTCGGGATACAGTTCCGCCACCTTCTTCAAGGTACCCTCGAGCACGGCCAGGCGCATCCCCTCTTGCACCTTCTCGATCACCCAGGGTTGCACGGTCTTCTTCGCCCCTTCGATGGGTTCACAACCCCGCGCTGTGGCTTCCCCATACTCCTGGATGACCGCATCTTTGGTAATATCCCAGCGCATACGAGGCTGGAAGGGCTGCACCACATTGCCCTCGCTATCCAGGACTTCACGCAGGATTGTAGGCTGCATCAATTTACCGTCGTTGGCGATGGTAGCTGCCGAGAGCAACACCTGCAAGGGGGTGGCGAGCACATAGCCTTGACCCACGCTGGCGATATAGGTATCGCCCAACGTCCAGGATTCACCATGGGCGATGCGTTTCCATTGAAGATCAGGGATCAACCCTTTTTCTTCTTCGGGCAGACCGGTGCCGGGGTAGTCACCATAACCCAAGGCCCGCGCATAGGTTCCCAGGCGGCAGATGCCCAACCCTTCGGGGATCTCGTCCTGATAGCCGCCGCCCACTTTATAAAAACACACATTACTGGAGTTGGCGATGCAGTGCAAGAAGTCGAGTTTGCCAAAACCAGCCGGATTGCGATCGTAAATCCAGTCCACATAATCGCGCGGCGTGCCGGGGGCGTTGGCATACGGGCGGTCAATAATGGTGATCTTGCCCGGGGTTTGCACGACCTGCTCTGGCGTGACCACGCCCTCATTGAGAGCGCCCACGGCCGTTGTCAGTTTGAAGACCGAACCGGCTGGCAAAACATCTCCCACCGCATGGTTAAGCAAGG
>JBBILY010000182.1:0-5538 GCA_037444705.1 Chloroflexota bacterium | reverse complement strand
GTGCTGGGTAGTTACTTCGATGGCACCCTGTTGCAGGTGCTACCCGAAAGGCGCACGCTAAACGGTGTGGTCTGGGTGCGGGTGCTTGCCCCAGACGGCAAGGAGGGCTGGATGGTGCAGAACTTGCTGGCAACCGCTACACCCGCTCCGAATTGGTGATGCACATTTAAGGGAGAATTTAAGCGGCGCAGGATAAATCCTGTGCCACTTAGATATCTAACCGATATCCCACACCGCGCACAGTTTTCAGCAATTGCGGATTGCGAGGATTTTCCTCGATGGCCTGGCGTAACCAGGAGATGTGCACATCCAGGGTGCGCGTATCCTCGGTATATTCGGTTTTCCAGATGTGGCGGAACAGACGCTCCCGTTCCAGCACCTCGCCCGGATGTTGCATTAAGAACTGGAGGATTTTGGTCAGGCGTGGGGTCAGGCGTGCCTCGCGCCCCTGGCAACGCACGCGATGGTGCTCCAAATCCAGGCGGATTGGGCCTACATGCAGCATGTTCTTGCCGTCACCGGGTAAAAGGGGAATGATGCGGTTGAGCAATTTGCGCTCGGTAAATGGCGGGGAAAGGACAACGTTAGCGCAGTCAGCACTGCGTTCGGCTTCGTCTTTGGGTGTGATTAAGACAATGGGCAGACCGCCGAGTTTTTCACGCAAGGCGCGGCAGATGCGCCTGCCATTGGAGCGGAGTGAGATGGCGTTGACGACCGCCAGGTCAGGGTCTATCTCCAAGAGATGTTCCAGCGCCTCACTCCCGCTGGAAAATACTTCCACGGTGTAACCCTTCTTGCGCAAAACTGAGATGAAAGACGGGCCTGCAGCCCGTTTGCCTTCGATCCACACAATTCTTACCATCGTCGTTGTCCTTCTCTTATCAACCCCGGGTACACCCCCATGACCAAAACGGCCGTGTTATTATACCCATAATCTTAAAAACTGGCAAATGGTTGCATCTCTGCTCTGCCCGTGTTAGAATTACACACAACACGGAAAAGATAACTCCTTGAACTCAAGGCGTCTGACAATTTGCCAAAATCTGTATATTTGATAATCGGAAGAGTGACTCATGGGCGATTTTGTAGAAGTGGTGATTGACAGTATACGCGTCAGCCTCATGTCACAACAGCGCATCGTGATCTTGCGTGAAGTGAACACCGAGCGCTACCTACCCATTTGGATTGGTGTATATGAGGCTGAAGCAATCACCATCGCCTTGCAGGAAGTTGAAGTAGCCCGTCCATTGACCCATGACCTGTTGAAAAACGTCTTCAACGCTTTGAACGCGCGCATTCTGCGCGTGGAAGTGAACGCGCTGCGCGACGATACGTTCTACGGCAACATCGTGGCCGAGGTCAACGGTCGCACGCTTAACATTGACGCCCGCCCCTCCGATGCGCTTAACCTGGCGGTGCGAGCCCATGTGCCGATCTTCGTCGCCCGCACGGTCATGGACGCGGCCGGCATCATGCCCGAAGAAGACCTGCAAGCCCAGGAACCCAAACAGATCGAAGCCAGGCAAAAGCCCGAACCTGAGCCCGAAGAAAGCGAAGAGCGCCTTTCCATCTTTGAGGACTTCCTGGAGAAACTGGACCTGGACGAAGAGGATGACGAGGAAAGGCCCGAAGACCAGGAGGATAACTAGGCCCTGGTTCTTACGGCTTGCCTTCTCACCGGGGTTCGCCAGGTCGTCGGGCTGGTGTCCCCGGTTTTTTGGCATATAAAGGGAAGTTTGCAGATATGTGGTGAAGGAAGGAAGTTGGTTTGGATGGGATGAATGGATTTCCCCCTGAGGAGATGCCCTCAGCCCCGCCGGCGGCGTTATATAGCCGCGAGGCGGAAGAGGCGGTCATCGGGGCGATCTTGATCAACCCCGAGGCTTATTACGATGTGGCCCCTTTCCTGCGGGCGGATGATTTCTATATTCACCGCCACCGCTGGATTTGGGAGGCTTTCACCCGCCTCCACGAGCGGCGCGTGCCCATTGATTACCTGACCGTGGCTGAAGAACTCAACCAGATGGGGCAGTTGTCAGAGATTGGCGGCGCGGCCTATCTGACAGCGCTCATCAACAATGTCCCCACCTCACTGCATGCCGAAGCCTATGGGCGCATCGTGGAAGAAAGCGCCATCCGCCGCCGCATGCTCACCGCTGCCAACGAGATCGCCAAACTGGTCTACCAGGAAGGGCGGCGCATTGATGACGTCATGGATGAGGCCGAGAAGGCGATTTTTGGTGTCAGTGAGCGTCGCTTGACGCGAGACCTGCAGCCCATTCAGCAGGTGTTGAGCGACTATTACGATCGCATTGATCAACTGGCGCGCCGCGGCGAGGAGATCTATGGCGTCCTGACTGGCTTCATTGACCTGGATCGCCTACTGATGGGACTCCAGCCTTCAGACTTCATTATTGTGGCCGGCCGCCCAGGGATGGGTAAAACCGCCTTCATGCTCTCGGCCGCTAAGAACGCCGCCCAAATCCACAAGAAGCGCGTGGCTATCTTTTCCCTGGAAATGTCCAGTGAGCAACTGGTGCAACGCCTGATCGCCCAGGAGACCGGGATCGATTCGCAACGCCTGCGCACCGGCAAACTCAACGAGGACGAATGGCCGCTCTTCACCCATGCTATCGAAGTGCTCAGCGACACCCACATCTTCCTGGACGATACCCCTGCTCTGACGCCTCTGCAACTGCGCACCAAAAGCCGCCGCTTGCACCTGGAATATGGGCTGGACTTGATCATCGTGGACTATCTGCAACTCATGTCTAGCGGGATACGCGCCGAAAACCGCGTGCAAGAGGTGTCTTACATCTCCCGCAACCTGAAAATCCTGGCGCGCGAACTCAACGTGCCAGTGCTGGCCGCAGCCCAACTCTCGCGCGCCGTAGAACAGCGCGCCGACAAGGAGCCCCAACTCTCCGACTTGCGCGAATCGGGCTCCCTGGAACAGGACGCCGATATCGTTATCTTCATCCATCGCCCCGAACTCTACGAGAAAGACACGCTCAAGCAAAACCTGGCCCAGATCAAAGTGGCTAAACATCGCAATGGGCCCTTGGGTATGGTTGAATTGGTTTTCCGCCATCATCTGGCCAAGTTCGAAAATGCGGCGACGCGCGTGGTGGATCTCACCCGCCTGCCATAATGGTCTAAGTTTAGGTCTGGTGAAAAACATGTCTTCCTTTAAAGGTTTTCCCGATGGTAAGATGCCCTTGATCCGCATTCCAGAGCCTTTTTTCCGCCAGGTATTGCCCCAGATTGACCACCTGGGCGAACTTAAGGTGACCCTTCAGGCATTCTGGTTGCTGGAGCATCTCGAGGGCGGATTCCCCTATTTACGCCGCGAAGATTTCTTGCGCGATGCCACCTTCATGCGTGGCCTGGGAGTCACCCGCGGCGAAGCCCAGGCAAACCTGGCTGAAGCCCTGGAGCGCGCCGTGGAGCGAGGCACGCTCTTGAAAACAGTGGTAACCTTGGAAAAAGGCGATGAGACGCTTTATTTCCTCAACTCTGCGCGTGGGCGCGCCGCCGTGCAAGCCATCCAGCGTGGTGAATGGCGCCTCTCGGGAGATGCGCGGCGGCCACTCGAGATCCGCGCCGATGTGCCCAACATCTTCCGTCTGTACGAGGAGAACATTGGACCCTTGACCCCCATGATTGCCGACACCCTGCGCGAGGCGGAAGAGACCTACCCCGCCACCTGGATCCAGGATGCCATGCGCATTGCAGTGGAGAATAACGCCCGTAATTGGGCTTACGTGCGGGCGATCTTAGAACGCTGGCAGACAGAAGGGCGTGATGAGCGAGAAGATAGACAAGACCTTGAAAAGGCTCGCCGAAAGTATATCGAAGGCAAATACGCCGATTACATCGAGCACTGAGACACAGCCACGCCAGGTGGACTTGCCAGGTGATCCCAATTGCCCCGTGTGCGGCGGGCTGGGCTACTTGCGCCGCGACTTGCCCTTGGGTCACCCGGACTTTGGGCGGCTGGAGATCTGTTCCTGCCGCAGCGGGCAGATCCACCAGCAGGTGCGCCAGCGCCTGTTTGCCTTGAGCCACCTGGGCGAATTAAGCCACCTCACCTTCGAGAATTTCAACCCACGTGGACGGATGGGATTGTGGCCACATGAAGCCGACTCGCTCGAGCGCGCCTATAATCATGCCCGCCAGTATGCCCAAACCCTGAATGGCTGGCTGTTGCTCATGGGCGGCTATGGCTGTGGCAAGACCCACCTGGCGGCCGCCATCGCTAATTTCGCCGTCAGTCTGGGTGTGCCCACGCTCTTCATCACCGTGCCTGATTTATTGGACACCCTGCGCTTCGCCTATGATGACCCCTCTACCTCTTTCGAAGAGCGCTTCGAAGAGATCCGCAATGCCCCTCTGTTAGTGTTGGACGATTTTGGCACCCAAAGCGCCACCCCCTGGGCTCAGGAGAAATTGTTCCAAATCATCAATTATCGCTATATTAACCGCCTGCCACTGGTGGTGACCACCAACCTGCCCCTGCGCGATCTCGAAGGCCGTATCCGCTCTCGCCTGGAAGATCCGGAACTGGTGACCCAGGTGCGCATCCTGGCCCCGGATTATCGCCGCCCCGCGGGCGACTCGGGCCACCACGAACTGTCATCGTTGGATTTGCTCCATCAGCGTACCTTTGCCACCTTCGACCTGCGCCAGGCGGAAGGCCTCCCCACCGCCGATTTAAAGAGCCTGGAGAAAGCCTTTCGCGCGGCGCGGGCTTTTGCCGAGCATCCTCAGGGCTGGCTGGTCTTCATGGGGCAGTATGGATGCGGCAAGACCCATCTGGCAGCCGCCATTGCCAACTATCGCGCCGAGATCGGAGCCCCGCCGCTTTTTATCGTCGTGCCCGATTTGCTCGATCACCTGCGCGCCACCTTCGATCCGAACAGCACCGTCAGCCTGGATCGCCGCTTCGAAGAGGTACGCACTGCCGACTTGCTCATCCTGGACGACCTGGGCACTCAAGCCATGACCCCCTGGGTGCGCGAGAAACTGTATCAGTTGTTCAACTATCGCTACAACGCTGAGTTACCCACGGTGATCACCACTTCAGATTCCCTGGATGATATTGATCCCCGTTTGCGCAGCCGCTTCTTGGATAGCCGTCTGTGTACCATCTACGCCATTACTGTGCCTCCCTACCGTGGGCAGCCATCCAAGGGGCGCAGGCGCAGAAAATAACCGCCAAAGGAGAAACTCCGTATGAGCCAAACTGTATGCATTTATTGCGAGCGCAGCAGCGACGTGGTGCCTCTCTTGCCAATGCTCTATCAGGGCAAAGAGGTGTGGATTTGCCCGCAACATCTGCCCGTGCTGATCCACCGCCCCTCTCAACTGGCTGATAAACTGCCAGGGGTGGAGCAGAATCTGCGCCCGGCGGAGCACTGAAACGCATCTAAAACCGCTATCGTAGTACATGGTGCGGCAACCTGCCCTTCGCCGCGTTTTGGGGTGCAGAAGCGATCACCTTGATGGCAAGACGCTATACCGCCTATCCATTAGCCC
>JBBILY010000181.1:0-5543 GCA_037444705.1 Chloroflexota bacterium | reverse complement strand
GGCAAAGCATAGACCCCGGGCTGTTGCACCGCCCCGCTGACATGCACAATCAGCGGCGAGGGGGTTGGCGGTGGCACAAGGCGCACCGCCTCCCCGCGAGGTGGGCTGGCCACCAGCAGGAGCACGCCGCTTGCCGCCAGGCCAATAAGCACACCCAAACTAAGTGGCCAGGCCAGCGCCCAGCGGTTCATGACTCATCCGTCACCAGGCTCAAGCCCAGGCGCTGGCGGCTGGCATCCACATGCAAGACGCGCACCTTCACCCGCTGCCCTTCGCACAAGCGCTCGGAGAGGTTGGCTGCCTCTTCCTGGGGGCAGATCTCCGAAATATGGATCAAGCCATCCAGGCCTTCCTCCAGGCGGGCGAAGGCCCCAAAGGGGACGATGCTGGTGATGGTGGCTTCGGTGATCTGACCTGGAAAATAGCGTTCTTCGGCGGTCTCCCAGGGATTGGGATAGAGGCGTTTGAGGCTCAGGCCCACCCGCGCCCGCTCGGGGTCAACGTTGAGCACATAGACCTTCACCTGCTCCCCATAGCGCACCACATCGGCCGGATGGCGCACCCGTCCCCAAGACAGTTCGGAGACGTGAATCAAGCCCTCGACGCCGCCCAGGTCCACGAAGACGCCAAAATCAGTGATGTTGGTCACCACGCCCTGGGTAGATTGACCGGGTTGCAACTGCTTGAACAATTGGTTGCGGCTGCCAGGTTTGGCCAGGGCGGCGCGTTCCGATAACACGATCCGCCCCCGTTGTGGATCGCATTCGATCACCTTGAGGCGCAAGTGCCGCCCTGTGTAGGATTTCAGAAATTCTTCCTGCTCTTCGGCTGTCTTTCCCAGGGGCATTTCCACCAGATGGGAAATAGGTACAAAGCCTTGCAGCCGCTGGTTGCACACTAACAAGCCGCCGCGGTTGTAGCCATACACCTGCAGGACGGTCACTCGATCCTGGCGATAGAGTTCCATGGCCAGGTTCCAGTCCATATCTGCAGGGCTGGGGGCAAGGCGTGGGATAGGGGTTTTGTTTTCCGCGGTGAATGGCGGTGTAGAGCGTTTCGGTGCAGGCGAGATATATTTGTCTTCCTCGGCCAGGATAGCCTCCCACCAGGATTCATCCAGGGGAGGTGGCCCCCCATTTGGGTCGTCTTGAGTTTTATAGGTTCGTTTGCTCACCATTAAGCCCACCTTATCTGGCTATGCAAGGGAAATTAGTTCTTTTCTTTGACCGATTGCGCTTCGAGTGCGCTGCGTTCCATTTCCAGGATGGCGTTCGCCACGGCCTCGATAGCCACGCGCTGTTTGCGGTACAGGTCTGCTTCCGACATGGCCAGGCGCAGGGCTACTTCGCGCACTTTGCGTCCTTCAACGAACTTCATCTCCAGTATATTATATAAGATCCACTCCGCTGTAAAGCGGCGTTCCCCCGCTGGGCGAACGCGTTCAATCGCCTGGCGTAACACTGCACGCAGGGCATTGGTTGGATTCCCCTCGTGCTCTTTTAACGCTTGCTGGACAATGTTCAACCGAATAAGTGGACTTTGTGTCAGTTTTGGACCTCCCCAATAGTGTGTGAGTGCGTCTTTCACCCATTGTGATAGTTTACTGCCCTCGATCGGCAGGGCCGGTTGCGTGAGCACCTGGGTGATCACGCCACCACTGCTATAACGCGTGGCTGCCTGCAGATTCTGGATTAATTCTACCTCAGGTGCCAGGGCTGCCAAAGCGCTGAAGAGATTTTGTTGTAGGTAACGATCTTCCAAAGCCAGGGCTGCCCGCTGGGTGAGGATGGTGAGCGCCTCGAGTTGCTCCTCGTCCAGTTTTTGCTCAGGATGGCGTTCAATCCCAATTAATCCTAACAGGCTCTCTTGAGCCTTGGATTGCTGAAGCCTGGCTTCAGCAGACCAGGGTTCAATCTCATTCTGGGCAAGCAGGGGCACCAGCCAGTAATCCCCCCAGGTGAACAATGGCTTATCTTTCCCGTTGCGAGTGACCTGCTCTAACAGGGCCGATGAGAGTTTTTCCTCATCGAGCGCCTGACTGCTGCCTAGGGTGATCAGCATCTCCAGTTTGTTCTGGACCAGGACGGCGATGAAGGCGTTAGAAGCCTGTAGACGGTCGCACATGGCTGCCAGCACCGATTCGAGGAATTGCTTGAGATCGCCGGTGGTGAGCACGCGCTCCTCCAGCCTTTGGAGCAGTTCAATGCCGTTGTGGTGGTCGCCAATATAGAAGAGCCAGCGTTCCCACCAGGGGGCGATCAGGGTGATGAGATGTTGCAGCACCAAGAAGAGGGCCACCATCACGATGGGCACGGCGGCCGTGTAAGGTTGTCCGAACGCCTCCCCGGCCCGCCGCACCAGTGTGGTGGCGACCAGGACGGTAGAGGCAGCCACCGGGCCGCGCATCAACCACTTAAACATGCGCCTCTTGACCACACGGTCGGGCCAGGAAACGCCGAAGAAGGCCACCGCATAAGCCATCAGAATCAGCAGGGCTGAGACAAACAGGTTGCTTAGCGTGGCGCTCAACCAGAATAGAAGTGGCCAGCGGGCGGCGATGCCTGAGCCAAATAAAAGGTAAGGATACGATCCGAGGGCTGGAGCCAAAGCTCCAAGCACCAGATAGCCCATGCGGCGGCGGCTGGTGCGGGTGACCGTGCGGCGATAAGCCCGTATGAAGTTAATCATCGCCAGGGTGATGATGGCGGCGTAATACAGGGTGAAGACCCAGGTGAGCCATGTGCGCCCCAGATGGGGAGCAGGCTCTCCCTCTTGCACCAGCGGGCCTACCAGCAGAGAGAAGGGTAAGGTGAGCAGAAACGCAGTCGAGACGAGATAAGACAGGCGCACGGCCAGGCGGCGGCGCCCGCGTGAGGGTCGCCCGGTGGTGGCCAGCAGGGCATCGGACAAATGCAGGTAGGCGGCCGGCAAATAGGAGATCCCAATCCATTGCAGGCGAAGCCAGAACTCCATCTGACGGGGCGTGTTCACAGCAGAGCCAATGGCATCCCCTGCAAAGGTCACCACCACGCAAGCCAAAATCAGGGTGAAGGAACGCGCCACGCGGTCGCGCAGGTTGAAGGTTAGGGCATGGAGCAGCAGGGAAAAAGCCGTGATGGCAATACCTGCGGTGAGGAATTGATTGAGTGTGCTCAGGATAGAAATGATCAGTCTTTCCATAAACCTGTAGACCAATATTGAAAAACCTGATCAGCGCAGTCCTTTGGCGAAAAACAGCCCGATATCGTGGTTGGCGTAGTAACGATCATTATAGCCGCAAAAGTCGAATCCAAGTTTCTGAGCCATCCGGATAGCAGGGTAATTTTTGGGTTGCATTTCCAGCACCAGGCGGCGACAGGCGTGAGCCTCACCCCAATCCTGGGCGGCCAGCACCAGGGCGCTGCCAATGCCCTGGCGGCGCAGGCGACGCGTGACTGCCAGGTCGGTCGCCCAGGCAGTCAGCGGGGCGATGTTGAGCATCAGACTGATGTAGCCTACCGGCTCGCCCTGCAATAGAGCCACCAACAAGCCGTGGCGTTCTGTCCATTCGTTGGCCAGGGTATGCACGGGACGGGGGTATTCTACCCGCACCGAACGCGGCAGGCGAATCTGGCGAAAACTGACGCCAATTTGACCTTGCTCCGATTGTATCTCCATTTGCCAGACGTATTCGCTGGAATAATCATGGTCAATCGCGGTTAAGAGCGGAATATCTGCAGCGACGGCGGGACGGATGTGAATCTCGGGCATGCGTCAGACACCTTCCTCAGGGTTGAGCGGTGCTGGGGATGTTACTGATCAGCACCTGAATCACGCAGGGGGGCAACGATTGGCCTTGATTATCGCTCACCACCAGGCCCAATTGGTGTACGCCTGGAGGGAGCAAACTGGTGTTCCAATAACCCAGGGTGATTTCTGTTCCTGGCTCATTTCCCGCCAGGATAGTCAACCAGTTGCTTTCTTCGGGGCGTTTCATCTCCAATTTATAGAAACCGAAATTGGGTATGTTCACAGTGCCGGTGATGGGCACGACTCCTGTGACTTCGCTGCCATCCTGGGGGGAGGAGATGATGATCTGGTCGGGGATACAGCCCTCCGCCAGGGGTGGCGTGGGAGTGCCTGCTTCTGTCAGGGCGATTTGTGCCTGTGCCAGGCCTACGGTGGGCGTGGGTAGGGTAGGCGTGGCGCTCGCCAGCAGGTTCAGGGTTGGGGTGAGCAAGGGTGAAGCCTCCGGAATAGCAGGGGCTACATATGAAACCAGGATGAATACGGATATGGCTAAGACCAATAATAATACCATCATGCTGGCTGCCAGGTTCAGGCGCGCCTGGGCGCTCTCTCTTTCTAAACCAAAGGCGGCTCCGCGCAACTCTTGCCAGGCTGAAACAAATTTGCGAAAATAGATCATCCCCCCCAAACCTAAGAGCAAGTAAATCCAAATCTCGTAGGCGCGAAAAAAGTTGAGTACTTCTACCATAGAGAGTCAGAAATACCCGATCGGCCCGGAGGGGAGTGCCGGACTCCTCGGATAATGATTTACAGACGACGCAGCACCCCCCTGATGAGCGTCATCAATTTGGGGGCAATCACTCGTCCGGCTTCCAGCACCTCCTCATGGGTAGTAACCGTGCTGCCATCCAGGTTGGCTTTATTGCTGATGCCTGAGATGCCCAAAACGCGCAATCCGCCGTGGCGGGCGACAATCACTTCGGGAACGGTGGACATCCCTACCGCGTCTGCCCCGGCCAGGCGCAGGAAACGCAGGTCAGCCGGGGTTTCAAAGGACGGCCCCGCCAGACACACATAGACCCCTTCGCGCAGCAGGATGTGATTCTCGGCGGCTACCTGGCGGGCGATTTGGCATAAGGCCCGATCATATGCCTGGCTCATGTCCGGAAAGCGCGGGCCAAAAGCCTCCAGGTTTGGGCCGCGCAGGGGGTTCAGCCCGCCCATGCCGATTAGATTTAGATGATCGGTGATCAACATTAAATCCCCTGGGGAAAAGTCGGGGTTGACCGCGCCGGCAGCATTGGTGACGATGAGGATTTCCACCCCCAGGCGTTGCATCACCCGCACCGGCAGGCCGATCTGAGGCATGCTGTAGCCTTCATAATAATGAGCCCGCCCTTGCATCACCAGCGTGTCCTTCCCTTCCAGTTGGCCCAATACCAACATCCCCTGATGGCCTGGCACAGTAGAAACCGGCCAGTTGGGCAATTCGGCATAAGGGATATAGACGGCTTGTTCTACTGCCTCGGCTAAGGCCCCCAACCCCGAGCCCAGGATTATCCCCACCCTTGGCACTACCTGGGTGCGAGATCGAATGATCCCGACAATGTGATCAATTTGCTTCAGGTCTATCGTTTCGCTCATCGAAATCTCAAAACTGGGGAAGTTTCTGTTTCACCAGGGTATGTAAATTATATCATGCCCATTTGTCCAAGCGGGTGCACCTGAAAGTTATCGCCCGCTTTCTCTCCTATCAAATTAGATGGCTTTCTCAAAGTTCCTTGACAAATGAATCAAAATGGTCCTCTTCGGTA
>JBBILY010000180.1:0-5547 GCA_037444705.1 Chloroflexota bacterium | reverse complement strand
CCAGGCTTTCGCCCTGCTTGTCACCAGTAATTCGCGACTTTGAGAAAGCCATGTGCTTACTTGGGCAGGGTATTGACTTTCATTTGTGAGGGTTTATAATGAAAACAGATTCTGTGCAAAGCATGGCACACAATGAGCCATAGCCGAATTGGCATTCTTACCCGGCCCGATGACGGAGGGTGCTAAGCACAGATGAGGTAACAGGCCCAGCAACAGTTCATAATCAAAATCAGAAGGAGGAGCGTATGAGACACACCCTAAAAATCCTGTTTGTCATGGCTTTGGTATTGAGTCTGGCTTTGGCTTCGCTACGCAGCGCCAGCGCCATCACCAATGGCCAGCCCGATGGCGGCCGCCATCCCTATGTTGGCTTGCTGGTGTTCGAGGACAAGCCAGGGCATCCAGCCTGGCGCTGCAGCGGCTCGCTCATCGCGCCCACACTGGTGTTGACTGCGGGACACTGCACCTCTGGGGCGGTGGCTGCCAGGGTCTGGTTCTACGAAGACGTGACCTACGATAAAGTCCCCTATCCCCTCTATCCCTATGGCGGCCCTGGCAGTGGGGCGACCGAGGGCACACCCTACACCAATCTAAAATTTTGCATCGGCTGCGGCAATGGCTTGCCTGGCTTTGCTTATCGCGATGTCGGCGTGGTCGTGCTTGGTGAGCCAGTCCATATGGATCAATATGCCCAATTGCCCAACGCCGGCCTGGTGGACACGCTGAAGAATAAAACCAAACTAGACCTGGTGGGTTATGGGGTGCAGGAGCAGATACATGGCGGTGGCCCACCTTACTGGACCGGTTTGCGCCTGCGCCTGTACGCCCCCAGCGAGTTTATCTCCGGCGAGTTTACCCACAGCGAGGAGTTCATCCGCCTCGCCCTCAACGCCAGTCAGGGCACAGGCGGCACCTGCTTCGGCGATTCGGGCGGCCCTAACTTGTTGGGCGGCACGCACACCGTGCTGGCGGTCAATTCCTACGTGACCAATTACAACTGCGCTGGGGTGGGCTATTCCAGCCGCGTCGACATCCCCGAAGTGCTGGATTGGATCAGGTCCTTTCTCCCATAACTAAAGTAGGGGCGACATAATGGAACTTAAAAAATTCGGTATCTTTCCATCTCCGGCGGGGGATCGATCCCCCACCTCAGTCCATGCAAGTCGGCTAGAAGCCGACTCCGAATCCGCTTGAGCGGATTTCAATGTGCTGAGCAGGGGCTTGAGTCCCAGCGGATGGGCGGCGCAGGCGGCCTAGGCTTGGACTTTTCCCTCTTTTCCCTCGCCGCCTGGAGATAAGCCGCAAAGTATGGGATTACGGAAATAATTTCTTAAACTTCATTATGTCGCCCCTATGCTTTTTGGGAGAGGCCATCCTCAGGGTGCACGGGGCGAGAATCAGAGGTAAGACCATGAGCAGCTGCCCAAGCCGCAGCCTCGGCGCGGCTGCGCAGATGCAGTTTATCCAAAATGGTGCGCAGATGTGCCTTTACCGTGTGGGGTGAGAGACTCAGCGCCGCTCCAATTTCTTTATTGCTCATGCCCTTGGTCACCAACCGCAGAATCTCACGCTCGCGCTCGCTTAAAACCTCGGCTTCTGCCTCGCTTTCCCGAGAGGTGGTGGGCATCGCGGCGAATTCATCCAGGAGTTTGGCGGCCATGACTGGCGCAATGATGGCTTCGCCAGCCTGCAGGCGACGCACAGCCTCGATCAATTCGGCGCTGGTGGCGCTCTTGAGCAGGTAACCCCGCGCTCCGGCGCGGATGGCAGCAAATAAATCCTTCTCCTGTTCTGATACGGTGAGCATCAACACCTGTGCCTGGGGATGATGAAAGCGGATCCAGCGTGTGGCTTCCACGCCCCCCATGCCGGGCATATTGACATCCATCAGCACCACATCGGGTTGAAGCCCCCTCACCCGCGCGACTGCCTCTTCCCCACTACTGAGGCTGGCAATCACCTGCATTCCGGGCACCTCGTTCAAAACGCGCCTCAACCCCTCACGGAAGAGGTGGTGATCATCTACAATCATGATCTTAATCATGGCCTATTATCCACAGGAATGGTGACGATGATGCGCGTTCCCTGGCCTGGGCGCGTCGCCACCGCCAGGCTGCCACCCAGGCTCTGAGCGCGCTCGCGCATGCTGGTCAAACCATAACTACGACGGTTTTCAGCCGAGGGCGAAGGCGGAAAGCCCAGACCATTATCGGTAACACTCAATTCCAATTCTCTGTCGAAGAGCATTAAGCGCACATACACTTGGGTGGCCATGGCGTGTTTGCGCACATTGGTGAGGGCCTCTTGGGCGATGCGTAATAACTGCAAACCCACGGCAGGGTCAACGCTGAGATCCGCCGGGTGAGCTTTAAAATCGGCAGCGATCCCGCTCTGACGGCTGAATTCGTGGACATAACTGCGCAGGCGGGCAGCCAACTGACCCGGCTGCTCCACGCTCAGGCGCAGGCCGTCAATGGCTTCGCGCACATCCACATAAGCGGCCCGCACCGTGCGCCGCAATTCACCCACTTCCTGCAAAGCCGCCTGGGCGCGGCCAGCGATGATCAGCGCCTCCAGACGTTCAGCCTGCAAGCCCAAGTAGCCCAGGGTTTGCGCCAGGCCATCATGAATTTCGCGCGACAGGCGGTAGCGCTCCTCTAAAATAGCCATTTGTCCCAAACGGTTGTACAACTGGGCATTGCGGATAGCTAAAGCCGTCTGATGCGAGATGGTGCGTAGCAACTCTGTGTGACGTTCGTTCAGGACGCGGCGGCGCCTTGCCGCAAGGAAGATGGCGCCCAGGGTTTCCCCCTCGGAAATCAACGGCGCAGCCGCGGCGGAGAGCAAACGATGTTCTGCCTCGCCCCCCAGATCGGGAACGATCAGCGGAGAGGCCTGAGCATGGGCTTGCTGCACCAGTTCCAGCGCCAGAGCATATTGCGGGCTATTGAGGCTCTCACCCAGGCCACGCCCAGCGCGGCAGGTCCAGGTGTGAGTATTCTCTTGATACAGGAACAAGCCCCCCGCTTGAGCTTCCCAGCCGGTCATGACGATGTCTAGCACCTGCGCCGCGAACTCGCCCAGGGTATCCATACTTGGGGCCTGAGACGCCTGATCTAAAGCGTAAATGGTGCCCACCTGCCGCGCCCGCACGCGCATGCTCTCCAACATGGCAGCAATCGCCCCGCCGAGGATGTTGAGCAAGCGCACCTGATCTTCAGGTGGGCCATCGGCATTGGGAAAGTAGGCTGAGATGATGCCCACGCGCTCTTGTTCACGCGCAATCGGCAGGCAAATCAGAGAACCAATGCCCTCGGCCTGAGCGATGGATTGGATGCCCACAAACAAGGGACAATCGCTGGAGACGTGGGTCTTGAGGCTGGTGCAGGTGCGGCAGCGTACAGCATCTACACCCAGTTCCAGGCGAGCCCGCAGGGCTTGCAAATAACGTTCGCTCAACCCCCAAGCCATGTCCAGTTTCAGGCGGTTGCGCTCCTCGTCAAAGGTGACCACGGACGAGGCTCGCGCCTCAGTCAATTGCAAAGGCGCCTGAGCCGCCAGTTCCAACACCGCTTGCTCATCATCAGCGGCAGCCACGCGCTGCCCCAGGTCGTACAGGGTCAACAGCTTTTGATGGTTGGACTCCAGTTCAGCATAAGCCGCGCGCAGGCGGGCTTCTGCCAGGGCGCTGCGCTCAGCCGCAGCGGCGATCCAGGTCAAACCGATCCAGGCCACCAGGCTGCCTGTCAGGCTATAAATGGTTACTTCGCTCAGATTATGCCAGGAGGGGGGTAACGCCCGAGCCACGCCCTTGACGGCCAGTTGGTGCAGCGCCGCCAGGGCAAAGACCAACAGGGGCAAAAACCAGCGCAGGCGGCGCAACTGACGATGCAAGGGCCAGGCTTGCCACCAGAATGGCCACAAAGAGGTCTTCTCAGGCTCAGGGGCTTGAGACATAAGACACTCATCCCCAAAAGGAGGAGAGAAAATAGATAAGCATTATCTGGAAATTAAATATCCTAAAAGCCGCGTCGCGTCTAGTGCTAAATGTCACAGTCATTGATCATAAAGTGTACCCTACATGAGGCACATACAGGCTACTAAATCAAAACGCTTCATAGCGTTCCACCGCGAAGAGGAAGATAGTCGCCCCACCCACAGTGACCTCAAGCGGAGCCCCCAGTCCAGGGGGCATCCCTTCAACCGGTGATTCCAGATATTTCACCCGTTGACGACAACTGCGCTGCAAGGCCTGGACCACAGCTTCTTCCTGGCCCTTGGCCAATCCCAACAACAAAGTGACATTGCCTTCTCTGAAATAGCCGCCGCTGCTGGCCATTCGCGTTACCGAAAGTCCCAGTTTGGTCAAGGCGCTCAAGGCGTTTTCGACATCGTTTTCCTGGACAATCACTGCCATCAGATAGTCCACTGGGGCGAGGTGAGAAGGTTGATTGCCCAATAACTCATGCCAACTCACCTGCGGTCGGGTGATGGCGGCATCTATCTCAGCAATCAACTGGGCGTAGGCCTCATCCGAGATCACCCCATCCCGACGCAGGCTATGGAGGGCACTGCGCTGGGCGCGCAGATATTCGCGGCGCGCCGTCTCCAATTCTTCGGCTTCCATCCTGGGGTCAGTAGTCATCACCTCACGCACGCTGTGCGCCAAGGTGCGATTGTGTTCCTCCAGAATGGGGGCAATGATCTGCCAAGTATGATCAGAGAGCAAGCCCTGCTGATGCCTGCGGCGCAGGTGCTCATAAGCTGTGCGGCTAGCCACAGCCCGCGCATGGCGCCGTTCATACTCAGCCTGGGTTACGTGGCGCTCCACCAGGCGCAGGCGCTTCACCAGGGGTTTCATCGTCAACCCCTGAATCAGTAGCGTGAACAACACCACGCTGAAGGTCATCACCTGTATCTGCGTGCTCCCTTGGGGCAATATTCCAGGCAGGCTGAGCGCCAGCGCCAGAGCAATGGCGCCGCGCAATCCACCCCAGTAGAGCACATGTTGCCACTTAAGCGAGATGTCCCTTTCAAGGCGCGATAGCCCATACACCCCCACCGCCCGCGCGATCAATACTGCTCCAATCGCCCACAGGCTGCCCCGCCAACTTTGGAATAAGGCAGATAGATGGATTTGCAAACCTATAAGGAGAAAGATGAAGGAGTTGGCTATAAAGGCAGCATATTCCCAAAAATTGAAAACCACGATGCGCGTCGTGGGCGACATGCCCCGCGGGCCAATGTTGCCGTTGATCAACCCCGCCGCCACCACTGCCAGCACCCCGCTCACTCCCAGGGCTTCAGCAATCAGGTACGCCCCATAGGCTAGCACGCTGGTCAGGGTGGTCTCAATCAAATAGTCATCAATACGGCTGATCATCTGAGAGATCAAAGCCCCCAGCAACAAGCCCACGATAACTCCACCTGCGGAAACCCAGATAAAATTTAACAGGCTCCCACGAAGGCTAAAGCTCGAGGCCCCGCCCAGCGCCACACCCACCACCAGTTTAAACAGCACAACCGCTGTACCGTCATTAAACAGGC
>JBBILY010000179.1:0-5571 GCA_037444705.1 Chloroflexota bacterium | reverse complement strand
TTTGATTATTCCCTTCTTCACCCATCCTGACAATGTCATAATCGGTACTGAGTATTGAACCGAGGCTTCTTTCAGCCCTATTGTTCTACCTTTCAAATAATCAAACTGCCGATACTCCGGCAAATCCTCTTTGCGGAGACCTTTTTGCTCAATGGCTTCGCCGCGCACTTCCTCTTCGCTCACGACCACTTCTCCCATGGCAACACCTGCGTGTATTTTACCCGCCTCGACCAGGCGACGCAAGTGCGCTTCGTCCAGCCCGTACTTGCGGGCGGCTTCGGAGAGGGGAAGAAAAATGGGTAAGGCAACCATGGTGTATCTCGCAATAACCCAAAACGCACCCAGGGATCCATCGGGTGCGTTGCTCATTTACAGGGATGGAGTCCCTGTTAAAGTAGCGGGGCTTGGATTCGAACCAAGGACCTTCGGGTTATGAGCCCGACGAGCTGCCACTGCTCCACCCCGCAATGATATTTACCTTTTAGGCGGTTGATTATTTTAACTCACTCCTGGCGAAATCGTCAAGGTGGTAAAAAGCAAAAATTTTACCACAACAGGGATGCTCAAAAGCAGGCTCAACGGTGCGTGAAAGGTTTCACCAACCTCGCACCGTTGAGCGCTGCTCAGAAGTCGAATTCACACCGCCAAGTTCTCGCGGATCTTTTCGGTTAGTACTTGACCCAGGCGGGCGATGCCCTCCTCTATTTTTTCAGGGGTTGCGTTCGAGAAGTTGATGCGCATGGTGTTATGCCCGCCGCCGTTAGGGTGGAAGGGAGCGCCGGGCACAAAAGCCACCTTTTTCGCCACAGCATCTTTGAGCACGTCCGCCGCGTCCAGGTATTCCGGCAAAATGCCCCACAGGAACAAACCGCCGCTGGGTTGAGTCCAGTCCACCTCTGCAGGAAAGTGGCGATCCATAGCTGCCAGCATGACATCGCGGCGCTCTTTGTATACGCGACGGATCAATTTGATGTGCTGATCCAAAAAACCACCGCGCGAAACTTCATGAGCCACCATCTGGTTGAAAGTGGCCGTGTGCAGGTCGGTGCCCTGCTTGGCCTGAACCAGTTTGCGGATCACTTCAGGAGGAGCGATGACCCAACCCAGGCGGATGCCAGGGGATAATATCTTGGAGAAAGTGCTCAGGTAAATCACATTGCCGTGGTAATATCCCCCATTATTGCCGCGAAATTGATCGTCCAGCACAACGACCGACGGCAGATGCTCGCCTTCATAGCGTAATTGACCATAAGGATCATCTTCGATAATGGGGACGCCATAACGATCAGCCAGTTCAACCAGTTTCTGGCGCCGCTCCAATGAGAGCGTAACTCCGGTTGGGTTCTGGAAGTTTGGCAATACATAGATAAATTTTGGCCCACTGCGCAGGGCGTCTTCGAGATAATCTATGTTCATCCCATGCTTGTCCATTGGGACGGTGACATATTCGGCGCCATAAGCGTTCCAGGCCTGGATTGCCCCCAGGTAGGTGGGCGATTCGACTAGAATGCGGTCGCCACGATTGATGAAAACCTTGCCTAGCAGGTCCAGGGCTTGTTGCGAACCGGAGGTGATCAAGATATTCTCTGGGTTGACGTTGATGCCATAGCGGGCAGTATGACGGGCGATCTGTTCTCGCAGGGGCAGATAACCCTCAGTAGTGCTGTATTGCAGCGCCTGGGCGCCATAATCACGCAAGACGCGTTCGCAGGCGGCTCTAAATTCTTCCACCGGGAAGACCTCGGGCGCGGGCAGACCTCCTGCAAAAGAGATGATATCGGGTTTTTCGGTAAGTTTGAGTAATTCACGGATGGCAGAACTGCCAATGCGTTGGGTCCTCTGTGCGAAGCGATGATCCCAGAGGGTCTCCATCTTTGTGTCTCTCCTTTATAGAGATAAAAATCTCCCGAAGTTTATAAAAACCTCGGGAGTTGTGCCATAAGCCAATAGATACAGAGCATAATCATGATGCCCATGCCCGGCAACATGATCCATACCTGTAGGGGAAACCCCATCACCTCGAACATAACCGGTTACCAATTTAAATTATACTCCAAACCAAGCCGGCCACCTCTACAACCTTGTTAGGGGGTTATTTCGGGAAACGGCTGATCACGGTGGCGGGGGAGGGCAGGGTGGTTTTATCGCCAGGTTTGAGTTCGGCTGGGGCTTTGCCGGGTTTATTGGGTGCGCTCTGGTAGATATAAATGGCGTTGCCTTCCTCTGCACTTTTCAGTTCCACGTAAGCCTGTCCAGTCAGGTAGCCCTCGCTATCCACCGCGCAGGAGGTGACCCAACCAATTGTGCGCCCACGCTTATCCAGAACAGGGTCGCCATTGTGAGCCATACGCACACCTTTCTCGTTGAAGCGAAACCGCACCACCACGCCTTTGCGGCTCTTTTCCCGTTCCAGATTGGCCTGGCGGCCGATGAACCAGGGCTTATAAACCTTGACGTACGAACCAAAGCCGCCTTCAGCCACGCCCAGGTCTCGATCGCCAGCCTTGCCAGAGCCTTCGCCCATCTCATGCCCATAGAGGGGTAAGCCGGCCTCCGTGCGCAGGGAATCGCGCGCGCCTAACCCCACCGCTCTAAGTCCAAAGGGCTGACCCACCTCTAGCAAGGTGGTGAACAATTCTGCGGCGCGCTGAGGATGGACGAACAACTCGAACGCCATTTTCTCTCCGGTATAGCCGGTGCGTGAGACGACCAGGTCAAAACCGCCGACCTGTGCCTCGCATAATTCGGTGCGTTTCAGGCGCAGGATGCGCTGGCGCGTGGATTCATCACAGCCCAAAGCCAGCAGGATATCGCGCGATTTTGGGCCCTGCAAGGCAATATCCACGCGCATATCCTTACCCTCTTTGGGATCGCGCAGGTTGCGCAGCACCACATTGCGACCGAAAGCGCGCGCCCAGGGGCGAGCGTTGTCCACGCGCACTGTACCTTCCTTGACAGCGTTCAGCCAGGCCCAATCTTTGTCGTCGTTGGCGGCGTTGACCACCACCAGATATTGCTCTTCGCCACGCCGATAGACCAGGGTGTCATCAATCACATCGGCGTTGGGATCGAGGAAATGGGTGTAGCAAGACTCGCCCACTGCCAAAGCGCCAATGTCATTACCACACACGCAATCCAGAAAAACTCCAGCCTGCGGGCCTTCGACTTGATAGACGCCCATGTGGGTCACATCAAACAGGCCGGCCGCCTGGCGCGTGGCTAAATGTTCCTCCATCACCGAGGTGTACCATACGGGCATCTCCCAGCCCGCGAAGGGGATGATCTTTGCGCCTAACCGTTTGTGCACCTCATAAATGGGCGTGCGGCGCAGGGGGGCTTCGGCTGGCGCCTGCCAACTGAAGGAGGGCAAAGGCTGTCCTTCGGTGGCGGGTATGCCGATGAAATAGGGTTTGAGATATCCCCGTGCCGCAGAGAGCGTGGGTTCTTCCAGACAGGATTTGCGCACCGCCTCAGCAGTGGAAGGCTTGACCAGGATAGGACCAGGTAATTTGCGCCGGGGGTCATCGTCAAAGGCCACATAACCGTCGGAGAGAGCGCGCAGCCAGGCGCTAGCCAACCCCGCCTGCCAGGAGGGCACGCTCAGGCGATAGGCGTCTTTAGCCAGGCAGGTCAGGGCACCTTCAACGGTACCTTTAGGGGTGATCAGACAGGTGGCGCTGCTCTCGCCGGGTTTCAGGTTATCCAGGTCGGCGCTCAGGGCGTAATCCAGAAACTGGCGCACCCGCGCCCCGCTCAAATCGTAGGCCACCCAGTCTGCGGAGGCGGGTTTATCGTCGAGGTAATAGAAATGCGGATAACCGTGACGGGTGGGTTGGAAGTCAATGCCGGCCTTTTCCGCCAGATCGCGCACCTTAATTTTGACCTCCTCCAGAACCCCGAAATCCACTTTAGCACGACGGGCTTCACCCTTGCGCCCCTCCAGGAGGAAAGGCGTGGTGGCATGGAGCACGTCAGCGATGAGATCCGCCAGGACGAGCATATCGTCTTCCTTCAAGCCGCGCTGGGTTACCCAAGGGGTACCCAGACGGATGCCCGATGGATCGGCGGCGGAGGTGTCGCCCGGGATGGTGTTGCGGTTAACCACGATCCCAGCCAGGTCCAGGATGCGGGCAGCCTGATCGCCGGAGAGGGTGATGCCGTCTGGGCTGACGATAGAACGGCAGTCTACGTTGGTCAGGTGAGTGTTCGTACCGCCGTAGGGGATGCGCAAGCCGCGCTGGCGCAGACGTTCGCTCAGGGTGATGCAATTTTTCACCACCTGGTGTTGCAATTGGTGAAATTGCTCAGTTTGCGCCAGTTTAAAGGTCAGCGCCATGGCGACAAAGACGTTGACATGAGGGCCACCTTGCTCCCCGGGGAAGACGGCGCGATCAATTTTGCGCGCCAGAGCCGGGTCGGTGGTCAGAATACAAGCCCCACGCGGGCCGCACAGGGATTTATGGGTGGTGAAGGTGATCACATCAGCATAGCCCACGGGGGAGGGATATGCCCCGGCAGCCACCAGGCCGGCTACGTGAGCGATGTCGGCGAAGAGATAGGCGCCCACCGCTTGCGCGATCTCTTTAAAGCGCGCCCAGTCCACGGCCCAGGGGTAGGAGGAATAGCCAGCGATGATGAATTTGGGTTTGACCTGACGCGCCAGTTCGGCGATGGCTTCGTAATCAATTTGTTCGGTTTGCGGGTCCACGGTATAGTGCACAGCGTGGTAATACTTGCCGGAGCGGTTGACCGGGGAGCCATGCGAGAGGTGCCCTCCATGGAGCAGGTTCATGCCCATGATGGTGTCGCCAGGGTTGGCCAGGGCATGATACACGGCGTTATTAGCCGGAGCGCCGGAGAGCGGCTGCACGTTGACGTAAATCTGATCCGGGGAGATGCCATTGGCGGCAAAGGCTTCAGCGCAACGGCGGCGCGCCAGGGCCTCGGCGATGTCGGCATATTCCACGCCTTTGTAGTAGCGCGGATCAGAATAGCGGCGGAAATGCGCCAGGCGCAGGTCGTAGTTCAGGATCTCATCTTCAGTGAGCCAGCGGGTTTCCTCGTCGGGATAACCCTCAGCATAGATATTTTGAAAAACCGACCCCAGCGCTTCGCGCACGGCAGCCGGTGCAGCGCTCTCGCTGGGAATCAGGATTAACTTACGGTACTGGCGTTCTGCCTCGAGGTTGATCAGTTCATGAAGCTGGGGATCCAGTTGAGCCAGAGAGCCACGAAAGAGGAAATCTGCCATGGAAATCTCCTGAATGGAAATAATGCCTCATTGTCCTGAAGCCAATGAGGGGATGGGTTGGCAGGGATATTGTAGCCCTGAGACAGGGGAGGGTCAAGTGACGAAAGACATATTCAACCCCCTACCTGAGGTGAGCCGCGCTCAAGGCACAATCCCGGCACAAGAGACTTTATCCCGCGGAGGCGTGGCGCTTTCCTTTTTCCATTCCACCCCGTCCAGGTATAAAACACAGGTGAGGCTACCCACCTGGCTGGGATTGCTGGCGGTCAGGAATACAGGCATGTCCTTGAGATCGCGCAGGGTCTTTTTCCAGGGCAGGG
>JBBILY010000178.1:0-5584 GCA_037444705.1 Chloroflexota bacterium | reverse complement strand
TACCGAAGAGGACCATTTTGATTCATTTGTCAAGGAACTTTGAGAAAGCCATCTGCTTCAGGGGTCAATTTCTGATACTTGGTTAATATTCGAGCAGTAGCGGCGTAACTGGCGCATCGCCCCGCTGAAATCTTTGGGATAGGGGGCGTTAAAGTCCATCCAGTGGGCGCTGAGTGGGTGGGCGCAACTCAACGCCCAGGCATGCAACGCCGGCCGCGCCAAGATGGGGCACTCCCCTGCCTGAGCGCCACGAAAACTGGCTTTAAGTTGCGAAAGGTAAAGTTCCTCACCGCCATACAGCCCATCGCCCAGGAGGGGGTATCCCAAATAAGCCAGGTGGGCGCGAATTTGATGGGTGCGCCCGCTCTTGGGGATGGCCTGGAGCAAGGTATATCCCCGAAAGCGTACTAAAACCCGAAATTCGGTGTGGGCTGGCTTGCCCCGCTGCAGGTCTACCTGGGTGCGGTGCTTATGGCCGACGCCGAGGCGCAAGGGAAAGCGGGCTGAGTATGCTTCCCATTGGGGTTCACCCTTCACCAGCGCATGATAAACTTTGAGCACCTGACCCTGCTGAAACTGGAGATTGAGGGCACGGTGGGCGGCCATTGTGCGCCCCAAAACCAGCACACCGCTGGTGTGGCGATCCAGGCGATGGACGATGTACAGCCGCCCAAAGACGGGCTCCAGCAGGCTGCGCACATGCGGCGCCTGGGGGTCATAACCGTCTGGAAGGGTGAGCAAACCCGCGGGTTTATTCACTACCACCAGGGCCTCATCGGCGTAGATCACCAGCGATTTGGGGTCTATTGGCTTCATATATCGCCTGAGGTCAGGCAGATTTATTTTACCCTTACTCTCCCAATCCCCCACAGACGGTTTTCAGGGGTGGCAGGGTAAGTCGGTCAACTGCAAGCGTCGACCTACTTTTCTTTCAAATACTCCCGCATCATCAACGCCGCGGTTGCCCCCTCCCCAATGGCAGAAGCCACCTGCTTGGTGGAACCTGCCCTCACATCGCCTGCGGCGAATAGGCCAGGTATACTGGTCATCAGGCGCTGATCGGTCAAGACAAAGCCCATGGGGTCTATCTGGGTCTTGTCCTTTACCAGTTCACTGTTTGGAGATAGGCCGATAAAGACAAACACCCCATCATACTCCCATTCCTTGATTTCACCCGTGGCACGGTCTTCCACCACCACGCTTGCCAGGCGATTGTCCCTGATTTTGAACTCCCGCACCGCATGGTTGACGACAACGGACATGTTGGGACGCTTGGCGACCTTGTCTTGCAGGATCTTACTGGCCTTGACCTGGGGCTTATATTCGACAATATCCACCTGGTGCGCAAACCGGGTCAGGAATAGCCCTTCTTCAAAACCGCTATTCCCACCTCCGATAACCAGCACTCTCTTGCCCTTATAGAAGGCCCCATCACAGGTGGCGCAAAAGTGCACATTCACGCCGATCAACTCGTCCTCGCCGGGGATGTTCAGCCGCCGGTAGCGTGCCCCGCTCGCCAGCAACATGGTATGCGCCCCATACTCGCTGCCATCAGCCGTGACGGCACACAGGTAAGGGCCTTGCTCAGAAATTGCCTCCACCTGGTTTGCCTGCAAGATCTCAACGCCAAAGCGGCGCGCCTGCCGTCCCAGGCGCTCCCCGAACTCTGCCCCACTGATTCCTTCATCGAAGCCGGGGTAGTTTTCCAATATTTGGGTCACCCCGGCCTGGCCTCCTAAGGCGGCTTTCTCAATGACGAGCACATCCAGGCCGTCGCGAGCCATGTAAATCGCGGCAGTTAACCCTGCCGGTCCACCCCCAATAACGATCGCATCGTAAAATTGGCGCTGAGCTTTGGTCTGCAGCCCCAGTTTTCGGGCTAACTCGGCATTGGAGGGTTCAATCAGCAGCGATCCGTCGGGGAAAAGGATGGTTGGGATAATGCGTTTGCCGTTATTGACCTTCTCCACAAAAGCCATGCCCTCAGGGTCGCGCTCGATATCCACATTGATATAGGGAATGCGCTGCTCGCCAAAGAAGTTCTTAGCGCGTTTACAATCTGGGCACCAGGTGGTGCTGTAAATCACAATGTGATCGTTGCCTGTTGAGAGACTCATGCGACCTCCGATATTTTCACAATCGCCGCCTCATGGAATAGAGGCGGTGTTTCGATCCCCAGGCGCCGATAAAGGGCGGGGGGAACGCTGATGTCGGCCAGATATAATTCACCCACATAAGGTTTTGCCTGGGGCGTGAGCAAGCCCATCTTTGGCAAGGCCAGCGTCAGCGTGGCCGTAGCCCGCAGACATGGGCTGCCGGGGCTGCCGCGGGTGGCATCCAGGCCGGAGGGGATATCCAGAGCCAGCACAAGACGGTTTGAGCGGTTAATGCGCTCGATCCAGATAGCCACTGCACCTCTCGGATTTCCTCTCAGCCCATATCCAACCAGGGCGTCCACCACCAGGTCCGCGGATGCCAGGTCAAGGGTGTCGCTCTCCTTCAATCCCATCGCCTTCAATGTGCGCAACTGATGTGCCGGGGCTTCTTTCATCCGCCCAGGATCGGCGACCACTTTATAAAGCACCTCAGCCCCCCAGTTGTGCAGGTGACGCGCCGCCACCAGCCCGCCACCACCATTATTGCCACCCCCGCAAAGGAGAGCCACACGTTTACCCTGTATCTGACCGCCAGCCATTCGGCGCGTCCATCCTGCCAGGTTGCGACCGGCGTTCTCCATCATTTGGAGCAATAAAATGCCGAATTCTTCGACCATCAGGCGGTCCACTTCGGCCATTTGCTGGGCGGTGAGGGACGGGATCAGCATAACCAGGTTATCATTCCATGAATTTACGTCCGCTTTCCCTAATCCCAGCAGACGTTCGTAAAAGGGGGCAGGGGATGATGGCAAGTTTTATCCCAGATGCATGCATAAACACCAAACCTGCAGAACATTTCGCCCGAGGTTAATCATAGGACACGGGGGCAGAGAAGAATCTTACCTGGTAGTATAATCGGCCCTGATGTCCATTCGCACCAACGAGCAATGGCTTGCGGATCTGCGTTCCCCAGGCCCCGCCCAGGAGGCAGCCCTGGCCGACTTGCGTGAGGTTGTGCTGAAGGGCCTGCCTTATGCGCTGAGCCCCTGGCTTTCGGCGGATGACCCGCGTTTTCAGTCTTTGGCCGAAGAGGTGGTCCAGGAAACCCTGGTGCGTGTCCTGGACCATCTGGACACTTTCCAAGGGCGCAGCCAGTTCACCACCTGGGTGCATAAGATCGCCGTGCGGGTGGCGCTGACCGAACTGCGGCGCAAACGCTGGGAAAACCTCTCTCTGGAGGCATTGGCTGAAGATGAGATGGCCGCGCCCCCTGTCCGCTTGATGGCGGATCCCGCCTCGGGCCCGGAAAGCGTTGTAGAAGGCGAAGACCTGCTGGAACGCCTGCGGCGCATCATCGCCGAGGAGTTAACCGCCAAGCAACGGCAGGCAATCATCGCCACCGCCATCAAAGGCATGCCGCTGGAGGAAGTGGCACGGCGCATGAATACAAACCGCAATGCCCTATACAAACTAATGCACGACACACGCTTACGATTGAAGCGCAGGCTAGCCCAGGAAGGTTTGACACCAGACGAGATCATAGCAATCTTTGAAGAGAGGTAAGAACACCGCCCATGTGGGCGTCTCTTAGCCAAGAGGTCAATCATGCAAATCTATCATTTTTTTAGGCGCTTGTTTAATCGGGGTGAAACATCCCGTGCCAAGAATGGTGGCCTTCCCCCCGAAGCGCTCGCCGCGCTGATAAAGCAACTGGAGCACACCCAGGAGGTGGAACTTTCTTGCGATGAGGTTCTGGCCTTATTGGACCAGTTCGCCGAGGCACATGTGCGCGGCGAAGATGCTGCCCGCCTGTTGCCCCTCGTCCAGCACCACCTGGATATGTGCGCCGACTGTCGCGAAGAATTCGAGGCCCTGCTACGCATTCTCCAGATGGCGCAAGATTAGACGTCTTTGATCGAAGACGGAGCGTTTGCATATCCCTTTGCCTCTTGGGATGCATTTACTCTCAGGCGGCACGAAGAGGCCTGCCAGGAATAATAAAATCATCGCTGGCAGGCCTGAATCTTTGCCTGATGGACTGGCACTATACGAATGTAGCATAAGTCAGGGCTACGACCAGCCCAAATACCAGATGCCCCATCAGCAACCCAACCACCATCATCGGGCCGCTTTCCATTTGAGGTGGGCGGGGATGCATCTTAACCATGAGCGGCATCATCCCCATCGCCATCACCCCGTGAACGGCGCCAAATATTAATCCCCAAAGCCAGGTCGGGTTACCAAGGCCAAAAGTCCAAAGCAGGGCATAAACGATCGCAAAGATCACCCCCATCATCAAGTGGGCCAGGGTGCCGATCACCCTGAAGGCGCCTGCGCGGGCGGTGAACATCGTCCCCAACAGGCCAATGATGTCCATTTTAGGCAGACCCATCTTGGGAGCCAGGTACATCAATAGCGTCATAACCAGAGTGCCCAATAAACCGGCGATAACAGAACCAAAAGCATTCACCGTCTTGCCTCCCGATCTGAAATGATGTTTCTTCTTCTCAGATGAGGGTGGCAAGAAGATTCTTACCTGACCTGCAGAGCGATTGCATACCCCAACTGATGTCCGAACTTCGGTTCTGCCTGGTAAAAAACGAGACAGAGCACGGCCCGAAGGCCTGCCTGCCTCGCCTGGATAGAAGCCATAGGGGAAGGCTACTTTTGTCTCGCGAGGGGCACGAACACAAAAGCAGTGACTAGACCATAGAGGATGTGCCCGACCAGGCTCATCCATTGATCTGCTCCGATGACGAAGATCATCTGGGTCATCCCCAGGAAGAGGGGCATCAGGGTCAGGGCACCCAATAGCCACCAGAAGACGCCATTGACGATGCCGCCAATCAGAGCGTTCGCCCAGGTTAACGCCAGGCGCCCCGCTACCAGCCCATAGATGGCACCAATAATGGCGCTGATGAGCATGTGAACGATGAAGCCGACAACTGCATTCTGCACGCGGATGAGCATACCCACCATAGGTAATACGCCCATCATGCCCATCAGCATTCCAAACACCAAGCCGCCTGCCAGCCCTGCCAGGGCTCCATAGGCGATCAACTTTGAGGATTTCAAGCCCTCGGTTTGGGTTAGTGTGGTTTCAGACATTTTTGCCTCCTTTACTAAAATGATCTTTGACTCAACTAAATAATAGACAACTTAGACCCGATAAATCTTACTTTTTACCCGAGGGATATGAGCCAAACCGCTTACGGCCAAAAGGAAAAGGTAATATCTGGGCCTCATGCGTCATCTATAAATATAGAACTGGCATCGAAGTCGACTGGTCACAATCGTTATGGTCTGGTTTGGATTAATCAACCCAATGTGGCGATTTACGCTCTATCTTGTGGCTATCAGCATCTTCAGCCTTGGCCTTTCGGCCTGCGCCAGCGTCTTTGCATCCCGCCCGCCAGTAACCCCCAGGCCAAAACCAGAGCGCCCCCCCCCAATCGAACCGTTATAAGAAAACCACCAGGAGACCATAC
>JBBILY010000177.1:0-5598 GCA_037444705.1 Chloroflexota bacterium | reverse complement strand
TTCCCTACCCGCGGCTCTTCCTATCTGCCTCCGCTCGGCTCTGGTGCGCACAGAACAGTTAGCCGAGTTCGCACGTCAGATTAACCTGGGGGCTGCCATGCGTTTGGGTCGGGGAGAGGACGAAAGCGGGGGGCGTCAGCGTCCAGCCTTGCTGTGTGGCACGTTTGAAGCCTTGATTGGAGCGCTTTACCTGAGCGATAGCATCTCCGCCGTGCAAACCTTTGTTGAACCGATGCTGGAAATGGCTACCCAGCAGATCTTGCTGGCTCGTAAGGAGCAGGACCCGAAGAGCCTTCTACAGGAATGGATCCAGGCGCGCGGGCTTGAGCATCCTGTCTATCGCACTGTGGCTGCAAATGGGCCGGATCACGCTAAAGTTTTTGAAGTTGAGGTTATTATCAATGGCGAGGTCTTAGGACGCGGCGATGGCCACAGTAAACAAGCCGCAACGAAGGCCGCGGCGCGTGCAGCCTTAAAAGCCTTAGGCCTGATATGATGATGTGTCAATAAAGCACGGTTTACACATTATATCGTTTAGATGCAAACAGATACCTGATGTCCCTTCGCCTGAAATCTCTTGAATTGCACGGTTATAAAACTTTCGCCAATCGCACTGTTTTCGAGTTTGCAGCGCCCATAACCGTCATCGTAGGCCCAAACGGCTCTGGGAAGTCCAATATTGCGGATAGCCTGCGTTGGGTGCTGGGAGAGCAATCTTATAGTCTCCTGCGGGGAAAGAAGACCGAGGATATGATCTTCTCCGGTTCTGAGCAACGGCCGCGAGCAGGTATGGCTTCGGCGACGGTGGTGTTTGATAACAGCGAGGGGTGGCTGCCCATTGATTTTAGCGAGGTTGCCATTACACGCCGCGCCTATCGCGATGGGGAAAATGAGTATCTAATCAACGGCCAGCGGGTGCGGTTGAGGGATGTAACCGAGTTGCTGGCCAGGTCTGGCCTGGCCGAACGCACTTATACCATTATCGGGCAAGGTCTGGTTGATACCGCGCTTTCTTTGAGGGCTGAGGAACGCCGACGCCTCTTCGAGGAAGCGGCAGGTATCGGCCTTTATCGGTCTCGCCGTGAGGAAGCTTTGCGCCGGCTTGAAATTACCCAGCGCAATCTGGAACGCGCCCAGGATATTTTGGCTGAATTACAACCACGACTGCACAGCCTGGAACGCCAGGCACGTCGCGCCCAAGAGTATGAACAATTGCGCATTGATTTACGCGCTCTTCTGCGAGATTGGTACGGTTATCATTGGCATCTGGCGCAGAAGGAGCTGTCGCGGGCCATCGAGTTGGTGCGCCATCAGGAGAGTGTCTTAAGCCGCGTGCGACAGGAGCAGATGCAATTGGATGAGCAATTAACTGCCTTACGGAACAGGGTGCAGCAAATTCGAACCCAATTGCATGATTGGCATCGCCAGCAGTCCGAATTGCACAAACAGCGGGAAGACCTTAGTCGGCAGCGGGTGGTGGTTGACGAACGTTTACGATCTTTGGCAGAACAATGGGAGAGCCTGCGGGTTGAAAAAAAGCAACTTGAAGAGGAGTTGGGGGTACTGCAGGAACGCCTGCGGCAAAGCGAAGCAGAAGTGCAGAGATTGCAGAATGAACTGGAAGAAACGAAACTGCGGGCAGAAGAAACACGCCTTGCGCTCCAATTGAGGCAGGCAGAGCGCGCCAAAATCGAAGAAAATCTGCGTAATGCCCAACAGGCTTTTGTCGCTTTGCAGACTCGAAAAGAACAATTGAGATTGCGTCACCAGGAAATCGTGGAACGCATCCGCCAACATCAGGGGTCATTGGAAAAATTATCTCAGTCATTGATTGAGGCTGAAACTCACCTCCAGCATGCTAAAGAAAAAGCCCGCTTACACGAGGACAGATATCGCATAGCCGAAGAAGCGCGCCGAGAGGCGGAACAGAGTTTAGGCGACCATCGGTTGCGGCTGAGCGAAGCGGAAACTTCGCTGCGCCAATTGCATGAGACGGGCGCGACGCTGGCTGCTGAAGTCGGGCGATTGCAGGCACAACTCGATGTCCTGGAAAAGGCTGAGGCTGATCTGCGCGGTTATAGCCGAGGGGCGCAGGTGTTGATGCGGGCAGCGCGCGCTTCACATCTCAAGGGCGCTCGTGGCATTTTGAGCGCCTACATCGAAGTGCCTGCCGAGGTCGAGGTGGCGGTGTCTGCTGTGTTAGGGGAGTACCTGGAAGCCATAATTATTGATGATGGGGAACATAGCGACACCGCATTGCATTTGTTAAATGAGGCCTCCGCTCGGGGGGTCTTGTTGCCATTAAGCGATCTAACTCCGCCCGCGCATCAGGAGGATCTCCTTCCGCAGAACATGTCAGGGGTATTGGGCTGGGCTTCTGATCTGGTAAACGCACCGCAAGAGTTAAGTCTGGCAGTTGAGTTACTTTTGAGTCGAACCCTCATCGTTCGTGATCGTCAGACGGCGCGTCTGGCGCTGCGCCACTTTGCTACCTCGGGGATGGATGTTTCAGGTTTCCGCGCCGTAACCCTCGAGGGGGAGGTGTTCTATGCCACGGGGCAAATCCTGGCAGGTCGGGAGGGGAATCAAACGCCATTAAGCCTCGCCAGACAGCGCAGAACTCTGCGCGCCGAGGTCAAAAAGTTTGAATCTCAAATGGAAAAAATTGATGAAGAATTGCAGCAGGGTAACCAGTATCTGCAAACCTTGAGGGATGAAGAGGCGCGCCTTGAGAATGCGCTGGAGCAGGCGCGAGGCGCAGAACAACAGGCGTTTTCTCTATACAATCAGGTAAAACTGGCTGTTGAGGCGGCTCAACGGCAGGTTCAATGGTTAATTGAGCGAAAGCAAGGCATCCAGCGGGAAGTCCAGGTGTTAGAGGCGGAGGCGAGTTCAGCCTTGGAGGTCCAGGCACAAGTGGATAAACAGATGAGTGAGGCTGAGGAGACGCTCCATCGGGCGATGCATGAATTACAGGGGTTATCCTTAGACGAACATCAATCCCTGGCGGAGTACTGGAAAACTCAAGAGGCTGTAACCTTTCAGGCATTATCTCATGCTATCTCTAACCTGGAAGAGCGACGCACTGCATTCGCACGTCTCCAGCAAACCCTCACAGCCCATGAAAAGAAACTTGGGCTTATCGCTGACACCATGGGCGATCTGGAGAACGAGCAGGCGAACCTTCGACAAGCCGAGGCTCAGTTGAGTGCTCAAATAGAGGCCGTGTATGCCCTGATAAACCCTGCCGAAGAAGAGTTGGCGATGTTGGAGCAAGAGCAGGAGAGGCTTCAACTTCAAGAAGCAACCGCGCGGCAGAATGTGGCAAAGGCGGAGCATCACCACGCTCAAGCCAGGATTGCTCTGGCGCGTCAGCAAGAGGCTTTGGAAACCTGGAGGCGGCGCATCGAAGACGATTTTGGTCTGGTAGCCTTCGAGTATTCGGAAGAGGTCTCGGGTCCAACTCCCTTGCCTCTGGAGGGTATGGTAGAACAGTTACCACGCCATAGAGAACTTCCGCCCGAATTGGAGGACAATATTCACCGCTTACGGGCGCAATTGCGGCGCCTGGGTCCGGTCAACGCGGAAGCGCAGGCAGAATATCAGGAGGTCAAACAACGGTACGAATTCATGACCACCCAGGTAGAGGATTTAAAGCGCGCCGAAGACGACGTGCGACAGATCATTGCTGAACTGGATGAGATGATGCAGCAGCAATTGCGAAAGACCTTCGAAGCGGTAGCAGATGAATTTACGGCGATTTTCAAGCGCCTGTTTAATGGGGGTTCAGCCCGACTGGTGCTGACAGAGCCAGAGGACATGACCCATACTGGCATAGACATCGAAGCCCGCCTGCCAGGCCGGCGTACACAGGGGCTATCCTTACTCTCTGGAGGTGAGCGTAGTCTGACCGCCACAGCCCTGATTTTTGCCTTGCTGAAAGTCTCCCCTGTGCCCTTTTGCCTGCTTGACGAAGTGGACGCCATGCTAGATGAGGCAAATGTGGGGCGCTTTAGCGAATTGTTGCGCGAATTAAGTCAACACACGCAATTCATCGTTGTGACTCATAATCGCAACACGGTTCAGGTTGCCGATGTTATTTACGGTGTAACCATGGGACGGGATTCATCCAGCCAGGTGATCAGCCTGAAGATGGATGAGGTGGAGAAGGTGGTTGCTTCTTAAAATCTTGTCCAAAGCAAGCGACCGCCTCAAACCCTGAAGTCCGGGATTTAGAGGGGGATTCAAAGGGAAGAAAAAAATGTGTTCTGGATGATCTTGCTTTTTAATCGAGGCGTCTATGTTCGAGAGACTACGGAGAATTATTATCGGCGCGCCTATCCCCACCACGCGTGGAGAGGAAAGGCAATTGAACAAATTACAGGCTCTGGCGGCCTTCTCGCCGGATGCGCTCTCGTCTATCGCATATGCTAACCAGGAGATATATTTGGGGTTAGTTGTGGCGGGCAGCGCTGCACTGTCGCTAGCCTGGCCGATTGGTCTGGCAATAACTGGGGTTTTGTTTATAGTGGCTCTCTCCTATTATCAAACGATCCACGCTTATCCGAATGGGGGAGGCTCCTATGTAGTGGCGAAGGAGAATTTGGGCATGCTACCTGGCTTGATTGCGGCAGCGGCTTTGTTGGTGGATTACCTGCTGACGGCAGCTGTTAGCCTGACCGCTGGGGTTGATGCAATTGCCTCTGCATTTCCGCTTTTGTTCCCTTATCGTGTGCCCATCGCTTTAGGGTTGTTAATCATCATCATGCTCATCAATTTACGTGGGGTGCGCGAGAGCGGAATCGTTATGGCTATTCCAGTTTATTCTTTCTTGATCTCCTTTCTGCTCATGCTAGGATATGGCTTATATCGTTTGATGTTGGAGGGTGCCACGAGCATGGCTCATGCAGTCATACCTGTGGTTTCACCACAATCGCTGACGCCTTTTTTAGTGTTACATGCCTTTGCTGCGGGGTGCACCGCTCTGACTGGAATTGAAGCCATCAGTAACGGAGTTCCAGCCTTCCGCCCGCCTCAGGCTAAAAATGCTGGACGTACTCTGGGGGTGATGGCGGTCCTCATGGGCTTGTTATTCCTTGGCAGCATTGGTCTGACCCAGGCTTTTGCAATCGTGGCATCACCCCAGGAGACGATACTTTCGGCTCTGGCGCGCCGCCTATTGGGGCAAACATGGCCTTATTATGTGGTGCAATTCACCACTTTGTTCATCCTTACGGTGGCGGCTAACACCAGTTTTGCGGGATTTCCTCGTCTATCGGCTATCCTGGCGCGGGATGGTTTTGTGCCGCGGCAATTATCTGCCTTGGGAGATCGTCTGGTGTTTTCCAATGGCATTGTATTGCTTGCCCTGGCTACCGGCGCATTGATCACCCTCTTTGAAGGTGATACGCATGCCTTAATCCCATTGTTTGCCGTGGGGGCATTTCTAGCATTTACCCTTTCTCAAGCCGGGATGGTGCTGCATTGGTGGCGGGCTAGAGGAAGAAACTGGTTTATTAAGATGATGACCAATGGTATTGGGGCGGTGGCTACATCATTGACTCTGTCGGTGATAGGTCTGAGCAAGTTCTTAGAGGG
>JBBILY010000176.1:0-5599 GCA_037444705.1 Chloroflexota bacterium | reverse complement strand
TCGTCGCTACCTCTACGTGCGCGGTCGCGGCAAGGACGGGAAGCGCCTGGAACTGGCTTTTGACTGGTATAATCTCACCGACGAAAAGTGGGAGGAAGCAGAGGCGTTCGTGCGCTTTGCCGAGCGGGCGAAAAGCATGTCCAGACCGAAGATGAAAAGATGAGCAGGTGGCCGTGCTAGAGCGGGAGGGCTGAAGAAAGTCTCCCAGTCGGTCAGCAGTCACTACGCGACTTCTAGGCAGCCTTACCTCTGCCGCGCGGCCGCCTGCGCCTGCCTGAACCTGCGGCACGACGAAGGGCGCGTTGCCCTCTACAACTTCGCTGAGAGCCCCCCATGAAAAAATCTCTGCTCCCTCTTTTCGCCTTTTTCCTCCTCCTGCTGCTCTACCTGCTCCTCGCCCCGCCGCGCGGGTATCTGAACCTGATTAAACGGGTGGAAGTTTCACCCGAAACGGGCGCGGCGCTGGTGGAAAAATACGACTGCCGTTCCTGTCACGTCATCGGCGGGCAGGGCGCGCTCAAAGCCCCCAACCTGGATGACGTCGTCCAGCGCGAGAGCGAAGAAAGGCTCTACCGCTGGCTGGCCAATCCCCGCGCCATGCGCCCCAACACCGCCATGCCGAACTTCCGCCTGTCTGATAGCGAAATTCGTGCGATAATTATATATATCGTAGGTGCAAGTCACTGACTTGCACCACAACGACTTGCGCTACATAAAAGGAGCATCCCATGTCTCAACTTCCCAAAGGTTATCGCAAATTTCAGGAAAAGTATCCGCAAGTCTTTGCTGCCTATGAAGTCCTCGGAAAATCCGCCGCCGAGAGCGGTCCCCTGGACGAGAAGACCCGCGAACTCATCAAACTTGGCATGGCTGCGGCGCGCGGCTCGGAAAGCGCCGTCAAATCGCACGTTCACCGCGCCCTCGAAGCAGGCGCCATGCCTGCCGAAATCGAACATGCCCTCACCCTGGGCATCAACACTCTCGGCTTCCCTGCCATGATGACCGCCCTCAGTTGGGCTTGGGAAGCCCTTAGTTGGACAACTCAATGAGTTGTCCAACAATTGAGATAACTCATTGGGTTGTCCTAACAATTGAGATAACCTATTGAGTTGTCCTAACAATTGAGATAACCTATTGAGTTGTCCTAACAATTGAGACAACTCAATGAGTTGTCCCAACAATTAAGACAACCCATTGGGTTGTCCCAAGGATTGAGATATGCACTTAAGACCCGTTGTGCGTGCCTACCTCCTTGCCTTGCTGATCCTGACGGCTTGCGCCCCCCGCCCCGATTTAACCATCCGCCTATCTGAAAACCTGGCTCAAGGGATTGTCTGGCCACCCACACCTTCAAGTATGGCTGGCTGGAGCATCGGCTACGATGCGCGCCTGGAACCGAAAGACGATGTACGCCAGGTGACGTCGCTGGCAGAATGGCTGGAAGGTCAGACCGGGCAGGCCTTTGGCGTTTACATTCCAAACACCGAAGAAAGCGTTGTAGATGGCATTTGTTCCGGCAGGATGGATTTCGCCGTAGTTGGAACGGTCTCATACCTTCAGGCGCACGAACGATGCGGGGCGCGCATCCTGGTGCGCGGATTGAACGCCAACGGGAGGGATACCTACCGCGCCGCTATTGTTGTGGCAGTCAATAGCCACTTGCAGACGCTGGAGGATCTGAAAGGACATTCGTTTGCGTTCGGCGCGGTCAATTCGACCCAGGGACACCTTATCCCGCGTCTGATGTTGCAACAAGCCGGGCTGGGGCTGGAAGATTTTTCAACCTATACCTACACCGGTTCTCATGCGGCAACCGCCAATGCGGTCACAAGCGGACGAGTGGATAGTGGCGCCTTGCAAGATACGCTGGCGCGGGAACTCGCCCGGCGCAGGCTGGTGCGCATTCTGGCGCTCTCAGATCCCTACCCCTCCAGCGGGATTATCGCCGCGCCACATGTGCCGCAAGAGGTGGTCGCATTGGTGCGAGAGGCGCTTTTGCGCCTCGACCCAGTAGGGGCCGATTCTTCTGCGCTGTATAATTGGCAACGCACGGAAATGCCGTTGGGCTTTGTTTCGGCAAGCGATGATGAATACGAGGCATTACGTCAAATAGCCAAGACAATAGGTTTGCTCGAACCGTGATGAAGACCTGGCTGCGCTCATTCCTCAATCTTCTGCCACCTCGCCTGACGACGCGCATTATGCTTGGCATGACTGCCATTGTCATCCTGGCAGGGTTGGTTACCACGTTTGCCATCAATCAAATTCTGGCACGCAGCTTGCGGCAGGAACTGGACAATTCCGGGCATGCCATCGCCGTTTCGCTGGGAGAAAGCCTGGCCAATCCGCTGTTGCAAGGCAACCTGGTCAGCATTCAGGAAGCGCTCAACAACATGATGGCAACGAATGCAGATGTGGTGTATATCTTCGCTTACGGACCGAACACACCCATCGTACATACCTTTCCTGATGGATTTCCGCGCGACTTGCTGCGCCTCCTCCACCTGCCGGGCGGCACACACGGGACCCCCATCCTGCTCCAGAGCGAAATGGGAATCGTGCGCGATTTCGTCGTTCACCCACTGGATGGCGTCCCTGCTGAAATTCACCTGGGGATCAGCGAAAACCGTATCCTGGTAGAACAACGCGCCGTGACCTTGATCGTCCTCAGCCTGACCGCCCTGGGGTGCGTTCTGGCAGCGGGGATGACCTACGGCTTCAGCCGCCTGGCAACCCACCCGCTGGTGGAGTTTACGCAGCACGTCCAACGCATGGGCCAGGGAAGACTGGATGAGCGCATCTCCATTTCGTCTAGCGATGAAATCGGCGAACTGGCGCAAGCGTTCAACCATATGGCGGATGAGATCCAAAGCGCCATTTCCAAACTTAGCGCCTCCGAAGCCGGCTACCGCATCCTGCTCACTGCGGCCAGCGACGTGGGCGAAGGTATCGCCCTCATTGCCGACGCGGGCAGGGAGGCGGGCAACCTGCTCTTTGTGAATGAGACCTTTGCGCGTTTGGTCGGGTATAACATTACCGATTTGATTGGCATGAATATCGCCAGTATTCTGAACCCGCATTCGGTGGAAATTGCTTATGAAATGTGGGAATTGATTCGTTCCGGCGCACAGCATTCTGGAGCCAGCGAACTGATTCTGATCAGCCGCAGCGGAGAACATCGCGTCATAGAGACTGCCAGCACACGCATCGAGTATCAGGGACAGCCCGCTCTGGTGTGGTTTACGCGCGATATCACCGAGCGAAAGATGCGGGAACGAGAATTGCGCATCCGCAACCGCGAACTGGCAGCGCTCAACGCCGTTGCAGCAGCATTGAGCGAGCCGTTTTCTCCCGATTTTCTCCAGCGGGGCTTGCGTGAGGCGTTACAGGCGCTCGAATTAAACATCGGGTGGGTGACTTTGATTTCTGCTGATGGAAAAAGTGAAATCGCCGCTCAGGAGGGTCTTGACTCGTTATCTGTGCGTTCGGAATTCCCAGACTGCGTTTGCGGCGAAGTGTTCCATAGCGGACAGGCGGCGCTGGTGGACGTGAACGAACGTTGCACCATGCAGGCGTTTTGTGCCACCTCCAGCGAGATGAAAATGCGTCACGCCACTGTTCCATTGTGGGCGGGCGGCGGCACGCTAGGGGTGTTGAGTGTCGCCTTCGAGGTCTCCCATCCGTTCGATGAACACAACCTGCGCCTGCTTTCCGCTATCGGCAGGCAAATGGGCGTCGCCTTAGAAAACGCCCGCCTCTGGGAGGAACTGCGCCAGAAAGAACAACTGCGCAGTAAGTTACTGGCGCGTTCCCTTTCGGCACAGGAGGGGGAACGTCAGCGCATTGCGCGCGAACTGCATGATGCCACTGGGCAGTCGCTCAACGCGATGCTGTTCGGGTTGAAGGCGGCGGAAGCCGCCCTCGCTTCAGATCCGACCCAGGTGCGCATCATCATCGAACGGCTCAAATCGGCTGCCAGCGAGGCAGTGCGCGAACTACAAGGGATCATTTACGACCTGCGCCCTAGCCTGCTGGATGATCTGGGCCTTCTTCCTGCTTTGCGCTGGTATGCCGAAACGCGTCTGGAAGAGAGCGGCATCCGCGTTACCTGGCGCGTTACAGGCGCGGAGCGCCGTCTGCCCTCCGAGGTGGAAACAGCGCTCTTTCGCATCGCCCAGGAAGCCATGACCAACATCGTTAAATATACCCGTGCCCAACAGGTGCAAATTGAGTTTTCATTTGAAGCGCAGCAGATCACCTTGCAAATCAGCGACGATGGACAGGGGTTCGATATCGAAAGTGTGCTGGTTCAGCGCCTACAGGATGGGCGTGGGTTAGGTTTGCTAGGGATGCGTGAACGCGCCGAGTTGCTGGGAGGCAGGCTGGAGGTCAGTTCAGAAGCGGGAAAGGGGACGCGCGTCCGCGTTCGATTACCATTATCCATCGAAGGGAAGGAGGGATCCAATGAATAAAATCCGCATATTACTGGTGGATGACCACGCCGTTCTGCGGGCGGGCATTCATATTTTGCTCGAAACCCAGCCCGATTTGGAAATTATCGGTGAGGCAGGCGATGGGCGCGAAGCGGTTATGCGCGCCCGCGAACTCCAGCCCGATGTGATTCTGCTGGATATAGCCATGCCGGGGCTGGATGGGCTGACAGCGGCACGTGAAATCAAATCTGCCTGTCCGCAAGCTCGAATTTTGGTTCTCACCCAGCATGAGAACAAGGAATATGTGCTGCCGGCCCTAAAACTGGGCGCCTCCGGCTATGTTTTGAAGCGTTCTGAAGGGGAAGAACTCATCACCGCCATCCGCACGGTTTATGCGGGCGGCATATTCCTCGATCCAGCCATTGCAGGCGCGGTTGTGGGCGAGATAACCCGCGACCGCAACGCCGAAACCGACCCTTTCGACAGCCTTAGCGAGCGCGAGCGCGAAGTGCTGGTCATGCTGGCGCGTGGCGATACTTACCAGCAAATTGCCGAGACGCTCTTCATCAGCCCCAAGACGGTGGATTATCATCGCACCAATTTGATGCGCAAACTTGGCTTGAACAACCGCGCCGAGTTGACCCGATTTGCCATCCAGCGAGGGCTTTTGTAGGACAAGTTGGACAACTTAAGTAGGACAACTTAATAAGTTGTCCTACAGTACAATGGCAACTATAAGATATCCTACGTTACAATGACAACCTAATAAGTTGTCCTACATTATATAATGACTACTTTCTTCCGCCGCAACCTCCCCCATTATCACCTCCCAAACGCTGCCTCTTCATCACTTTTCGGCTGGCAGGAAGTCTGCCTTTCGAGGTCGCAGAACGTCTACGGGAGGAACATGAAGCTGAGGAGCGCCGCCTGGGACGCCAATTTAGTGGGAAAGCGTTATACGAGGCTCGTTATCAGGCGCAAATACGACATTTTGCCCGCATGGATAATGGGCTCGACCAGGCATTGTATGGTCCCCGCTGGCTTGCTCAGGCGGAATGTGCCAAAGTTGTGATGGAAATGCTCCATTCTTTTTACGGCCAGGAATATCACCCACATGCCTTTTGCCTGATGAGCAATCATGTCCATGTGTTGATACACCAGCAAGA
>JBBILY010000175.1:0-5690 GCA_037444705.1 Chloroflexota bacterium | reverse complement strand
GCCAGCAGGCGTCCACTGCCGATGCCATAAGAGCCCATAATCACCGGTTTCTTTTGACCGTCTTTATCCAGGAAATAGCAACCCATGGCATCGCTGTAGCGGGTGCCTAGTTTGAAAATGTTACCCACCTCTACCCCACGCACACTACGTAGGGCATTACCACATTGTGGGCAGGCATCCCCCTCCTGAGCGGCGGCGATATCAGTGACGATGTGAGCGATGTAGTCGCGGCCATAGTTCACGTTGCGCAGGTGATAACCTTCTTCATTGGCTCCTGCCACCAGATTGGGCGAGGCAGGGATAATGTCGTCCACGACGACCAGGGCATCTTTCAACCCAAGCGGAGAGGCATAGCCCGGCACAGCTCCTACGGCGCGGATTTCATCTTCGGTGGCTGGACGTAGCGACTGCGCTCCTATAGCGTTAGCCAGTTTGGTCTCGTTCACTTCCATGTCCCCGCGCACAACGGCGAAGACGAAACGCTCGATCAACTCTTTGCCTTGGGGAATAGTTGCTATCATGAACACGGCTTTGGCGGTTTTTGCTTTGGGCACGCCCAGGAAATTTGCCAGGGCTTCGATGGTGGTGGTATCGGGCGTAGCGACTTTTTCGGCCGGCAACAGAGGCTCAGCCGCTGCTGGCGGCTTCTTGAAGCGGGCGATTTGACGATTGGCGGCATATTTACAGGCATCGCACAGCAGCAAGGTGTCTTCACCGATGGGGGTCAGGTACATGAACTCATGCGCCATTTTCCCACCCATCATGCCTACATCGGACTTCACGGCGATGACCGGTAGGCCGCAGCGATGAAATATGTTGAAATAAGCTTGATAATGGGCGCGGTATTGCCTGTCCAGACCTTCCCAATCGGCGTCAAGGCTGTAACTATCTTTCATGGTGAATTCACGCACCCGAATCAGCCCGGCGCGTGGGCGGGGGTCATCACGCCATTTGGTCTGAATATGGTAAATCAATTGGGGGAGTTGACGATAAGAGCGAATCTCTTTGCGCACCAGATCCGCCACCACTTCCTCATGGGTCATGGCTAACACCATATCGCGGCCATTTTTATCCTTAAAGCGCCCCATCTCTGAGCCGATTTGATACCAGCGTTCGGTTTCCTGCCAGATTTCAGCCGGGTGCACCACAGGCATGGTTACTTCCTGGCCGCCAATGGCGTTCATTTCCTCACGCATGATGTTTTCAATCTTGGTGAGGGACCGTCTGGCTAGAGGTAAATAACTGAAAATACCCGCTGCCAGTTGGCGGATAAAGCCCGCCCGTAGCAGGAGTTGATGGCTGGGGATTTCAGCCTCTGAGGGGATCTCGCGTAAGGTTTGGCTGAAAAGTTGAGACATGCGCATTTGGTAAGCCTCCTGGGGTAAGAATCAGAATCGGGTGCGAGGTGAGTATAGCAGAAAGATGGATGAAAAGGAAATGCTTGAGGATAGGAACACAGTTATCACTGCATACAACACTTGACCTCGATCCACCTGATGCGTATAAAAATACACCCTCTGGAGGGCTTCGGTCCAGAGGGCGCTTGTGATTCGAGGGTAGGGGTCTACTGCCCGAATCCCATGAGGACGAAAGCCCCAAGGTGCTTGCGTGGAGCAGGGGATGGGATCGGGCGATAGATTACAATAAACATCGTGTGTATTAGTTTATCACTGATATAGAGTCTGTCAAGGATTTGATTCCTGACGCGGTTACTCTCGATATTTTCGCCAATAGCGTTGCATTCCCAAGGGTGACATCCATGAGGGGTTGGCGGCTTCGAGGCGTTCGATCACTTGCGGAGGCACCCCCTCATCTAGAGAACGCTGGCGGGACCAATGGGTAAACTGCTCGGTAAGCACCTCCAGGGGTGGGTCGTTGGGCAGGTGGGCTTCCATCCAGGCCTCCACCTCATCCAGGGCTTTTCCCAGGGCAGTTAGATGCCAATGAGCGTCTTCATAAATGCCAAAATGGGTGGGGGCGATGCGCCCTATGTCCAAATGACGCAGTTTATCCAGGCTTTGGCGCCATTTTTCAAGATGGAACTCGGGTGGTGGCATAGGTAGGCGTAAATGGCGCAACCCTCCCAGACGCACCCCGCCAATATCGCCGCTGAAGCAGAAATCCTGAAAGAGGTAAACGTAGTGATGATCCGCATGGCCGGGAGTATCCAGGGGGACAAAACGCAAGCCATTGATCTCGATTTCCGCACCGTCCTCGGGCACACACAAGACTTCTGGTGGGATGGGCAACATCTCTCCCCATAGGGTGTTCATCATCTCCCCGTAGATGCGGGCGGCGCTCGCCAAGAGTTTTTGTGGATTGCTCAGATGAGGTGCCCCGTTGGGATGCACATGGATGCGCGCCCCCTGGTGAGCCAGGTGACCCGCTGCCCCGGCGTGGTCCAGGTGGATGTGGGTGAGCAACACATCGCTGATGTCGGAAAGACGCAGGCCATATGCTTGCAGGCCAGCCTGTAGAGCGGGCAGAGTGGAGGCTGGGCCACTTTCAATGAGCACACATCCATGAGCATGGGGGATAAGATAAGCGGCGATGATGCCGTTTAGACCCATGAAGTGAAGGTCTATGGTGTAAATTGTGGGATGGGACATGACTAAGTTCCACGCGTGGAGATAAGCCCCGGAGGGCTAAAAACACTTGAAGTATACAACAAATTAGCCTGGTTGAGGTGGCAATGGATGCACCCTGGTGAAATTAACTAAAAGTTAATCTTCCATTAACCATTTTGTACTGGTCAATCCTGTGAAAAGCGGTTATCTTAAATACCCAAGTAGTATCCACCTGGGTGGGGAAGGTGTGATAAAAATCATCTAAAAAAGTGCTATGAAGTGCTTGACAAAGGCCATTTCCTGTGCTAATTTATAGTAACTTACAAAATTGTAAGGATTCCTACCAAAACTGCAAGAAAATGATAAGGCGGTTTCTGGGCGCTGAGTGCAGGCGCTAAGCTCTTTAGTTAATGGAGGTGGCCCGCTGCGTAGCATTGTGATGAATTTTTACCAAAGGACCCCGAAGAATCACTATTCCACTCTCTTTAAGGAGGCTTAAAATGACACTCGCCCAAGTCGTCTATCAGATGTCCACCGATGCTGATTTTGCCCGCCAGTTGTTTTCGGCCCCAGAGGCTGCCCTGGCCAAGCGTGGCTTCAAACTGAGCAAAGAGGAACTATCCTTCCTGCTGACGGCTCACCGCCGCGGCGAGCAGGAGAAGGTGCGCATTGCCCAGATCGTTGAGAAGAATGCTCTTGGCTGGCGCAGTTAATACTTGAACTTATAAATTACGCTTGTGATCGAGGATATATTCAAGGGGTTGAGGGAAGAACTCGGCGCATGGCCGGAATTGAGAGAGGCCATGCGCTGTGCTTTATCGGGGGGCGACGAGACATCTCCAGAGACGGAAGGGCGGTCTAGGTGGGAACGCCTACCGGACTTGTGTTGTCAGGCCGCGGGTGGTCGCCCTGGCCTGAGCCAAGAGGTGACCCTGGCTTGGTTGATGTTTTACAGCGCCGCCCATCTGTTGGATCGTGTCCAGGATGGTGACCCGCCCGACCCCTGGTGGGCTGACCTGGGGGCGGGGGCAGCCCTCAGCGCCTTCTCCGGCCTGTATTTTTCTGCCGCGTTGATCTTAGACGAACTGCACGACGATATTACCACCCGTCCCATCGCCAGCGCCATTGTTCAGGACTTCTACTCCACCTTTCTCAAGATGGCAGGTGGTCAATATGCCGATTTAACCCTGGCGAACCTAAATCTGGAGCAGTATTGGCGCATCGCTGAGAGCAAATCCGGAGGCTTCTTCGCCCTGGCCTGCCGCGCTGGGGCGCGCCTGGCGGGAGCGGATGAGCCCACGATTGAGGCTTATGGTCAATTTGGTAACCATCTGGGGCTGCTGGTGCAGATCAAGGATGACCTGGAGGAGGTGCACCTATTGGCAGGAGAGGCATTGCCCACCCAACGGCGCAGCCTGGAACGGGCTTTGCCATTAGTTTATGCCCTGGAGGTGTTGCCCGCCGAACAAAGCCAGCGTTTGAAAGATTGTCTGGAGATGGCCTGGGGGCAGCCCGAGTTCGCAGCCGAGGTCTTAAACCTGTTGGATCAATGTGGTAGTGGCTTGTACGTCTTGGCTGAGATGGAGCGCCACAAGGGGTTGGCCTTGCAAGCCCTGAAGCAGGCGGCCCCCCTTTCACCAGCGGGGGAAGAATTAGCGGCGTTGATCCAAACTTTATAAGCACCCCACCCGCTGAAGTTTCCCGCGAGGACTAGATTGGGTCTAGTCAGCGCGCGTTAATTTGTCCCATGACGCCACTCTCTCTTGGAGTGGTTCTTCGAGTTCCAGGCTAATAATTCGTGGGTTAGGTATGGTCATTGGGGGCAGGCTGATCTTCCTCTCGGGGTAAAATAATAAATATGAGTGCGGATCTACCTTTTAAAAATAAAATCGCCCTGGTGACGGGTTCTGGGCGGGGCATAGGGCGCGCCATAGCCCTGCATTTTGCCCGTTTGGGGGCGGCGGTGGTGGTCAACTTTTTTCGCAATCGCGCCCCGGCTGAAGAAACTGCTGCTGAAATTCGCTCTCTGGGGCGAGAGGCGTTGTTGGTGAAAGCCAACGTGGGCGACCTGGATGACCTTGAAGCCCTGTTCGCTCAGGTGCAGCGGGTCTTCGACCGCCTGGATTTTCTGGTGAGCAACGCCGCCTCGGGTTACAACTGTGCGGCGCTGGAGCAGAAACCCAAAGGTTGGGAGTGGACCATGAACATCAACGCTCGCTCCCTGCTCTTCGCCGCCCAGTGGGCTGTGCCGCTGATGGAGAAGAGCGGCGGTGGAGCGATTGTGGCCATCTCCAGCCCCGGCGCCCAGCGAGTACTGCCGCATTATTCGGTGGTGGGTGCCAGCAAAGCTGCCCTCGAGGCCCTGGTGCGCTACCTGGCTGTGGAACTGGCGCCTAAGAATATTGTGGTCAATGCCGTCTCTCCGGGCATTGTGCGCACTCAAGCCCTGGAGCATTTTGAGTCTATCCGCCAAGATGAGGGCTTGGTCCAGAGACTGCTCGGCCAAATCCCGGCCGGGCGTCTGGTGACCCCCGAGGATATAGCCGGGGTGGTGGCTTTTTTATGCTCTCCCCAGGCCAGCATGATTCGTGGCCAGACCATCCTGGTGGATGGTGGCCACTCGTTGCCCTTTCGCGGAGCGGACTAATGGATCTCGATCATCAGATCCTGCTTGTGGAAGAGATCATCATTACCCTGCTCTTCGTGGCGGTATTGGTGGGCATTCTGGCACATCGGTGGCGCCTGCCCTATACCTTGGGGCTGGTGCTGATAGGGCTGGCGTTAGGGTTAGGGGTGCAGCGAGAGATTAATGTGCCTCCCAACTTGATCCTGGCGTTGCTGGTGCCACCCCTGATCTTCGATGCTGCCTTTCATTTGAACCTGGATGACCTGCGCCGCAACCTGAGGCCTATTCTGGTCCTGGCAGTGCCGGGGGTGTTGCTTACGATGGTCATTGTGGGAGGCATTGTCTCCTGGGGCACAGGGATGGATATAACCATGGCGTTGGTGTTTGGCGCCCTGGTGGCGGCCACCGATCCGGTCTCGGTGGTCGCCTTGTTACGCACTATGGGCGTCCCCAAACGCTTACAGGTGTTGCTGGAAGGCGAGAGCCTGTTTAATGAC
>JBBILY010000174.1:5190-5696 GCA_037444705.1 Chloroflexota bacterium | reverse complement strand
TGGCCTTGAATCGTCAACGTATTATGAACCTCGGTGCGGTCCAAGGCGTTATCCCAAGGGGGCAGACCATTGTACAGATAGGTGCCTGCATCCTGTGCCAGGTTAACGCCGCGCCACCAAAGATCGAGATGCAATTGATCCGCATGCCCAGGGCGAGAGGTAAAGCGTGTCGCTCGCAAATAGGCCCAGGACTGATGCCGTTCGAGGGCTAAAACCAGGGGAGCCGATGCCCTCGAGGGAGGCAGAATAACTTCAGCCCTAAACTCTGGTTCTCGCTTAGCCTCAAAGGGTTGCTGGCAGAGCCAGAGAGACATTTCATCCCACGCCCCTTGAGGCAAGATCCTCTCCCCTAAAAAAGCCAAAGCAGCCGCCTGAACCACAGGACGGTAATCCCGAAATGAGCAATTCGTGAGGGGGAAAATATATGCTCCATCGTTCGGGCCAAGGTTGGGCACGCCTCCACTATAAGGGTCCAGGAGAGAGAATAACCAGTGCGTCGCTGCCGC
>JBBILY010000174.1:4354-5180 GCA_037444705.1 Chloroflexota bacterium | reverse complement strand
GGCAAATTGCCCCTGAGGCGACACCCCAGCGACTGGCGGCAGCGACGCACTGGTGTGTCGCCTCAGGGGCTATTTGCCTCCATCGGGGGGTGATCGCCCTGACCCAAAGCGCCAGCTGGAGCATCAGACGATGATAGTTGGTGCTGTGCTGGATATAAGTGCCATTTGGGGCTACCTGGGTCTGAATCCCCTGATTAAACCATTTCCAACCCAATTGCCTCCAGGTTGAGGCTTTCGGATGTTGGGGTAATGCCAGGCCTGCGGTATATAAACCTGCAGCCTCGCTCAGGAGGTGATTGTTGTTCTGGGCTCGGGCATAAGCAATCGTGTGCGGGATACGAGCCGCGTGAATGGCAACCGCCCAGGAGAGGAGCCTCATGCGCTCACCTAAGGAAAGAGGTGAGGAGGCAAACAGTGAACCCAGAATGACAAATACGATCAAGCGCAGGGCAACCTCCTGAGCCGAAGCCCAATGTAAACCCAGATAGGGTGGATTGGCTTCAATAAACGCTTGAAAAGCCTGCCAGAACGCCTCAACATAGCGTTCATCGCCGCTGACGACATAGGCGCGACCCAAATTTAAAGCCCAACCAAAACGCGCTGGCTCCCATACAAACTTTACATCCACACCTGACTCTTGCGCTTTCTGTTCTGCTATCGTCCAATGATGCAATGGAGCAAGAGGCTCCAAACGAAGCGGAACAACCTCATCTCCAAACAAGCGGACTCGACCCTCCACACCATCATTTGCCTCGGAAAGCAGGCAGGCGAAACCCTCTTCTCCCAAGATGTGTTCTAACGCCTCACGCTTGGGTGGTTTTATCAG
>JBBILY010000174.1:1289-4333 GCA_037444705.1 Chloroflexota bacterium | reverse complement strand
ACAAGGAGCACGTCGGAGGTGGGAGATCATTCCGCCTCACCCCCTGAGTAGCCCATCTCAGATAGCCACTCCGCAGAAGAATCTGATACCAGGCATAGTAACCCAGCCGCTCAAACCCCATCTCGCGTAGCGCTTTCAGAATGAGAATAATCTGTTGTAATTGGGGCATGGGTCAGCTATCAATCGTAGGTGATTGTCACACGTTCGCCACTTCTTAAAGCCTCCCTGGCCGCCAGAGTGGCTTGGGTAACGCCCAACAGATGTTGGTACGGAATGGGAACCTCACCGCCCTGAGCCACCGCCCCCACAAAGGCACGCCATTCAGCCGCATGGCCTTTATCCTGGCGCAAACGCGAGCGCCACACCTTTCGCCGCCCTTGATAGGACAATTCCAGAGAGCGAAAATCATCCAACACGCCCATCCGCCCCTGAGCAAAGACCTCAATTCGCTCCTTCGCCATGGCTTTATCACCATTGGCTACATAGATGATGCTGCCAATTGATCCATCTGGATAGGTGAGGGTCATCACCACGTTATCTTCACAATATCGCCCTTGATCCGCTAATGCTTCCACACAAATTTCCTGAGGTAAAACCCCTGTTATGAAAGTGAGAAAATCAATGAAATGACAACCTTCTCCCACGATCCTACCACCGCCCTGATGCGGGTCGTGGAGCCAATGGGTAAGCGGCAGGTAACCCGCATTTACTCGATAATGGATCACCATCGGTTCACTACGTTCAGCAAAGAATGCCCGCAACCTTTGAGCCAAAGGGGCAAAACGGCGATTGAAACCTACCATGAGTAAAGGAGCAACTGCAGATGATCGTGCTAATTGCTCTCGGATCATAGACAACTGTTCGGAGTCGATCGCCAGGGGTTTTTCGCAAAAGACGTGCTTGCCGGCTTGCAAGGCGGTCACCACTTGCTGCGCATGCAAGTGATGGCGGGTGAGAATGGCTACCGTGTTAATCTCTGGATCACTGTAAATTTGCTCCTCCTGGCTGGTCGCATAACGGAAGCCAAAACGCCTGGCTGCATGGCTGGCGCTTACGCCAGAAGCCGAGGCGATGCCCACCAGTTCAACCCCGGGAATTTTCGCCAATGCGGGCAAGAGCACCGCCAAGGCGAAATTACCCGCGCCTAACACCCCTAATTTAACCTTCCCTTGAGAGGGGATGACTCTCTGCTGGCCCACCAAACTTTGGGAATAACTTGTCTGTGTCAGCGGCGCAGTTGAGGTGGAGGCATAAGTCAAAAGCACCCCTAAGAACGGTTCTTTCACCTTGCCAGTAATCAATTGATACGCCTGAGGCGCCTGCTCTATCGGAAAGCGATGCGTAATCAGCGGCTTCACATCCACGCGCCCGGTGGCCAGTAAATCCACGAAGGCTTCCAAATTGCGCCCCTCGGTCCATCGTACATAGCCAATCGGATAGTCCTGTCCTTTCTCCTCGTAGGAGGAGTCATAACGCCCCGGACCATAGGAGCGTGAATTGACAAAAAAGAGTTCCTTCTCATAGTAAGGTTTGCGAGGCAGTCTCAGCCCCACAGCGCCCACTGCCACCACCCGCGCCCGATCGCGAGCGATGCTACCCGCCAGTTGCACCGGGTCGGCCGATGGCGTGTCTGCACAAATCAAAATAGCGTCGCATCCGCGGCCATAAGAGAAAGCCAGAGCAGCCTCCTCAGCGCCCTCCCTGAGCACCCCTTCCGCTCCCAGTTTTCTGGCCATGGATCCAAATCAATCCCCAACACGCTGCAACCAGCTGCCAAAGCAATGGCTGTACTTAATAAGCCTAATAAACCCAAACCAATCACAGCCACCCTGGCGCCAATCTGCGCCTCCGCCAGGCGGAAACCATGCAAGGCGATCGCGCCCAGGGTAGTGAATGCCGCCGCCTCAAAATCCACCTGGTCGGGCAGAGGCACAACCAGGTTGCGCGGCACCAGGTTGTACTCGGCATGTACGGCATAACCACCACCAGCACAAGCCACCCGCTGACCAGAGCGTAAGTTTTTCGCCCCTTCACCCACAGCCACGACCGTCCCTGACGAAGAATAACCCAAAGGCAAAGGCTGATCCAGGCGGTTGAAAGCGGCTTCCACAGTAGACAACCAGCCCTCTCGCCGTGCTTTTTCCAATACCTGGCGCACAAGGTCTGGACGTGAGCGCGCCTTACCTAGCAGGGATTTTTCGGCAAACTCCACCACCATGCGCTCTGTACCAGCCGAAACCAGAGACGCAGCGGTGCGCACCAACACCATCCCTGCCCGCAGTGCAGGGACAGGCACTTCCACCACCACGGTTTCACCCGTGCGCAAATCCTGGAGTACCTGCTTCATAAGGCCTCAAGCAATTGTAAAATTCCCAAAACATTCAACGAAGCCTTAGGGATAAAAGATGATGGCAGGACAAACTCCTGATCCTTACTCCCATCTAGGCTGCGTTCTGAGCAATGGGCATTGTTGCCGCTTGGGCCTAAACCATCCAGTGTAGGGAAGCGATGCCAGAGCATATTTCCATCACTCAGACCGCCCCGCTCTTCTCGAAGAACACGCAACCCAAGTCTCCTGGCAGCGCTTTCCCACACTTCGAAAAGGTGACGCGTGGCTATGTTATCTGGCCAAGGAGCGGTCTTTTCTCTAACCTCAACCTTGACCTTACAACGGAAACCATCCCTGCTAGTTACCTCTGAAGTCCTCCCCAACTCAACCATTTTGGCAATGCCGCTTTCAAACACCTCGGGAAGAAAAGCCCGCATTTCCACCTCGGCTTCAGCATAATGGGGTACGCGGTTGATCACCGTACCGCCGGCAATCGTGCCCACGTTATAAGTCAGGCCCTGCTTGTAATCAGTCAAACGGGCTATTTTTTGCACCGTATGCGCCAGTTGAACGATGGCATTGGCCCCATACGGGTGGTAATTTCCAGCGTGGGCCGATTTTCCCTCCACAACAACCCGAAATGTCGCCCGACCTTTTCGCGCCGTCACCAGCGGATAAGCGCCTCTAGCAATCGTTCCACCCTCAAAAACCAGGC
>JBBILY010000174.1:0-1278 GCA_037444705.1 Chloroflexota bacterium | reverse complement strand
GTCGTTCCAGAGACAAGCGCGTAAAATCTTGAGATAGCGCTTCCTCACTGGCATTCAGAAATACTTTCCATGAGGTTTGAGCGAAAACTCGCGGGTTGAAAGCGCGTAAGGCCTCCAGCACCATAAAGATCATCACCGTTCCCCCTTTGATGTCCACCGTACCAGGGCCATAGATGCGGTCACCTTGCGGACGCCAGATAAAATCGTTTTTAATCTCCTCGTCTGGAGCATAGACGGTGTCCAGATGGGAGATCATCGCCACACAGCCACGTGAGTCCTCACCTTCATGGGTTTCAGCCGCACGGCTTAAGAACAGATGCCTCCCATAATTCGGGTTATCCGACTGGACAAACTCCGCCCGAAACCCCAGGTTGGCAAATAAATCCGCTGTCAATACTCCCAGCCGGTTTACCCCCTCCGGGTTAGCGGTAAAACTATTAATCACTACCATATCATGGAGGATCTCAAGATATTCATCGAGATGGGAGGATAGGTAACTTTGTAAATCTTGATCCAGAGTCATGGGGTACGCAATCCTGAAAGGTTTTGATTTTCCCCAATTATATACGCTTCACGCCTCCACAGGCTCAAGATCGGCAATGATGTTATAATACCCACGCTTAAATAAATTTTACGGAGACATCATTGACCGACACTAAAATTCAAAAGTTTGCCCAAATCCTGGTGGATTATTCCACCAACGTCAAAGCCGGCGACCGGGTAGCCATCACTGCTACCATCGCAGCTGCACCTCTGGTGAGCGCCTTATATCAACGTATCCTGGAGCGTGGCGGCTATCCCCACGTGCTGCTGGAATTCCCCGAAGAGAGCGAAATCTTCTACTCATACGCCAGCGAGGCCCAACTGGATTTCGTTCCACTGTTTCATAAGATGGCTTTTGAGACTTTCGAGGTGCTGATTAAAGTACGTTCGGAATTGAACACCCGTGCTCTGACCACAGTGAAGCCAGAGCGGCTGGCGCGCCGTCAAAAAGCCCTCTCTACTTTACTGGAAGCCCAAATGCGCCGCGGCGCCGAAGGCGCTCTCCGTTGGATGAGCACCCTGTATCCCACGCCGGCTTATGCCATGGAAGCCGAAATGGGGATTCAGGAGTATCAGAACTTCTTTTACCGCGCCTGTCACGCCGATGAACTCACCCCGGAGCCGATCGCGTATTGGCAAAAAGTTGAAAAAGAGCAACAACGGATAGTTGACTGGATCAAAGGTCGCGACCAGGTGATCCTGCGTGGCCCCAATGTGGATCTTAAACTTTCTATA
>JBBILY010000173.1:0-5703 GCA_037444705.1 Chloroflexota bacterium | reverse complement strand
AGAAACCAAGAGCGTCACCATGATGAGCAAGGTCAATAAGCGAGTCTTGTTCATGTTTTAACCCTCCCAAAGTTTACAAACCTTATCCAGACTTGCTTGCTCAAGCCAGATTTCTCACAGGTTGAAAAGGGATACCGACGCCGGATAACACCACCTCCTTCCCACTTCCCAAAGTAGAATGCCATCGTTCACTAAATGAACCACTAAAACCTGAAACGACTATTTACCAGTAAGTTCGGTACCGCAGTCAAGCAACGCACGGTTACCTATAAAGGCCTTTCCCCCCAACGTCGTTCGTTATAATTATAACAATAATTTTTGCCGGGAATCCTTAAAATCGGGCTGGTTATAAAAGCAATCGGCAAGAAAACGCTATTGCGCCTAGGACGACAATCCATCTGGGCAAAACGAATTGCATAATTGTTGCGAAATCATTTAAATGAGAAATTTTATTTGTCATCAGTTAATATTCTGTTCTTTATCTGATTTGGTATAATTTGATTGGTAATCAGGGCTCAGGATAGGACAATCTATAGATTTTTAACTGGCGAGGATGAAGTCCTTTATTCCAGATTGGCGCCAGCCAGGGTGAAACCGGTGATCATCTTCGTCGAAGGTTATTTTTCTCCCGTCGGGTTGCGTTTATACCGAATTATGGAAAGGAGGTGATGGGGTAGTTCTTGCGCCTCTTCTCTGGCCCTGCAAGATGATTGCAGAGCAAGGGGAGGCCTCTCGTCTATCTTCGGTTGATTAGATTATTCTAGAAAGGAACGGCTTATGAAAGTTAAACTTTTACACATCCTTGTCGTTTTGGGGCTCCTGCTCGGTATGGCTGCCCCAGGACTAGCACAAGTGCCTTTCTCTCCCACCCCTTCATCCCCTCCTTTCACCCAAAAAGCAATATTCTTTGCCGCCGATGGCATGCGTCCTGACCTAATGGAACGTTATGCCTCATTGGGTCTTATGCCCACTTATGCCGATTTGATGGCTAAAGGTGTGCGTGGCGAGAATGGGCTGGTGCAGGCTTTCCCACCCAATACCGGCGTGGGCTGGTATACCTTGGCGAGCGGCGCCTATCCTGGTGAGCATGGCTCGACCAATAATACTTTCCATCGGGTTGGCGAGGGCAATTTCAATAATCGCACCTCTGCTTTTACCACCGGCATCTTGCAGGCGGATACCATCATGCAGGCGGCAGAGCGCGCTGGCAAAGTCGTGGTCTCCGTCGAGTGGGCCGGGTCGCGCAACATTTCACCGCCCCTGCAAGGGCCCGTGGTGGATTTCCGCACCTTTTTCTCTAACCGCGGCATTTTGCTCAACTATGACTTGCCTGGCCAACCAGCAGGGGCTAATGCTTTTGGTGTTTCCTATCAACGGGTGGATTTAGACCCGGCGGCGGGGTGGACCAATGTGCCCGCTTCCTATAGCCCTGCCATGCAGGAACAACTCAAACTCACCAACACCGCTTTTCCTGCCTCGACGAACTTCGATCGCTTCTATGATCTCTACATTTACGATTCCACCGACGATGCAGTCATCAATTATGATAAGGTGCTGGTAGTACCATCCACAGCAGGAAAAGATGGCACTCAGGCGGTGGCAGATTTGATGGCCGGGCAGTGGGCTGATGTCAAAGTGGTCCTTATCGGGACACGAGCAGGGCAAACCGCAGGTTTCTACCTCAAAGCCATCGAAATTGCACCCGACTTATCTAAGTTCAGGATTTACTTCACCTCGATTTCCCGCGCCAACGCCTCCTATGAGGGCTGCACCTATGCTCCCGGTTGTAACACCCCCTTGGGCTTCGAAGAAGAACTGAATGCTCTGTTCCCCTCGTCCACGGCCGCTGATTTTGCCCCTCTGGAGGCCGGTATCGTTGATGAAGACACTTATGTCGAGCAGGGGTTAATGTGGAAAGAGGCCCATTTCTCCTATCTGGAATACATTTTCAACACCCTAGGCGTCCGTCCTAATTTGTTGATGTTGGGCAATCCGATTACGGATGAATTCAGCCATCAGTTCATGGCGCTGGTGACCCCCACCGATATGGATGGAGATCCCAATCCCTATTACGATGACGCCAACAATGATGACATTCCCGATGGCAGGCTGGAAATTCGCGAGGGTTACCTTCGCGCCGCTTACGCCGAGGCCGATGAGACCCTGGCGCTTGGACGCTCGCTTATGGGTGAAAACACGGCGGTTTTCGCTTCATCGGATCACGGCTTTGCACCTCAGTGGAATGCGGTCAACGCCGGCACGGTGCTGAAGAACGCCGCTCTACAAGCCACTGAGCAAACCTCGAATTGCCGCGTGGGTGGAGCACCGACCAAGGCCAAAGCCTGCTGGGCGGGCGGCACAGCGCAGATTTACATCAGCCTGGCAGGGCGTGACCCCGCTGGCGTGGTGGCGGCCGCGGATTATGAAATGGTACGGGATAAGATTATCGCTGCCTTCCAAAATCTGAGCGACCCCGCCAACCCGGGCAAGCAGGTGGTCCTGGCGATCTACAAGAAAGAAGAACTGCGCAATGTGGATGGCAGCGACTCACTCCACCCCTCGCGCAGTGGCGACGTGGTGGTGGTACTACGCCCACCCTATCAGTTCGATGCCGCCACCCCAGGCCAGGTGATCGCCTTCTCCCAATTTTTTGGTCAGCATGGTTATTTACCTGATCTGGTTGACCTGGAGCATAATGTAAACCTGCACGCCACTTTTGTGGCAGCGGGGCCAGGCATTCGCAAGCAAGGGCCGGTTAAGGGCATCCGCGCTGTGGATCTGGCGCCCACAATCGCTTTCCTGATGGGCATTCCAGGAGCGCAAAATGCGCGCGGCCGCATCTTGTATAACCTGTTTAAAAACCCTGGGCAATTCAAAGAAGCCACTCTGCTGCAAATCAGCGACTACCATGGTCAATTGGTGCCCCTGGCGGAGGCAGCGGATAACGTGAGCGGCTCTGGCGCCAGCAATCCATCCTTTGCGATTGGCGGCGCTGCCTTTCTCAAGGCCTGGTTCGACCTCTACCGTGCCGAAGCGCCGCATGGCTCACTCACCGTGGCTGGTGGTGATTCAGTGGGAGCAACCCCGCCGATCTCCAACTTCTTTGGCGATAAGCCCACCGTGGAGATCATGAACCTGATGGGCTTCACCTCCGATGGGCTGGGTAATCACAACTTCGATCGTGGACAAACGTACCTGCGCACAGAACTCATCCCGCTGGCGAACTTCCCCTATCTGACGGCTAACATCGTTGACCCAGCCACGGGTAAGACTCCGCCAGAATGGCAGCCTTCGGCTATATTCCACTTTGAGGGCTTTAAACTCGGGATTGTGGGCTTCTCTAATAGCGATCTGGTGCAATTGATCTTCCCTGGCAACCTGGATCCCTTTATGGTTACAGATGCGGCGGCGGCGGTGAACGCCGAGGTCGCCAGGTTGCGCTCGAAAGGCGAGGTGAATGCGGTGGTGGCGATTGGACATGAAGGCGCGACCGCAGGCACGCTCACCAATCCTACAGGGCCTGTGATTGATCTGGCGGACAAACTGATTGGGGTAGATGCTGTCTTAGGCGATCATACGGATTTCCAGGTCCTGACTGTGAGGCCGAATGGCGTGTTGGTGGCCGAGAACCGCAGCAAAGGGATTCGCTTTACCCGCGTGCGGTTGACAGTGGACACCAACACCAAGAGAGTGATTTACAAGACGGCTGATTTCCACAAACCCTGGACAATCGGTATGGAGCCTGATCCAACCATTCAGGCGCGCATTGATGAGTTAAACGCTCAGTTGGGCCCTATTCTGGGCACAGTGATCGGCGCTTCCATGGTGTTTGTGCCACGTACAGATGCCTGCGGCAATACGGCCGGACGCACTTGTGAGTCCAGGATAGGCAATGTCACCACGGATGCCATGCGCCTGACCTACAACACGGACTTCGCCATCACCAACTCGGGTGGGCTGCGCGCAGACCTGACCTGCCCGGTCGTGGACAACCCTGCAGATTTCTGCCCACCTTACACACCACCGCCATATCTGATCACCCGAGGGCAGGTTTTGGCGGTGCTGCCCTTTGGTAACGTGGTCGTCACCCTGCAGGTTAATGGCGCCGAGTTGAAAGCCATGCTGGAGAACGGCGTCTCGAGCATGCCGGCCGTGAGTGGGCGCTTCCCGCAAGTCTCCGGCCTGTGTTTTACCTATAACATCTCAGCCCCGGCCGGCAGCCGTGTGGTCAGTGCCGTGCGCCAGGCGGCTGATGGCTCGTGTACGGGTGCGGCGGTGGATCTGACCTCGGTCTCCACCTATACCCTGGCGCTGAACGATTTCATGGCACAGGGCGGCGATGGCTACCCGGTCGTCTATGGCCGCTCCACCACACAAGACCTGATGGATGAAGTGGTAGCCGACTACATCGCGGCTAATTCGCCCATCAGCCCCGCCATTCAGGGGCGCATTGTGTGCACCACCAGTGGTACACCTGCCTGCCCGGTGGTTACGCCTTGATCTCATCATAAGATAAGGGTGTGCTTTGAGATGATCCTGGCACACCCTCGATAACCTCCTAAAAATACAGGGTGTTCAGTCGGTCGCTGGCTGAACACCCTGGCGTTTATATCGGTTTAGCACCTCTCCTCATGCGCTTTCTAACTCCACACGCGGTGACCTGCCTCTCAGCCAGATGAAGGTGCTGATAAGGGGTAATAGCGCCAGAAGTGCACCTAACAGCGCCATAGTGCCGTAGCCCACTGCCGCGAAAACCAGGCCGCTGGTTAGCCCAGCCAGGGCCGAGGCCAGCCCAACCAGGAGGTCGTTAAAGCCTTGAGTGCGGGCGCGTTCGGCGATGGAGAGTTGATCGGCGAGCAGGGTAGAGCCTCCTACAAAACAGAAATTCCATCCCAGCCCTAAGAGAAAGAGGGCTATCCCCAGGGGTAACACCTGGGGCGAGATTGGCGCTGCCAGGCAGGCGATCAAGAGAGCCGCCGCCCCACTGACGATGACTGAACCTCGACCCCAGCGATCTACCAACCGTCCTGATAGCAATGAAAAGGCGTACATACCGAAGGTGTGGGCAGAGATCACCAACGAGATGCTTCCCAGCCCATGGTGATGATTGCGCATATGCAGCGAGGTGATCGCCATGACCATCACCATGACTACCTGCCCCAGTACCATGGCAGCGATGGCGATCCCCGCCGCAGGCTGGCGCAGGATTTGCGCCAACGGACGCGCCGGGCCATTCATTGAGACAGGTTCAGGATAGGCGCGCCCCACCTCTTGCCCCAATTCGCGAGGATCGGGCCTCAAGCCTATGAAGATGACACTGCCGGCCAGGACGAGGAGCAACAGAGCCGCGCCATAAGCGCCGGAGAGTTCATCCAGCCCAAGCCCGCGGCTGAATTGTCCCGAAGGGGCTACCAGCAGTGGTCCAAAGATCGAGCCAAATGTGCCACCGATCACCACGTTCGAAATCGCTTTGCCGCGCTGGTCAGGGGGGTGGACTTCGGCTGCAGCGAACCTTCCCAGCACCATGGCGGCATTAGCCGCGCCGATCAGGATCATCCCCAGCAGAAACTCGGGTAATTGGCTGGTGATAATGGCATGCATGGCCAGCCCTGCTCCCAGAGTTCCCAGGGCCAAGCCCAACACCAGGCCGCGGCGCCTCCCGTTGGCATCCATCAGGTAGCCCCACAGGTAGGCAGCGAAGGC
>JBBILY010000172.1:0-5740 GCA_037444705.1 Chloroflexota bacterium | reverse complement strand
TGAACCCGTGATCAGGGTTTTGCAGACCCTTGCCTTACCACTTGGCCACGTCGCCAATTGTTTAGATAAAGATTGCTGATTGGCGTCTTTCAATCAGCAATCTGTCTCAGAGCGGGCGATGGGACTCGAACCCACGACCTTCTCCTTGGCAAGGAGACGTTCTACCAACTGAACCACGCCCGCATATCCGATCGGTATCTGGCTCGGAGTGCCGAGAGCCAGAATCGAACTGGCGACACCGCGGTTTTCAGCCGCGTGCTCTACCAACTGAGCTATCTCGGCTTTAATCTGCCCTTGCCCTAAAAGCGCCCTTATTTTACCTAGTAGCAGGACGCTTGTCAAGCAACGATTACGCCTGGTTTTGGCTTCCAACTGTGTAATTACCGGAGACAGATAAAGAAACATAACCCCAAACGATCCACGCCAGGTAGTTACTTCAGGTCTGCCATCAGCGGCGATTAAGACCTGGATGGAACTTGATATTGCTGCTGCAAAGTTTCTGCACAAAAAACAGCCAGATGGCGAAAAACCGCCTCAGACTGGGCTTCCTGTATCTCTGGTGGCAGTGCCAGCAGCGCGTCCACCTGGGCGGCGATATCCTCCAAGGCTTGAGGCGCAGCATACGCAGCCAGATGTTCAAAGAGCAATTCGTGCGCCCGTTTGCGTTGCATGGCTTCTAGCCCGTCCAGGATCTGGCGATGGGGTGTGCCCTCCCAGATGGGTAAAATCATGGCCTCTCGCAACCAACGTTCGACGCCATATTCTGCTAGCACTCCCATGCCCCCATGCACCTCCATAGCCCACTTGGCGGCAAGCACTGCCAGGTCTGCCGTCCAGTATTTTGCCAGGTGTGCCACCAGACGAAACAGATGGTAGCGCTCTGTATAAGGTGGCTTTTCTAGCCACACCTTATCCAACATTCTTACTGCCTCCCAAGCCAGGGTAAATGCCTTTTTCAATAGAGATATCTGATCCCTGAATTGCTGATTTAGCAGGGGATGTTCCAACACAGGCTTGCCAAATGCCACCCGCTGTTGAGCAAAGGCATATGCTTCGGCAATAGCCCGCTGCATCAACGCCACACTACCGATGCAATTTGCCACCCGGGAGAGATTAAGCACCTCCAGGATCAGGTAAATGCCTTGTTCAGGCTCGCCCAAGAGATAGGCTTCACTGCCTCGCAGTTCCACTTCCCCTGTCGGAACTGAACGCGTGCCAATCTTATCCTTTAGACGACGGATAAAATAATTCAGGCTGCCATCTTCCCGATAGCGAGGCAAGAGAAATAAAGAGAGGCCGCGCACGTTGGCAGGCGCCCCCTCACGCCTGGCGGCTACCACGGCCAGTTCAGCTCCTGCGTTGCTGGCAAAATATTTCTCACCATTGAGCACCCAGTGCTCACCAGTCCGACGGGCGATGGTCTCTACTCCCGCCCCCAGGTCAGAGCCACCTGCAGCCTCCGTCATCCATGTGGCTCCCTGCCAGGCATTGCCATCTTTGCGCAGCATTAAGGGCAGGAAGCGCGCCTTAATCTCCTCTTTTCCGTACTTGAAAAGAGGCACCGCTGTGGATAGGGACACTGCATAAGGGCAATAGAGACCGGTATCATAAAAAGCGGTGATATAACCCAACAGATATACAGGCAGCAGGGAGCTTGCTTCAAAAGCCCGCCATACTGACCCTATCTGATAGCCTTTTCGTAACATTTTCCAATAGGACTCGGGGAAGACGATCTCGTCAACCCGTTTTCCCAAGACACTGAACATCCTTAACCAGGGAGTCCCCTCTCGATCAACTGTGGCGGAAATCTCCCTACCCTCGGCTTCCCACCAGGCCTCATATTCCTGGAGTGGGGTCTCATCTGCCAAATCCCCCAGCATAAACTTCAAGAAAGCGGTCGGCGATTTCAAAATTTCACCAAACATTTGTTTTGGCTCCTCTCTTTGAAAAATTATCCTTCGCCACGGACCTGTATAAAAATTATCGCGCCAATTTTGCAAGCGGATAAACTTCTTTGCCAGTTTCATGATCAACAATCTACATAATCTCAGGCCACCCAAGCGGCAATTGAATTTCTCACCCAGCTCAATATTGTACGCTTTGCCTCTCCTTTCACAAAACTTCTGCTTGGCGATATATAATTACTAGGCTCATGAAAAACGGTAATCCCCATAAAAACATAGGACAAGGTCCATCAAATGACCAACCCGATAAATGATAAGCGCATATTGCTGGGCGTCACCGGTTCCATCGCCTGTTATAAGGCAGCTGACCTGGCCTCAAAACTGGCTCAGGCAGGTGCTCAGGTGGATGTGGTGCTCACCGAGGCAGCCACGCGTTTTGTCACGCCACTGACTTTTCAATCGGTGACTGGCCGCCGTGCCTATGTGGATGCTGATCTATGGGGGAGCGAAGGACATGTGCTCCACATTGGCTTGGCGCATGCGGCTGATCTGCTGGTTATAGCCCCGGCCTCGGCCAACACATTAGCCAAACTAGCGCATGGTGTGGCCGATAATTTACTCACCCTCGCCGCCCTTGCTGCCCAGTGCACGCTGATCCTGGCGCCAGCCATGGATGGTGGCATGTACTCACATCCTGCCACTCAAGCCAACCTGGAACTCTTGCGTCAGCGCGGCGTCTTTATCGCCGGCCCTTTTGAAGGGCATCTGGCTTCTGGAGTATCTGGAATTGGGCGTATGATAGAGCCGCAGGAACTATTGGGTCACATTCGCCTGAGGCTCAGCCGCGGTGGACCCTTGCACGGGCGTAAGGTAGTGGTTACTGCGGGAGGCACCCAGGAAGCCATTGACCCGGTGCGTGCCATCACCAATCGCTCCTCCGGTAAGCAGGGTTTTGCCCTGGCCCAGGCTGCCCTGGACCTCGGCGCCGATGTAACCCTGATCACAGGTCCTACCCACCTGCCCACTCCTACAGGTGCCCAACGTGTAAACGTACAATCCGCCCAGGAGATGCTCAAAGCAATCCTGGAGGCTATCCGACAGGCAGACGTCTTATTAATGGCAGCCGCGGTGGCTGATTTCAGACCTGTGGCGGTTGCCGAACAAAAGATAAAGAGAGAGGGCAATCTTCTCGAGATTAAACTCGAGCCCACGCCCGATATTTTGCAAGAGGTTGCCAAATATAAATCCGAATATGGCTTTCCTCGGGTGAGCGTCGGCTTTGCTGCCGAGAGCCAGAATCTGCTGGAGAACGCCCGCGCCAAATTGCAGAGAAAACGCCTGGATTTGATTGCTGCCAATGACATCACTGCCTCTGACGCCGGTTTCGCCGTAGACACCAACCGCGTCACCCTTCTGGATGCTCAAGGCGGTGTGGAGGCGTTACCTCTGATGGATAAAGTCAAGGTGGCTGAGGTCATCTTGCAGCGTGTGCTGCAATTACTGGCAGAGCACAAATAAGAAGAGGGCTCCAACCGTAATGTCTGCGACAATTTCAGATTTAATCGTCCATATCTGCCCGCACCAATCCTGGGAGGCCGCCTTGAATCGGGGCACATATCGCTCCGACTCACTGGAACGAGAGGGCTTTATTCACTGTTCTCGCCCAGAGCAAGTTTTAAATGTAGCCAACCACCTCTACCAGGGCCAGCCTGACCTTCTCTTGCTTTGGATTGACCCTCGCATGGTTAAGGCAGAAATCCGTTGGGAAAGTGTTGGCAATGAGACCTTTCCCCATATCTATGGCGCTCTTGGCATTGAAGCAGTGATTGCGGCTATGCCATTTACCCCCGATGAAGACGATGTGTTTCGCCAATTGCCTGCCCCTGCCATCTAAAATTCCTCCCTTGGTAGCAAAATATATTATCTCATTTACTGACCATGGCCTCCAGCAGATGCGCGAGCCGCTGCGCCAGATGAGCACGGTCGAAATGGGCTTGAACATGTCTCCGACCGGCGAGCCCCATTTCATGCCTGAGTTGAGGTTCGTTCGCTAACGTACGGATCGCCTCAGCCAATTGGGCCGCGTTGCCGGGGGGTACCGCGATTCCGGCTCTCGCCTCCTCCACCACCTGCCGAATCACCCCGTCAATCGCCAACACCACCGGGCGTCCCGCAGCCATATAATCAAATACTTTATTGGGGTACACCGTCTTATACAATTCAATGGGTTTCAAAATAGCGATGCAGACATCTGCTGCGGCTAACGCCAAAGGCATATCTTTTTTGGGTAATGGAGGTAAAAAATAGACATTAGACAAACCCATTTCCACGGCTTTGGCCATCAGATTTGGCTTTTCCTTGCCATCGCCCAGCAGCACAATGGCGATCTCTGCTCGATCTCGCAGCAGCAACGCTGCCTCTAGCACCACCCCTAAATCATTGGACATTCCATGAGCACCAGCATAGAGCGCAACGAACTTATCTTCCAGGTGATGCTCGCGGCGAAAGGCAGCCCCATCCCATTGGGGATGAAACATGTTCAGATCTGCTCCATTGGGCAGCAATTCCACCTGTCGCGCTCCCCGCTCACGAACGAACTCCACAAACCCCGGTGAATTCACCATCACCCGTTGCGCCTGGCGATAGAGAAATTTTTCCAGCCCTTCTGAAGCGTAAATCAGGGGTCGGCTGCGCAACACACCCACCGCGACTGCAAAGGCTGGCCACAGGTCGCGTACTTCAAATAAAAATGGCGCTCGCTTGAGGCGCGATAGTGCCCAGGCGGTGAACCCCTGGAAGATAGGCGGAGAAGTACCCCACACCAGGTCTACTTTATCAACCCCAACGCCTATTATGAAGGAGGAGAACATAAAAGACAGAAAAGAAAACAAACGATGGACAAAACTGCGATGTAGCGCAGGATATGTATAAGCCCGCAAAATCGTAACGCCGGGACCTCCGTCTTCGCGCTCCACCCAGTGGAACTTATCCCTATGGCTCTTCCCGGTCAAATAACTGATTGGACTGGCTATGACTGTAACCTGATGACCGCGCTGCCCTAGATAGCGTGCCAGTTCGTGATGACGTGTGCCTCCTGGCTCACCCAGAGCCGTAAATGCCTGGTGGATCAATAAGATATGCATCCTTAACCACCCAATTTATTCCATATCCTTAACAGGTAATATCCACTCGCTTTCCAGTCTAAACGGGGGCTTCGCCTGGATATCCACACGCAACGAGAGCGCTGGGATCTTCTTACCATACGTGGGAGAAACCCAGCCCCACACGGGCGATGATTCTCCTGAGCCATAGAGCACCTGCCCCGCACGAATGAGGCGTGCATTCGAGCGGAATACCCCTGTCTTTGGAGTAACTCGCAACTCCACCGTCCCAAAAGGCGATAAAAGGGACAGTACATAACCTGCCTGGAGGACTTCGATGCGCCACTCCCAATCGGGTAACAACCAATGAATGGCACAAGCAATCGTTTCAGAATCGCGGGCATGCGACTTTGCACCCCCCTCGCCGACGGGAAGCATTGTATCCTCAATCAGCCAACGCCCCTCTTTGAAAGCAGTCACTGAGCGCTGATGAATGAATCCCAGGCGACGATAGCCATCATGTGCGGCGATCAGACGTTCCCACTCGCCACCTTTAGCCTGCTCATGCGCCACAAGCCAGGCCTGCGCCCAATCCAACCACAGGAAGCGCCCAACGCGCCTCATCTTATCTTGGAAATGAATCCTCAACGTATTATGAACATCGGTGCGGTACAAGGCGTTATACCAATGCGGCAGACAATTGAACAAATAGGTGCCTGCATCCTGAGCTAGCTT